>DDBN01000051.1 GCA_002333145.1 Moraxellaceae bacterium UBA2031
TGGGTTGGTTATCCGCGAGCAGGCGGCCCTTGCGGTCAAAGATAAAGCCCCGTGGAGGCGCAATGGCCTCCAGATGCACACGGTTGTTCTCTGACAGTACGCTGTAGGTCTCGTGCTCAATGATCTGCAAGAAATAATAGCGCCCGATTAGCACGCCAAACATAAGCAGCACGAAAACGACGGCAACAATAGCGCGCCGCCGAAAGAGGGCCGCTTCCTGCTGGTTGTCTTTGATCGTGATGGCGTTCTGTCGGCGCATGGGGTCTGGCGTCAGGCAAAAGTGCGATTTTCAGGCAGGCTGGCCAATAAAAGCTAGCGTGTTTTTGTAGAGACCTGTTTCTTAGGAGGAGCGTCAGCGATGGTAAGGGTGGCCCTTAAGCAGGCTCCATGCGCGGTATAGTTGTTCGGCAATCACAATACGCACAAGGGGATGCGGCAGCGTCAGGCGGGATAGCGACCATTTCTCGTCGGCACGCTCCAGTGCTGCACGGCTCAGGCCTTCCGGCCCACCAATCAGCAAGGCAGCAGGACGGCCATCAACATGCCACTCGCGTAGCGTATCGGCCATGTCCTCAGTGGAGAGCACTCTGCCCAAGACATCCAAAGCGATCACGCGTTCCTGAGGCCTTATGGCGGCCAGCAACGCTTCACCTTCCTGCTCCTTTACGCGAGCCAGATCGGTGGCCTTGAGACGCTTACCGGCAGTGATTTCCACCAACTCTAGGCTGATATCACCGGAGAGTCGCTTGGCATAATCGGTAAAGCCTTCTTCCACCCAGCCGGGCATTCGCGTGCCAACGGCAAGCAGACGCAGCTTCATGAATCAGGATTTGTTCTGGGTAATGTGATTGCTGGCACCGGGTGTCCACAGGCGCTCAAGATCGTAGAAAGCGCGAGTAGCGGGCTGCATGACGTGCACAATGACGCCAGCGAGGTCGATAAGGACCCAGTCGCCGTCGCGCTCACCTTCCATGCCCAGTGGCTTGAGGCCAGCGGCTTTGACTGTTTTCGAGACATTATCCGCCAGAGACTTCACATGACGCGTAGAAGTGCCGGAAGCAATGATCATGACGTCGGTCAGGCTGGTGATGGAACGTACATCAAGTACTAGAACGTCTTTAGCCTTGAGTTCTTCCAGCGCATGCTGGGCAAGATCGACAAGTTGTTTTGATTCGTGGGGAAGAGGATTCATTGGGGTTCTGCAGCTCCGGTGTAGAGGCGGTGGGTATCAATATAGTCGCGGACGGTAGGGTCTAGCCAGCCCGAGGTTGACTGACCGGACCGAATGGCAGCCCGAATAACGCGGCTGGCAATGTCGTGCGATGCCGTTTCCACGAGCAGCACTCCACCAAAGGGTCGCGATTCTAGCGACTCTGCGTCGGTAATTCGATGTTTTTTCAGCCAATTTGCCAGATCAGGTGTAAAGACTGCGCGGTGATCGGGTCGATTGATCACGATCAGATGGGCGCAATCCGTCAGTTGTTGCCAATCCTTCCACTGAGGCAGCGTTAAAAAGCTGTCCATTCCCATGATAAAAGCCAACGGAGTTGCCCTGCCCATCTCACGACGAACCTCATGCAGGGTGTCGATGGTGAAGGAGGGAGGAGGGCGGTGAAGCTCGCGGTCATCGACACTAAGCCCAGCATAAGGTCTTAGGGCCAGTTGCAGCATTGCGACACGATGGTGATCTGCCAGCCCCCTGCCTTTGAGCGGAGATCGGGCAGCGGGCAGTAGGCGGATTTCCCGGAAGGGTAGCCGCGCCAGCAACTCTGCTGCCGTGGCGACATGACCGTTATGAACCGGATCGAAAGAGCCGCCATAAAGCCCGATCAGTGATTTCACTGTCGGATATGACCGTCGCCCAACACCACCCATTTCTGGCTAGTTAGCCCTTCCAGGCCCACCGGGCCGCGTGCATGAATCTTGTTGGTAGAGATGCCGATTTCAGCTCCCAGACCGTATTCAAAACCGTCGGCAAAGCGGGTAGAGGCGTTCACCATGACCGAACTGGAGTCCACTTCGTTTAAAAAGCGACGAGCCTTGGTCACGCTTTCAGTAATGATGGCGTCCGAGTGGTGTGAGCCGTAGTGATTAATATGGGCAATGGCCTCATCCAGTCCATTTATCACCTTGATGGCCAGCACAGGGGCCAGGTACTCGGTGTACCAATCCTCTTCCGTTGCAGGGATGGCATCGATAATGGCGCAAGTTTTGGCGCAGCCACGTAACTCCACGCCTTTCTCGCGGTAGAGCGGTGCCAGAGCGGTAAGTGCAGCCTTGGCGACTGGCTCATCCACCAGCAGTGTTTCCATGGTGTTGCAGGTGCCATAACGGTGCGTTTTGGCGTTTAGTGCCACGGCAACGGCCTTGCTCAAGTCCGCGTCGCGCTCAATAAAGGTGTGGCAGTTACCGTCTAGATGATAAATAACCGGGACCTTGGCTTCGCCCGAGATACGTTCGATCAGGCCCTTGCCGCCCCGTGGCACGATCACATCCACATACGCTGGCATGGTAATCAGGGCAGACACAGCGGCACGGTCGGTGGTTTCCACAATCTGTACAGCTTCACGCGGCAGGCCGGATTTTTCTAGGCCTTGTTGAATACAGACGGCAATGGCCTTGTTGGAGTGAATGGCTTCCGAGCCGCCACGCAAAATACTCGCATTGCCAGACTTCAAGCACAGCGCAGCAGCCTCCAACGTGACGTTAGGGCGCGATTCATAAATGATGCCGATAACGCCAAGAGGCACGCGCATCTTGCCAACCTGAATGCCGGTGGGGCGATAGACTAGGTCAGTGATGGCGCCGACCGGGTCAGCCAGATCCATTACCTGACGCAGGCCTTCTAGCATGCCGGCAAAGGTATCTTCGCCGATCGCCAGACGATCCAGCATGGCAGCATCCAGCCCGCGGGTACGGCCTGCTTCCATATCTTTAGCGTTGGCGGCCAGAATAGTGGCCTTTGCGACTGTCAACGCATCATGAATGGCCGCCAGGGCGGCATTCTTGGTGCCGGTGGTGGCGCGGGCGGTGGCACGTGACGCTTCACGGGCGGCAATGCCAAGGCGCTGCATATAGGCTGAAATATCGAGTATGTCTGTCACAAGGGCAATTCCGGTGTTGGCACAATGAGTAGAGTATACGGTGGTCTGCTCTACTTCGGCAGACCGACAAGCGTTCTCAGATGAAGGCTTCATAGGTTACGTGTCTGCTACGCAAACACCATTGGTCGGTGTTAGGATAAATGTTCAACAATAAGAATGACATCAGGCGGACGACACCCTGTGTTGCCGATGATGCGGCTCGCTCAAGCGGGTTAAAGACCAACAAGAATGGCCGATTGGCCACACTGGGGCCATCATGTCCTTAACATATGAGGCGTATACCCGCTCTTCGCTGAAGCAGCCTCCCCGGACCGATATCATTGGTACCTGGCGGGTAGAGTATCTTGCGTTCAGCCTGCCGGAAAACGCCCACAAGACACCACTGATCGTGCTCGGTGGTGCTTTCCAGAATTTCAATTCCTACAAGTATTGTGTCGAGCAGATCCTTCAGGCGGTTCCCGTCATCCTTGTGGATCTGCCGTCGCTGGGGAACAACAGCCAATTGGCCCCGCAGCTGGGCATGGAAGACTTGGCGGATCTCTTGTTTCTCTGGACCACAAAGATGGGTCTGGAGAAGGTTTCGCTGATGGGGCTGTCCCTTGGCTCTGTGTTGGCATCTACTTATGCCTATAAACAGCCCCAGGCCATGCACAAGCTTATCGTCACCGGCATTCTGGTACGCCCACGAAAGTCTTGGCGCATGTTGCTGGAAGAGTCCATCAAGGTGTTGGATGAAGGTCGTCTCGACGAATTTGGTCAGGCCGTGGTGCTTTACCTGATCAATCATGCGCGATTAAAAGAAACCGAGGTTTCAGACATTACGCGCAAGTTATTCCATCGTCAGATGCGCAACTTTCATGAAAACGAACAACAACGTTACCGAATAAATGCCAACCGTCTGATGGAGGTTGAGTCCATTCTGGGTTATCCAGAGTGCGAGACATTGGTTGCTACGGGGGAGTTCGATAGCTTTACGTTGCCTTGGGAAAATGCCCAGTTTGCGGTGCGCTGTCCTAATGCCATCTTTGCAGTGATCAAGGGGGCCGATCATGTGGCTCAGTTGGAAAAGCGTGACGAGTCCGTGGATATGTTCGCCTCTTTCTTGCGCGGCGACGATTTATCTGCCGTGAAGGGGATTCAGGTTTTCACGAAGGCTGAATGCGAAGTCATGGAACGCCGTGGCGAACCACGATTTATCCCTAATAACCCTAACGCGAATGTCATTAGTTTCTCTGCGGTGGACGGATCACTGTCTGTTGATATGCCCGTGAAGATTCGTGATATGAGTTTTTTTGGCTGTGTGCTGGAATACGAACACACTGATTTTCCACTGGAAAAACATGCCCGTGATCTTATCCTTTGCCCAGAAGGAACCGCGTTGCGTATTGAAATGCTGGTGTTTGAGCAGCATGACAACACCATGCGTTGTTTGTTTAAGCATGGAAATTTTGTGATTGCTGAAGAGTTGAAGATTCTTTTGGATGATGAGCTTTTTTTCAGACAACCCGCTGACCAGGATGGAGACAGCGGGCGCCGGAAAGTGGCTGCGCTGTATCACGAACAGGCATCCTGAAAAAAGGACATAAAAAAACCCGCATCGTAATGCGGGTTTTTTTATGTCTGCTGCCTGCCACTCAGGCGAGAGCCTTAATCACCCGCACAATGGCGCCGCTGCGTGCGATGGGTGCACTGGTGTGCTCATGGTCTGGATTGAAGACCTGCACACTGGAAAACCCCTGCCGCATAAAATGAGCTTGCATCGAGTGATCGCTACTAAAGTGCAGCATGAAGCGGCTGCGTGAGGCAGTGCGTAATAGGTTGTTAGATGCCTTGATAATGCCAGCAAAGCGATGGCCTTCAACTTCCGGATAAACATCGGTCAAGTAAACACCCNNAAGAATATTGCAGGTAACAATGCGGTGCCGTGTGTTGAGTGAGCCTAGTCCTGCGAGCAATGGCTGCTTACGTGCCACCATGCCGGGTAGATCAGTTTCGATATAGGTGATGGCAGGATGCTGTTGAGTGAAGCGATAACCACGCGGGGATAAACCACAGGCCAGTTCGACGATTTGCAGATTAGGGTGGACCGCGATCAGAGACCCCAGTTCGCGATCAATTATTGCGTGGCGTTGGAGTAGTGTGGTCTTGATATCTGTGCCAAGCAGGCTGCGTGCGGCATATTCAAAAGGGCGCAGCAGCGTGTAGTAGGTATGGCCTTGCGCGGTAGCAAAGCTTTTATCGGACAGACCGTAGCGGTGCCAGACATAGCCGGTGTAGTGCGCGGTGAAAGAAATACTGGAGGTATCGTTATTGTTTGTCATGAAGCCAAGTCATCAGCGCGGCAAGTGAAGACTGATGATGCCGACTGTGCGAAGTCATCGCAACTGTTGAAGCGCGTTACAAATCATGCCGCCGTTAAAAAAGAAAACCCCGGTTCCTGCTGGGAGGACCGGGGCTGACGGGCATAGCTGCCTTTGCCTTTTTTTGCCTTTTCTTGGCGGGTTCGGAACAGCGGGTCGAAGACCAGTGACTTGGCACTGCGGTGCTTCTTGCTGGTGCTCTGGCTCATGGGGTTTCTCCTGTGAGCGGGTGGGTTGATGGCGCGAATCATCGGGCAACAATTTGGCGATGTGAATACCGTTTCCGTAACAGGTGATGAACGGTCTCTGTAGGGGATGGCGTGAAGGGGCAGCGGAAAGCGAGTAACAACTATCGGGAGGATAGCGGCGGGGTCAGCCTTGAGGGCGGTAAAGCTGGCGCAGGCGGCGAAAGCGTGCCGGCAAGTGCGTTAAGTTCAGCAGGCCGGTGGCTACTAAGATAATAATGACTTCGCGCGAGGCTAACAAAGGATGCAATGTCGCGGCATCACCAAACCAGCCCCACAGGCCGAGCGCGAGGGCACTATTGCCGAGCGTGTCGAGAATAAGGTCGCGGCGCACTTGCTGGCGCAGGGCGAGCAGGTCGTCAGGGAGTCCTGAGTTGTTCATACCTTGATGCCAGGCAGAAGTGGACGGCCAGCAATGGCCATGGTCAGGCGTAGGAGAACATCCCAGCCCCGTTCCTGACTTTGGCCCTTAATGGCCTGATCGGTAGCAAGGATTTCGCTCACCAGTAAACGCGCCAGTCGTGGCGAGGTGCGTTGCACGGCTTTCTGAAACAAGGACTGGCGCTTTTGCCAAATACCGTTTTGTTGCAGCAGGGCATTCAAGGGTTGGCCAGCGTCTAGTCCCTCACGGAGTGCGGCGAGTGTGCGAGCATCTTTGCCAAGTGCCCAGAGTACCCCCGATTCAGTTTCACCTTCAGCGCGGAGTCCGGCCAGCATACGGGCCGCTCGTTCGGCATCGCCGTTAAGTGCGCAGTCTGCCAGTTCGTAGACGTTGTAGCGGGCGCAGTCACCCACTGCACTTCGAATAATATCGGTGGTCAGTAGGCCATTATCGGCGAGCAGGCGTAGCTTTTCGATTTCTTGTTGGGCGGCCAACAGATTTCCTTCCACACGCTCGCGCAGGAGTGCAAAGGCTTCAGTATCTTCGGTGCGCAGGCCTGCTTGTTGCAGGCGGCCACTCAGCCAGTTTGGCAACGTGTGAGCATCTATGACGGGCAGTTGCAGTGATGCGCCGGCGCTGTCGCAGGCAGCAAACCATTTTGCTTTTTGGGCGGTGCCATCCAGCTTGGGCAGGATCAAGAGGAGCAACGTATCAGGCGATGGGTTGCCTGCGTATTTTTCTAACATGCTGGCCGCGGAGGAATCAGGCTTGCCACTAAAACGAACTTCTACAATTTTGCGATCACCAAACAGTGACAGCGTATTGACGCTGGCGAGCAGCGCGCTCCAGTCCATGCCACGCTCGGCATGATGCACTTCACGTTCGGTGTAGCCTTGTGCGCGTGCAGCACGACGTAGCAGATCGGTGGCTTCTTGTTGCAGCAGGATTTCGTCGCCATGCACAACATACACCGCCGCAAGCGGGTCTTTGACATGACGGGGAAGTTGATCCCAGCTTAGTTTCATGGTGCGGGCGTTACGCTGTCAGCGGGGGGAGTCCAAGTGCGTAACTGGCGTACGATCTGGTGTGCAGCATCTCGGCGCAGCTCCTGCACCAAGGTTTCCTCTTCCGTGTTTTTGCCAACAATATTGGTGGTGTCGTATTGATAGCCGCGTCGCAAGATAAGTGACTGAATGGCGCCAGGAATCTTGGAGCCCGTGGGCTGCAGGCGATAATCCACAGAGTAAATCAGGGTGTATTCAGCTGCTTTGGCGCGGCTGTCGACTGTCGTGGTCTGTTTAGTGAGCAACTCACGCGTTACTTCCAGCTCTGTGTCGCCGCCATCGGTGCTGACATGAGCGCGACCCAGCGTAAGTGCCAGTTCGTCGCGAAGGGCAGCACTGCTGCCTGGAGTCGTGAGGGTGAGGGCATGCAGACCGGCTGGCATTTCATAGCTGCCACGCAGATGAAATCCGCAGGCTGTAATCGCCAGACTGGCGGCCAGTGTCAGCATCATCCGTATTGTTGTTGCTTTGCCCATCAGCCTCTTGCTCCTGTCAGACGACCACGTTGACCAGCTTGCCCTTGACCACGATGACCTTTCTCGCAGGTTTACCTTCCATAAAGCGCTGCACATCGGCATTGGCCAATGCGGTGGCTTCGATGGTGGGCTGATCGGCATCGGCCGCGACAGTGATCTTGCCGCGCAGCTTGCCATTCACTTGTACCACAAGCTCGATCTCACTTTGCTCAAGCGCCTTATCGTCATGCTGTGGCCAGCCTTCCGCATCCAGTGACTGCATCTGGCGGCCGAGCAATGGGCCCATGCGCACAGACAAGTCCTTCCACAGTGCGTGACCAATATGAGGTGTTACAGGGGACAGCAAGCGAACGAGAACGGACAGTGTTTCAGCAGAGGCTGCTAAAAACTGACGGTTGGTGCTGGCACGATCGGCGTCGTTGGCAACATCAAATTCAAACTTTTCGCTTTCCAGCAGATTCAGCAACTTCATGCAGGCTGAGATTACCGTATTGAACTGGTTGCGAGCGTAATCTGCGTTGGCTTGTTTGAGAATGCTGTGCAGTTCGAAGCGAATGGCCTCTAGTTTTTTACTATTACCGGCATGAGCGACAACAGATGCTTCAGGCTGGGCTAGGGCGGCATCAGCACGCATGGCGAAGTTCGAGGCAAATTTCCACAGGCGACGCAAGAATCGGTATGCGCCTTCTACGCCAGCATCGCTCCATTCCAAAGAGGCATCCGGTGGGGCAGCAAACATCATGAACAGGCGGGCCGTGTCGGCACCATACTGGTCAATGAGTGCTTGTGGGTCCACGCCGTTGTTCTTGGACTTGGACATTTTTTCCATGCCACCGATGTGTACCGGCTGGCCATCACTCTTTAGTGTGGCAGCCGTCATGCGTCCTTTTTCGTCGCGTTCGATGTCGACATCGGCGGGATTGATCCAGTCCTTTCCACCGTTGGCTTCATCACGATAGAACGTGTCGGCGACCACCATGCCTTGAGTCAGTAATTTTTTGAACGGCTCATCGCCTTGTACAAGGCCTTCATCACGCATCAGCTTGTGAAAGAAGCGGGCGTAGAGCAAATGCAGGATGGCGTGTTCGATACCACCCACATACTGATCAACGGGAAGCCAGTACTTGGCGGCATCCTTGTCGACCATGGCGCTGGTGCTTTGCGGTGAGGCATAGCGGGCGTAGTACCAGGAGGACTCCACGAAGGTATCCATGGTGTCCGTTTCACGCTTGGCATCAGCGCCACAGGAGGGGCATTTGCACTCGTAGAAAGAAGGCATACGTGCCAGTGGTGAACCGGCACCATCGGGCACTACATCTTCGGGCAGTATCACGGGCAGATCTTTTTCCGGAACCGGCACATCGCCACATGAAGCGCAGTGAATGATGGGGATTGGGCAGCCCCAGTAGCGCTGGCGTGAAATGCCCCAGTCGCGCAAGCGGAATTGGGTTTTACGCGCGCCATGTTGCGAGACTTCGAGATCGGCAACGATGGCATCGAAGGCGGCAGTAAAATCCTTGCCGTCATATTTGCCAGAATTAATCGTGATCAGGCCGTCCTTGCCAGCGTATTCGTCTTGCCACTGTGTTGCGGAAAAACTGTCATCACCGGAAGCCTTGCGATACACCTGCGTGATGGGCAGGGAATATTTGTTGGCAAACTCGAAGTCGCGCTCATCGTGCGCGGGAACGGCCATTACAGCGCCTTCGCCATAGCCCCACAACACGTAGTTAGCGATGAATACGGGTAGCTTTGTGCCAGTGAGTGGATGAATGACAAATTGGCCGGTAGCCATGCCTTTCTTTTCCATGGTGGCCATGTCAGCTTCGGCAACGGAGCCGGCTTTGCACTCAGCGATGAATGCCGTGAGCGCCACATTTTTTTCGGCGGCACGTGCAGCGAGAGGATGCTCGGCCGCCACCGCGACATAGGTGGCGCCCATCAGCGTATCCGGACGCGTCGAATACACCTTGAGTTGACCAGTGATGCCGATGCTGGCTTCGTCGTAGTCAAACACGATATCGGCACCAAAACTCTTGCCGATCCAGTTGCGCTGCATGGTGCGCACTTGTTCGGGCCACTGGTCGAGCTGGTCCAGATCGCGCAGCAATTCTTCGGCATAGCGGGTGATACCGAAGTAGTACATTGGGATTTCGCGCTTTTCGACGACGGCACCAGAGCGCCAGCCGCGACCATCAATTACTTGCTCGTTGGCCAGCACAGTCTGGTCAACCGGGTCCCAGTTTACGGAGCCTGATTTTTTGTAGATCACGCCCTTTTCGAACAAGCGCGTGAATAGCCACTGTTCCCAACGGTAATAATCCGGCTTGCAGGTGGTGATTTCACGCGACCAGTCGATGGCTAAGCCCAGCGATTTGAGCTGGGTCTTCATGTAGTCGATGTTGGAATAAGTCCACGCAGCCGGCGCCACCTTATTTTTCATGGCCGCATTTTCAGCGGGCAGACCGAATGCATCCCAACCCATCGGTTGCAGGACGTTTTTGCCCTGCATGCGCTGAAAGCGGGCGATCACATCCCCGATGGTGTAGTTGCGCACATGGCCCATGTGCAGCTTGCCGCTGGGATACGGAAACATGGACAAGCAGAAGAATTTTTCCTTCTCGGGCTGACCTTGAGGTGAAGGGTCAACGGCCTTGAAGGCACCGGATTGTTCCCATTCGGTCTGGGCGGCGGGTTCTATATCCTGGGGGCGGTATTGTTCATGCATGGCGCAACGGGGCCTTAGGAAAGCGGGTGGAAGTACAAAAAATCGTGGAAAATCAATGGGGCATAGCATAGCGTAGACGCCACGTTCAGACCATTACTCGCCATGACCTTCATCGCTTTTCTTCACGCCTGCTTGTCCCCTCCTGCCCTGCAGATACTGATGGTGCTGCTGGGGCTGTGGGTAGGCCGTCGGCGGCAGGTCTGGGGGCGCGCGCTGATTGGCCTAGGGCTGGTTTCGCTTTGGTTGATGGCAACCCCGCAGGGGGCTAGTTGGCTGCTGCAGGGCTTGGAGCGCTACCCGGCCATTAGCGATCCATCAACGCTGCGGGCAGAGGGCTGGCAAGCCATCGTGGTTATCGGCGGCGGGCGCCAATATGCGGCGCCGGAGTATGAGCATCGGGATGTTCCCAATATCTGGACGGCAAGCCGGCTGCGCTATGCGGCGCACCTGTATCGGCACACGGGTCTGCCACTGGCGGTGAGTGGTGGTCGACGGCAGGGGGATGTGGCCTCCGAGGCACATCTCATGCATTACAGCTTGGTTAATGACCACGTAGTGAACGTTTATTGGGTGGAGGAAGACAGTGCCACCACATGGGACAATGCCATCAAGACGAGGGCACTGCTTGCGCCGTTGGGCGTGAACCGTGTGGTACTGGTAACGCAGGCCATGCACATGACCCGGGCTGTGGCAGTGTTTGAGCATGCCGGCTTTAAGGTAAAGCCGGCCCCAGTGGATTTCGAAATAGACTTAGCGCATCTGTCGTTGTTACGACGATTTATGCCAAGCGCAGAGCGTTTAATGGCCTCGGGGCAGGCGTGGCATGAATATGCTGGTTTGGCGTGGTATCGCGTTAAAATGCTATTTGTTTGATTGGCTAATGATGATGTTGGCTGTGTTAGTGGTTGTTGTGGTTTTTCTTGTTCCTGCGAGAGAGTTGGTATGAATCTTGAGTTGTTGTTTCCTGCTGGCATGGCGCATTACTTGGCCGGCGGTGTGCTGATCGGTATTGCCGTATCCTTTATTTTTCTCAGCACCGGCATCGTGGCGGGGATGAGCTCGTTTTTCAGCGCGACGCTGTCATACGTGTCGTGTGTTCCGTTTTTTCAGCAGACAAGGTTCATTGAAACACGAGGCTGGCGCATCGTGCTGGCGGTGGGTTTGGTACTGGGTGCGCTGCTATGTGCGTTGCTCATGCCAGAGCGCTTTGTACTGACCAGTGTTGCGCCGTGGCAGTTGGCATTGGGTGGGCTGATCGCTGGGTTTGGCGCGCGTTACGGCAATGGCTGCACCTCCGGTCATGGCATTTGCGGCATGGCGTCATTGCAGTGGCCATCACTGGGTGCTGTGTTGGTTTTTATGGCCACCGCAATTGCCACGGCCCATCTTGTTGAAGCGCTGGGGGTGCAGTAATGAATGCACTTTTTTATGTTTCTGTGTTAATCGGCGGCATGCTATTTGGTGCTGGCTTGACGTTGGCCACCATGGTGCAGCCAGAAGTGGTGCTAGCATTTTTGCGCTTTGATGATTGGGGATTGATGCTGGTCTTGGGCAGCGCGGTGATGATTACCTTCGCAGTGTATCAGTTGGCACCTCGCCTTATGAAGAAGCCTTTATTTGCGGATAAGTTTGGCAAGCACGCATTGTTTGGTACACGACAGACACTGGTGGGTGCGGCTATTTTTGGTATTGGCTGGGGACTTTCTGGCGTATGCCCAGGCCCGGCTATTGCCGGCCTAGGTACAGGAAATTGGCCATTGCTCTATACGCTGGCGGGGTTATTTGTCGGCGCTTGGCTGCAGGGTTGGTGGGCATCGCGCCGAGGCGAATAAGTGTTAGCCCAGTTCGTTGCGCAAGGCATCCTCAAGTGAGCCGGAGCGGAACTTGAAGCGCGCCTCAAGCAGGCGAGAGGGGACGACGCGCTGGCTGTTCAGTAGCAGATCGCTCATCTCGCCCATCGCCAGCCTGAGCACAGAAGCAGGAATGTGCAGGAAAGCGGGACGGCCCAGCGCGCCGGCCAGTACTGAGGTGAACTCACTGTTGCTGACGGGTTTTGGTGCGGTGGCATTAAATACCCCCGACTGACGCGAGTCCTTTAGTAGGAATTGGATGATCTCAAGGTAGTCACTGAGCGCAATCCATGAAATCCATTGTGTGCCACTGCCCAGACGGCCACCCAAACCTAGCCCAAACAAGGGCAGCAGGCGCTTCAGCATACCGCCACCGCGGCCTAGCACAACGCCGGTCCTCACTATGCACAGACGGATGCCCAGCGCACTAGCGCCTTGGGCTGCATGCTCCCAGTCTTGACAGAGACGGTGCATAAACTCGTCATGTGCGGTCGCATTTTCTTCCAGTACCGCATCGCCCTGATGCCCGTACCAGCCAATGGCTGAGCCAGAAATCATCACTGCGGGCTTTTGTTCACGCCGGCGCAATATGCTGACTAACTCCTCGGTAACCGTTATCCGGCTGGCATTCAGTTGTTGTTTGCGTGCGGACGTCCAAGGGCGATCAGCAATGCCTTCACCCGCAAGATTGATGACCGCATCCATCGGCCATTCAGGGCGAAACTCAGTAAGGGAGCGAATGGCACGAATGCGCCCTTGATAGAGTTTTGCCACTTTCTCAGGATGGCGTGTCAGTACAGTCAGTTGGTGCTCTTCGGCCAGCAGAAGAGGGCAGAGAGAGCTGCCAATGAAGCCGGTACCGCCGGTAATGAGAATATGCATATCGATCCTGAGGGCGTTATTCAGCCTCGAGTGTAAGCGCAACGCAGGCTTACCTGAAATACAACAAAGGGTCATGAAGGCTGAAAGGCACTGCTGATAGAATATAAGCATGAAAATTTCACAACGTGTTCCGGTCAATCTGATCACCGGCTTTCTGGGTGCCGGCAAGACAACGGCAATCAAGCATCTGCTGGCACAAGGCCGTGGTGGTGAACGTTGGGCCGTGCTGGTCAATGAGTTTGGTAAAGTGGGTATCGATCAGTCGGTGTTGGCAGCAGACGAAGTGGTTATTCGCGAGGTGCCGGGTGGCTGCCTTTGCTGTACCAATAATTTGCCGCTGCAAATGGGGCTGTCACAGTTGCTGGCAAAGGCAAACCCTTCACGCATATTGATTGAGCCGACGGGATTGGGGCATCCGGCACGTGTATTGGAGTTGCTGCGTGAGTCACATTGGCGGGAAACGCTGGATGTGCGAGCGACCATCACACTGGTGGATGCGAGAGAATTGGCGGATCCTCGAGTGTTGGAGCATGAAACCTTTCGGGCACAGATCGAGGCGGCTGATGTGCTGGTGTTTAGCAAGGATGATGTGCTGACTGATGCAGAGCGGGAGCGGGCCAGAGCCTTTGCAGCAGATTTGCTGCCGCCAAAGTCGCATATACACTTTATGGCAAATGGCGAGTTACCACGGGCATGGCTTGAGTTGCCAGGGCGTGCAGCACCATTACGACGTTCATTGCTGCATGTGCCGATGCTGAATGTGCCAATGCAAAATGGGCCTACGGTGGTGGAAATTAACGAGCCGCCTTATCACTACAGCGAGCTAGTGGGAGAGGCGGCGATTGCTGGCTGGGTGTTTCCGCGTGACTGGGTGTTTACGAGCAGCGCATTGCTGAATGTGCTGTTTGGTCTGCACGATACCTTGCGTGTAAAAGGTATTTTTCACACGGATCAGGGTTGGATTTTCTTCAATGCCACCCGTTATGAAACCGCGGTGAACAGTGAAGTGCCGCGCGCAGACAACCGGCTGGAAATCATTGCGCCGGTTGCGCTCGATTGGGCACGTATTGAGCAGGTCTTATTGGCGGCGCGGGTGGGCGAGGTTGACTGAGTAGGGTCAGGGATTCTTGCGCCGAACCTGACGCAGTGCCAGTGCCATCAGCACAATGAGTATTGCCAGTACGGGCCAATTACCCATCAGCACATAAGGCGTCATTCCACTGCGTGCATGCGCCGTTGCTCGCAGTACCAAGCGCTGGAATTGCGGTGCAATGTCTTGCACGCTGCCATCTGCTTTGATGATGGCGGAGATGCCATTGTTAGTGGCACGAATGACTTCTCGCCCGGTTTCCTGTGCGCGCATACGCACCATCTGAAAGTGCTGATGCGGACCGATAGACCCACCAAACCAACCATCGTTCGAGATAGTAGTCAGAATATCACTGCGTGCAGCGATGTGGCGCACCAATTCTGGATAAGCAATTTCATAGCAGATCATCGGGCCCAGCCAAAGCTTCTGTACCTGCAGCGGTTGTTGATCGGGACGGCCTTCAGTAAAGCTCGACATAGGCATATCGAAGAAAGGAATAACTCCGCGTAACAAACCCTCAAACGGAATGTATTCACCAAAGGGAACCAAGCGCTGCTTGTGATAAATGCCGTTGCCTTCGCCAAGCGCGATGATGCTGTTGTGGAATTTCAGCGTCTGTGTGGCGGTATCTGGATCAATATAAGGAACGCCGGTCACAAAAGCAGAATGCGCGGTCAGTGCCTTGTCTTGGATGTTATCCAGAAAGGGAATTGCCTCGTGATAGAACATTGGGATGGCCGCCTCTGGCCAAATCACCAGATCGCGTCCCCATTCTTTTTCGGAGAGTTCATCGTATATGGCCAGTGTTTTATCACGCCATTCCAACTGCCACTTGGACTCTTGCGGAATATTACCTTGCACGATGCTCACCGAGATCGTCTCGCCAGTGGCCTTTGTCCATTCGACATACTGCAGTCCATAGCCGGCTAGCCAAAGCAGCGCGGCAATCGCCAATGCAGGCCAGCGCCGGAAGCTGATCAATACCTGAAAAAATCCTACGGCAGTGAATACAGCGATCAGGCTGATGCCGAAGACACCGAGCAGCGGGGCGTAACCAGCCAAGGGGGTATCAACGAAAGCGTAGCCTGTGAATAGCCAAGGAAAGCCGGTAAACAGCCAAGAACGCAGCCACTCACCTAATACCCACAGGGCAGGCAGTGCCAGCAAGGCAGCACGGTCGAGGCGAAAGCGTCCATAGAGCCAACCGATGCCAGCGAAAAACAGCGCCATCACGGCAGCGACAAAACCCACCATTGGTGTGGCTAGCCAAGGCGGGGTGTAACCGTAATCGTGGATAGAGACATACAACCATGACGCGCCATAGGCCCATAGGCCAACGCCGTAACACCAAGCAAGGAAAGCGGTACGACGGGCACTGTGACCCCTGAGCAGTTCGCCAGTCAGACCAATAGTGACCAATACCACTGGCCACGCATTGAATGGTGCCAGAGCAAAGGGGGTGAGAGCCCCTAGCGCAACCAGCACTAAAGGCAGAATACGGTGCTGACGGAGCAGGTCAAAGAGGCGGGCAATGGCGGGCATGGGGCAGGTGTATTCCGAGCCATGCTGCCATTAAAAAGGGCAGCACAGCTTTGCAGGGTTAAGGGTCAGACTTTCTGGACGCTGAGTTGGCGAATGGCACGGCGGTCGGCGGCCAGTACGGTGAACTCCCAGTGCTCAATCACGATCTTTTCGTCGCGCTCGGGCAGGCGTTCAAAGGCATTCATGACAATGCCGCCGATGGTATCGAAGTCATCATTGCTAAACTCAGTGCCAAAGTGCTCGTTGAAGTCAGCAATAGGCGTAATCGCTTTGATGACGAATTCTCCTGGCGCTATTTCGCGGATGCAGACATCTTCGTCATCTTCGAAATCGTGCTCATCATCAATTTCGCCAACAATTTGTTCCAGTGCATCTTCCAACGTGACCACGCCGGCAATGCCACCGTATTCATTCACCACGATGGCCATATGATTCTGCTTGGCGCGAAACTCTTTGATTAGACGATCAAGATGAGTGGACTCGGGAACAAATAAAGCGGGGCGCAAAAAGTCTTTGAGCGTGAAACGTTCGTTGCGATCTTCTAGCAGCAGTTTGAGTAAGTCCTTGGCGAATAGAATGCCGATGACTTCGTCCGTATTGTCGGCATCCAGTACCGGAAAGCGCGAGTGAGCAGACTCGATAAGTATGGGCAGGAATTCACGGGGCAGCATGTCGGCGCGTACAGCGACCATCTGGCTGCGCGGAATCATAATTTCCCGCACTTGGCGCTCTGATACCTGCAGTGTGGCCTCGATGATGCGCAGGGCATCCGGGTCCAGCAGGCCACGATCACCAGCGCTGTGAATCATTTCCGCCAGATCCTCACGGTTCTGCGGTTCGCCACTCAATACCTGGGTTATACGGCTTAACCAGGACTTGGGACTGTCGCCCTCGCTCATTACTATTTCCTTCTTTTTTCTTGGGTTGCCCCATGGGGCATTATGCTAATCAGTGTGTGAGATTTATTCGTAGGGATTGGCAATGCCCAACTGGGACAGCGCCGCCACCTCGAGTGCTTCCATCTCCTCTGCATCGGCATCTTCGATGTGGTCATAACCAAGCAAATGCAAGGTGCCATGCAAGGTCAGATGAGCCCAGTGGGCCTGCTCAGTTTTGCCTTGTTCGATCGCTTCGGCGGCCATGACAGGCACGCAAATCACCAGATCACCCAGTGGCATAACGTCCATCTGCTCTAGTAGGAAGTCAGGCAAGTCACTGGGAAAAGACAGCACATTGGTAGGCTTGTCCTTTTCGCGATAGGTGTGATTAAGCTCGCGACTTTCTTCGGCATCAACCAAGCGCACAGTAATTTCTGCCGCACGATCAAAGCCGGCTTCAGNNTGTACGTCATGCAACACTTTGAGGGAGTGCGATAAACCGGACTCCTGCCCTTTGGGCAGATCAACCTGAGTAACATCGCCAGTAATCACCGCTTTTGAACCAAAGCCAAGACGCGTGAGAAACATCTTCATCTGTTCTTTGGTGGTGTTCTGGGCTTCGTCGAGAATGATGAAAGCATTGTTCAGTGTGCGTCCGCGCATATAGGCCAACGGCGCCACTTCGATGACCTGCTTCTCAATCAGTTTAGATACCCGCTCGAAGCCGAGCATTTCATAAAGGGCATCATAGAGCGGGCGTAAATAGGGGTTAATCTTTTCGGACAGATCACCGGGCAAAAAGCCGAGCTTCTCACCCGCCTCAACGGCCGGACGCACCAGTAGGATGCGACGGACTTCATCTTTTTCCAGCATATGCACAGCAGCGGCAACCGCAAGATAGGTCTTGCCAGTGCCAGCAGGGCCAACACCAAAGCTGATGTCGTGTGCCAGAATGTTTTGTACATATTTCTGCTGATTTTCACCGCGCGGCTTTACGGCGCCACGACGAATTTGCAGGACGACGTTATCCGGGTCCAGGGCAGAGACGGGTGCCAACAGAAACGCATCGTCATGGCCCACGTCGTCCAGCGTAGAGAGCAGCAGATGTACGGTCTCGGCATCCAGATACTGATCACGTGTTTCAGCGTAGAGGCTTTCCAGTACGCCCGCTGCTGCGGCAACCGCAATATTGCCCCCCTCAATCCGGAAGTGATTGCCCCGCGCATGGATAGCCACATCCAGACGTTGCTCGATCAGCTTGAGGTGCTCGTGAAACGGCCCCGAGAGGGCGCTCAGGCGACGGGGATCGTTGGGCTCTAGTGTCAGCTGACGTCGGGTAACTTCATCATGGGTGTTCAAACAGGGAGTGCTCGCTGGTTCGGGAGGCCAGAATACCGCAAAGCCGGTCAGTCCGTCAGCATCACAGGTTGGCCATAAACGCTTGGTTAATTTGGTACATCTGTGCTAAATCAGTGGCATGAGACCGATCGGTCAGGGGCCAGACATGAACTCTACCCAGAATCCTATTGAAGTGACCGCCTCCGGATTGTCACTGAGCTGGCAGGCACGCACCTTTAATACGGCGCTGCGTTACTCTGTTAAACCGTTCTTGGAGCGGGTGCCAGTTAACGGAACGACCTTACATTTGGTGGATCATTTATACGGTGCATTGGGTGCTTTTCTGCGGAAGCTGCCTGATTTTGTTGAAACTCGCCCGGCGGACTTCGGTCACTTTCAGGGGGAGTGGCTGCGTGCTGGCAAGGATCTTCGCGAAGACAAGGCGATGCTCTATCTGCATGGCGGCGGCTACTGCTTTAGCTCAGCCGAGGCCCATCGGCCTCTGACGTGGCGTTTATCGCGTGCCGCTCGGCGCCCTGTGCTGGCCATTAATTATCGACAGGGGCCCGGTTACAATATCGACCATGCACGTGAGGATGCCCTTAGGGCCTACGAGCATTTGCTGGAGCGCGGTTACGCCCCCGGCAGCATTCTGATTGGCGGCGACTCAGCCGGTGGACACTTGGCGCTGGTGACACTGCAGGCCATTCGTGATGCGGGCTTGCCGATGCCGCGTGCCGGTATGTGTTTTTCACCGTGGACTGACTTGAGCTGTGAAAGCCTTTCTTATCAAGAGAATAAGCATCGCGACCCAATGTTTCCGGCGAAGACCGTGACGGCACTGTCGTCACATTTTGCTCGTGACCGCGACCCCTACCATCCGCATGTCTCACCTTTGCATGGGGATTTCAGTGGTTTGCCACCCTTGTTGATTACAGTAGGCTCCACTGAAGTACTCCGCGACGATGCTCGCCGGGCCACTGCACGTGCCCGCGAACATGGTGTTGATGTGGTCTATGAAGAATGGAAAGGCATGCCGCATGTCTTTCAGTTGTTTGCCTTTATGCTGCCGGAAGGGCGTGC
>DDBN01000023.1:0-302 GCA_002333145.1 Moraxellaceae bacterium UBA2031
CCCGCTGAGGCAAGCTCTTCAATTTCTTCGCCGCCGCGTCCAAAAATAAACGGATCGCCACCTTTCAAGCGGCAGACACGCTTACCTTCTTTGGCCAGACGCACCAGTAAATGATTGATATCTTCTTGTGGCATGGCGTGATTAGAGCGTGCTTTACCAACATGAATAAAATCTGCATCACGGCGGCATAAATCCAGAATCGGTTCGGAGACCAGTCGATCATGTACTACAACGTCAGCTTGCTGCATGAGTCGCAATGCTCGGAATGTCAGCAGATCGGGGTCACCAGGGCCAGCACCGAC
>DDBN01000023.1:312-9890 GCA_002333145.1 Moraxellaceae bacterium UBA2031
TTTCCCAAAACCCGCGACGATTATTGGTATCAGGAAAAGTTTGCTTAGCCAGTGGACGGAACTCGCCACAAATATCTGCAAGTCGCCCGTAGGCAGCAGGAATAGTGGTTTCCAGCCGCGCACGCAAAATTCGGGCAAGTACNNACGACAATCTTCATATACGCGACGATTAAGGGCTTCATCATCTGTCGCCGCAATCACAATAGCCACATCATTGAGGTCGGCTGTCTCGTAGCCGCCCTTGCGATAATGACCTTCGTGCTTGGAAAGTTTTTCACTGAGTGCGGGTGCAATTTCTGGCGCAACAACTTGTACACGCGCCCCAGCGCGCATCAGCATGGTGGCTTTGCGTGTCGCCACCTCCCCTCCACCCACAACCAAGCAGCGCTGTTCGCGGATGTTTAAAAATATCGGGAGGTAGTCCATTTTCGGCAGCCTTTTATAGGTTTCAGAGTATCAGAGTGAAAGCTTTTCAATGCCGCCCATATATTGACGCAGTGCTTCAGGAATAGTCACGCTACCGTCTTCGTTCTGGTAGTTTTCCATAATGGCAACCAGTGTGCGTCCAACGGCAAGGCCAGAGCCGTTCAACGTATGCACCAGTTCAGGCTTACCTGTTTCTGCATTGCGGTAGCGAGCTTGCATACGGCGCGCCTGGAAGCTCTCAAAGTTAGAGCATGATGAAATCTCGCGGTACTTGCCCTGCCCCGGCAACCAGACTTCGATGTCATACGTTTTGACGGCAGAAAAACCCATATCACCGCCACACAATACAATCACGCGGTACGGCAATCCCAGCTTCTGCAAAATCTTTTCTGCATGACCGATCAGCTCTTCGAGCGCACCGTGTGAATCTTCCGGCTTAACGATTTGCACGAGCTCAACTTTCTCAAACTGATGCTGGCGGATTAGGCCACGGGTATCTCTACCATAAGAGCCGGCTTCTGAACGAAAACATGGAGTATGAGCCACAAAACGTAGAGGCATTTTTTCTGCCGACACAATCTCATCACGAACAATATTGGTGACTGGAACTTCAGCAGTAGGAATCAGGTAGTAAGGCTTTTCGCCTCCCATCTTAAAGAGATCTTCTTCAAATTTTGGCAACTGGCCAGTACCACGCAGGCTGTCGGCGTTGACTAGGTAAGGTACGTATACCTCTTCATAGCCATGCTCTTGCGTGTGCGTGTCCAGCATAAACTGGGTTAGCGCACGTTGCAGTCTGGCAAGCGGTCCTTTCAGCACAGAAAAACGACTGCCGGCAATTTTTACGGCTGTTTCAAAGTCCAATAAACCAAGCGCCTCGCCAATGTCGGCGTGATCTTTTGGTGTGAAGCTAAACTCAGGAATACTGCCCACTCGGCGCAGCTCAACATTATCGTCCTCGCCTTTTCCAGCGGGCACAGACTCATGTGGCAGATTTGGCAGGGTCAGTTGTACTTGTTCAAACTCAGCCTGCAGTGCTTCCAGTTCAACTTGTACGTTTTTAAGTCGATCACCAATGGCATTCATCTCGGTCATGAGCACTGAAGCATCTTCACCTTTTTTCTTGGCCTCACCGATTTTCTTTGAGCCTGCATTGCGCTCGGACTGCAGCTTCTCGGTTTCGGTCTGCAGGATGCGCCGCTTCTCTTCCAGTCCGCGAATGGTGGCAGTATCAAGCGTCATATTGCGCAGCGTCAGGCGCTCCGCCACAAAATCGAGTTCATTACGCAGCAGTTTCGGGTCCAACATGATCGGTCTTCTTATCTGTAAAAGTTAAAAGTCAGAATTGTCTGGCCAGTAGTGCGCCAACCAGTGTGGCCAGCAGGCAGATAGCAATACTGGCGAAAATATTGGTGATGGCCATTATCAAGCGACCATCTTCCAAAAGCTTCAAGGTTTCCCAGCTGAAGCTTGAAAATGTAGTGAAGCCACCCATCATGCCGGTGACTAGCAGAAAGCGTCCGTTTTCGCGCCACTCTCCGGCCTTAAACAGCAGCACCATTAGCATGCCGATAAGAAGGCTACCTGCCACGTTCACGACCAAGGTTCCCCAAGGAAATGCAGATTGCATCATTCGATTAACGGCAGCAGCAGTACTGTAGCGCGCCATTGAGCCTAGTGCCCCGCCGATAGCGACCAGCAATAAAGGATGCAGAGCATTCATGGCTTGACCCGCTTACGCTGAATACGCTGCCATGGGCTAGCGTTGTCTTTTTCCCGTTGTAGGCTCAGCTTATCGCCGATTTTGATTTCCAATCCACGCGTTACCGGCTCATAAAAGCGCTCGTTAGCCAGTGCATCAGGAAGATAGGACTCCCCCGCTACATAGGCATCTGGGAAGTCATGGGCATAGTGATATTCTGCACCATAGCCCTGTTCTTTCATGAGCTTAGTAGGAGCATTGCGTAAGTGCAGTGGTACTTCTAGCGTGCCGGTTTCCTGTACGCATTTCTTAATTGCATTCCATGCCTTGTAGACAGCATTGCTTTTTGGCGCCACCGCCAGATAAGCCACGGCTTGAGCAATGGCCAGTTCGCCTTCGGGTGACCCAAGACGTTCCTGAACATCCCATGCATTCAAGCAGAGTGGTAATGCTCGTGGATCAGCATTACCGATATCTTCGCTGGCCATGCGCACGACGCGGCGCGCGACATAGAGGGGGTCGCAACCGCCGTCTATCATTCTAGCTAGCCAGTACAGTGCTCCATCAGGGTCGGACCCTCGCACGGATTTGTGCAGGGCTGAAATCTGGTCGTAAAAATATTCGCCCTGCTTATCAAAGCGACGAGCATTACCCAGCAGGCTTTCGGCAATCACGGTATCGCTAATCTGACCTTCTTCCGCCAGATCGGCCGCAATCTCCAAAATATTCAGGGCACGGCGAGCATCACCATCGGCAGCCCGGGCAATCTGGCGCAATGCCGCCTCGGAAGACTTCAGGCCGAGTTTGCCGAAACCACGCTTTTCATCACGAAGTGCTTGCTGCAGCAGCGTTAGCAGGTCGTCCTCTTCCAAGCTGCGGAGCACATAGACGCGCGCGCGGGAGAGCAAGGCATTGTTTAACTCGAAGGAAGGGTTTTCTGTGGTGGCGCCAATAAAGAGCACGGTGCCATCTTCCACATAAGGCAGGAAAGCATCTTGCTGTGACTTGTTAAAACGATGCACTTCATCCACAAACAGGACAGTTTTTTCGCCCAGCTTTTTATGCAGTTGGGCCTCATCAATGGCCGCACGGATTTCTTTTACGCCTGACAATACAGCGGAAATGGAAATAAACCGCGCATCTGAAGCGCCCGCCATCAACCGTGCCAGTGTGGTCTTACCCACGCCTGGTGGCCCCCACATGATCATGGAGTGCAGGTGGCCAGCGTCAATGGCCTCACGTAAGGGCTTGCCTGGTGCCAGAATATGCTGCTGGCCGATGTACTCCTCCAGCCGCACGGGGCGCATACGGGCGGCAAGAGGCTGGTAAGGAGCGTCGGCCATATCTACTCAGTTCTCGTCGATGATATCCACGCCCTTGGGCGGAGTGAATTCGAACTGCTTGGCGTTAAGTGAAGGATTCACCTTGATGTTCAAAAACCGGATATCCGTTTGCTGCCCCAAGCTATCCGCCAATGACATCTGCAGCAGTTGCGCACCTTTGAAGCGAACCTTCAGTTGTTCAAACAGTGCATCTTTTGAGCGGGGCTTAAGCAAGAAAACCTGTTCGCCCTTAGCACCCTGCTCTTCTGAAATCAGGAATGATTCATTCAGTTTGCGCGGATCACCGGAGAGCAATAGCGCGGGCGTATTGCCGACCTGAGTATCCAGCTGCTGCTTGGTGGCCTGCAAAAGTTCCGGGTCATAAATCCACAGCACGTTGCCGTTGGTAGTTACCAGCTGATTTGAAGGCTTCAGGGTTTCCCAGCGAAACAGACCCGGGCGCTTAACGCTCATTTTCCCAGATTGCGACTGCAGTGTGCGGCCTTTGCCATCAGTAGTCTGTTGAACGAAGTCTGCCTGCATGCTGGACAGGCTCAGCAGAACTTTGTTCAGCCGCAATGCAGCGTCGTCTCCTGCATGGGAGACGGTAGCAACACAGAAAAGCAAAAAAGCCGTTAGAACTCGTTGCATGAATTACTCCCGATGCGGCACAACCACTTCACGTTGACCGTTTGATTGCATGGCACTAACCACCCCGGCTAATTCCATGGCTTCAACCAAACGAGCTGCGCGGTTGTAGCCGATCTTAAACTTGCGTTGCACAAAGGAAATCGATGGTCGGCGTGTTTCCAGAACAAACGCAACCGCTTGGTCATAAAGCTGATCCGCTTCTGCGTCACCGCCCATTTCATCGTTACCACCAAAGCCTCTGCCACCATCGGTTACTTCGAGCGTACCTTCAAGGATCTCATCGATGTAGTTTGGTTGGCCTCTTGCACGCCAATCGTTACAAACACGATGCACTTCTTCATCACTAACATAGGCGCCATGCACACGCTCCGGCAGGCTGGTACCGGGAGCCAGATAGAGCATGTCACCATGGCCCAGCAACTGCTCCGCGCCGCCTTGGTCAAGAATGGTGCGTGAATCAATCTTGCTGGAAACCTGAAAGCCGATACGGGTCGGAATATTGGCTTTGATCAAACCCGTAATCACATCTACCGATGGCCGCTGTGTGGCTAGGATCAAGTGAATGCCGGCGGCACGTGCCTTCTGGGCAATACGTGCAATCAGCTCTTCTACCTTTTTGCCCACGACCATTATCATGTCGGCAAATTCATCAATGATCACAACCACATAGGGCAGTTTGGTCAGGGCCGGTGCAGTTTCTTCCAGCGCACTGTCCTCGCCCGGGCGCCACAAGGGGTTAGGAATGGTTTCGCCAAGCTTTGCAGCATCCTCAATTTTCTTATTGAAGCCGGCAAGATTACGTACACCCATTGCCGCCATCAACTTATAGCGACGCTCCATTTCACCAACACACCAGCGCAATGCGTTGGCGGCATCTTTCATGTCTGTCACGACGGGCGTGAGAAGATGCGGAATTTTGTCGTACACCGACAGCTCCAACATCTTCGGGTCAATCAGGATCAGGCGAACATCGTCCGGTGTTCCTTTGTAGAGAATACTGAGCAGCATGGCATTTACGCCAACAGACTTACCGGAGCCGGTAGTACCCGCCACCAGCAAGTGCGGCATACGTGCTAAATCGGCAACAACTGCCTTGCCTGCAATATCTTTGCCGAGCGCAAGCGTCAGCGGAGATTCCTTGCTCTCATAAGTTTCTGAGGACAGGATTTCGGAGAGACGGACTATCTCACGGTCTTCATTAGGCACTTCAATGCCGACCACGGATTTCCCCGGAATCACTTCCACCACACGCACAGATATCATGGCCAGTGAGCGCGCCAGGTCTTTGGCGATATTGGCGATGCGCGCCACCTTAACGCCGGGTGCAGGCTGGATTTCAAAACGAGTAATAACTGGGCCGGGATGCACTGCTACCACGGCGGCATCGACATTAAATTCTTTGAGCTTGATTTCCAGCAGGCGTGAAAGCCCCTCCAGCGCCTCTGGGCTGTAGCCCGTCTTCTTGCTGTGGTCAGGCGCATCCAAAAGGCTTAGCGATGGCAGGGTTCCACTGACTGACATGACATCAAACAACCCGCGCTGCTTTTCTTTCTGTGCCCTTTCACTCTTCTTGACCGGTGTCACGTCCATAGGCGTGATAATGGGGGCAACACGATCATCAGACGTACGAGGCTTCGGCCTTCTCGGTGGCTCTTGAGCAGGTGCCAGCACAGGTTCGTGGCGAATAGGCTCTTCTCGGGAGATCTGTGCTTTTACCTTTGGATTGCTGAGCGCTAGCTCAAAAGAAGGTGACGCCGCTTCGTCCAATGCTTTTTTCATGGCCCTGCGCTCGCGCCACGCATCGCGCTGGGCATGAAACTGGCCACTGAAAATACTATTAATCAGTGTGCCAAGATCCCAGACAGCATGGCCAACAACATCCATCAGCCAAAACCAAGACAGACCAGTCGCCACGGTAATGCCAACCAATGTGACTGAAATCAGTAATAGCGTCCCGCCAAATACACCAAAAGCGGCCGTCAGCGTTCGTGCAATCTCAAATCCGCCGATACCCCCTGCAGCATTCTGCAGTTCAGGACTTGGATTACTAAAGTGCAGACTTGCCAAAGCAGCCATTGCCAGCAAGGTCAGAGACAGGCTCAAAATTCGCCAAGGCAGGTTCATCAATGGAGGCTCTTTACGCCACTGGCCGATGACCTGAATGAAGATGAAAATTGGGATGGCAATAGCAACATGGCCAATCGTAGTGACCAGCACATCAGACAGCCACGCGCCGAACGCTCCGCCCATATTACTGATGCTGCCCTCACCCAGACGGCTCCATCCAGAGTCGTTGGGAGACCAGGTAATAAGAGCCGCCAGCAAATAGGTGCCGATTAGGCTCCAGAAGATGGCGATGATTTCACGTCTCCCCTTAT
Organism: Moraxellaceae bacterium UBA2031; assembly: GCA_002333145.1. GTDB lineage: Bacteria > Pseudomonadota > Gammaproteobacteria > Pseudomonadales > Moraxellaceae > UBA2031. Next base: position 6,792 of record DDBN01000023.1, read on the forward strand.
GGGGAGCGGGTTGACGAGCGTCCGGGGTACTCAACTAGGCAATCTCTGCGGTAACAAGGCGCTATTGTAACGGGTAGGCGGGATTATGCCATGTGATGTGCGCGATACAGTGATGGTCAAATCACTGATCTGTCTGAGGTTTGTGTCTTCAAGGCGGTCTTAAGCACTTTCTTGGCGCATACTTGGTGTGTGGGTGCGCACGCCAGCGTTAATTACGGCTACCATTGGCGTCCTTTAGGCCTGCTACGTGTTTGGCCCAAGCCCTTTTATCCACAGCCTACCATCAACGGTAGGGCTTTTTGACTCTGGAGATGACATGTCCGCTCAGCACCACCGCCTGATTATCCTTGGCTCCGGCCCCGCCGGTTACACCGCCGCCGTTTATGCTGCCCGCGCCAACCTCAGCCCTGTCGTTATTACGGGTATGCAGGCAGGGGGTCAGTTAACTACTACTACGGAAGTAGACAACTGGCCTGGTGAAGCTCATGGCCTAACAGGCCCTGCCCTGATGGAGCGTATGCAGGCGCATGCTGAACGCTTTGGGACACAGGTCGTTTTTGATCACATTAACGAAGTGGATTTTGCCACTCGCCCCTATCGCCTTAAAGGTGACAGCGGTGAATACACCTGTGATGCCCTGATCATTGCTACCGGTGCGTCTGCTCAATATTTAGGGATGCCTTCCGAAGAGGCCTTCATGGGCCGCGGCATTAGCGCCTGCGCGACCTGTGACGGGTTTTTCTACAAGGGCCAGCGTGTCATGGTGATTGGTGGTGGTAATACAGCCGTTGAAGAAGCGCTGTATCTGTCCAATATTGCTGACCATGTCACCCTAGTGCATCGCCGTGACAAGCTGAAGTCTGAAAAGATCCTGCAGGATCATCTCTTTGCCAAAGAGAAAGAAGGCAAGATTTCCATTATCTGGAATCACCAATTGGATGAAGTGCTGGGAGACGATTCCGGCGTAACCAGTGCCCGTCTTAAGAGCACGGCTGACGGCAGCACCCAGAATGTGGATGTCGCTGGCATTTTTATCGCGATTGGCCACAAGCCAAATACCGACATTTTTGCCGGTAAGCTGGACATGGCAAACGGCTATCTCAAGGTAAAGAGCGGCAGCGAAGGCAATGCCACCGCCACCAATGTACCGGGCGTATTTGCGGCTGGCGATGTGGCCGACCATGTTTACCGTCAAGCCATTACCTCGGCCGGCGCAGGTTGCATGGCGGCACTGGATGCCGAGAAATACCTCGATAACCTTAAGTAAGGAGCAGGCAGGGGTCTGACCGTCAGGCCCCTGCCCTCACCCCATGCCACTCTACCGACTCGGCCCACTTCATAGCGGCTTCCCGCCCATTGAGGCTGCACTGGATGACCCCAATGGTCTTCTGGCGGTAGGTGGCGACTTGGAGCCTGATCGGCTTCTACTCGCCTATCGGCATGGCATTTTCCCCTGGTTTAGTGCGGGTGAGCCGATCTGCTGGTGGTCTCCAGACCCACGCTGTGTTTTCCATACAGAACACTGGACACCCTCGCGCAGTTTGATCAAGACGCTGCGTAAGGGGCATTTCCGTTTTACCGTGGATCAGTGCTTTACCCAAGTCATGGAGGCTTGTGCGGCACCGCGCGATTATGCCGACGGTACTTGGATACAACCCGAATTTATCCGCTCCTACACCATCCTGCATAAACAAGGGATTGCACACTCTATTGAGGTCTGGAATCCAGAAGGTGATTTGGTCGGCGGGCTATATGGCCTGAACTTAGGGCGCCTCTTTTTTGGCGAGTCCATGTTTAGTCTAGAGACTGACGCGTCCAAGGCCGCCTTTACCTATCTTATGCAGCTTTGCCAGCACTGGCATATTCCCTTAATTGATGGCCAAGTAGAAAACCCGCACCTGATTCGCCTTGGGGCGTGCCTGATTTCTCGTCAGGAGTTTGCTCAAAGGCTGGAGCTGTCAGCTGATCTTCCTGCCCCCGATTGGCGGGCAGCGCCACTCTTTAATATGCCGTAGAAGGCGTGTGATACTGACAGCCGTAATAGCTGTGATATAAAAAGAATAAGTTTACGAGACGAGCGCTATGACCGCCCCGGGAATCAAGTTTTTCAGCACTACCGCCCATGCCTGCAGTTACCTGCCAGGCAAGCAGGCGGTTACGCTGTTTGCCGATCCCAAAACCAGTATGGATCGTCGTCTTTACTCCGAACTCTCTGATCTCGGTTTTCGTCGAAGTGGCAACTATGTCTATCGCCCGCACTGCGGGAGCTGTCAGGCCTGTGTCGCCATTCGTATTCCGATNNATTGCCCGGCATCACGATGGCGATATGTATCCGCCCAGCGTTGAGCAATATGCTTCCTTCCTGACATCCGACTGGTCAGAAACTCGTTTTATCGAGTTTCGATTAGAGGGGAGGCTACTGGCCGTTGCCGTGTGTGACGAACTGGAGCAAGGCCTCTCGGCCGTTTATACGTTCTACGACCCTGATGATGAAAAGCGCAGCCTTGGGACCTTCGCCGTGCTTTGGCAGATTGAGGAGTCCCGTCGTCTTGGGTTGCCCAGCCTGTATCTGGGTTACTGGATTCGTGAGTGCCAGAAGATGAACTACAAGATCGGATTTCGCCCCATTGAGCTGCTAATCAATGGTGAGTGGCTGGTGGCCCGCTAGTAAGATGCCACACGCATGACGTGCGTATTTCTAGCGCACGCTATGTGTGTAGATAATCTAGTTCAACTAACGCCACCAATGCAGACGTATTTTATTTCCAGATATTCATCAATCCCGTACTTGGACCCTTCGCGCCCCAGCCCTGATGACTTTACACCGCCAAACGGTGCAACTTCCGTACTGATGATGCCTTCATTGACACCTACCATGCCGTACTCCAATGCTTCGGATACACGGAAAATACGGTTAATGTTCTGACTGTAAAAATATGACGCCAACCCGAACTCTGTATCGTTTGCTAGGCGAATGGCTTCAGCTTCGTCATGAAAGCGAATCACCGGAGCAATCGGACCAAAGAGCTCGCTTTGCGCGAGCTCACTGTCATTGCTGACATCCCGCACAATAGTGGGCTCAAAGAAAAGACCGCCACG
>DDBN01000109.1 GCA_002333145.1 Moraxellaceae bacterium UBA2031
GCCTCATCCCGTGGCAGGCTCCCAGCTATCAGCTTCATGACCTCGGTTTTATGCGAACGCTCCAGACGCTCCTGCACCACCATCGGCGTTTCAACTTCCGGCGGGCATACCACCGATACACTAATCTCTCTGGCCTTTAGCTCCATGCGCAGCACTTCGGCCAGCCCCACCACGCCGAACTTTGAGGCGGTATAGGCCGAATACCCGTAACAACCCACCAGCCCCGCCATGCTCGCCATCAATACCAACTGACTACCCGACTTTAAGTGCGGGAGTACGGCCGCGGCCACATTGGCCGTTCCAATCAAATTAACATTCACGACGCGGGTAAAGTCCGCAACCGGTAATGATTCAAATGGGACAGAGGCCACGATGCCCGCGCAATGAATCACCACATCAGGCGAAGTAAGCGCACTTGCACGACGCATAACTTCCGCCACGCCGTCCGCATTGGTCACGTCCACCTGATAACCGGTAAATGTCTGTGCCGGATTTTCTGCCAGCTGCCGCAAGCCTGCTAGCACCTCATCAGCAGGAGCGCGATCAAACACGCTGATCGAATCCCCCCCCTGTGCGTACAGACGCGCTAGCCCTTCACCAATGCCACTCGCGCCCCCGATAATAAATACCTGACGAGTCATTTCGCGCTCCTGTAATTCGGCTCAAGGCACATCAACTTGGGACGCCCACCTTCAATGGCACCAGCAGGTAAGTTCGCGTTACTGGTACACACCTGACCATCTTCAAGGAAAATAAAATCGCGCATATACGTCACACGGGTTGGGCTGGGGTATGCCACAAATGCTTCTGTCTTTGGATCAAAGCGCATTATGCGATCCGACAAATTACTGGCAATCCAGATTTGCTGTGTTTTAGGATGCACAGCCAACGCATACGGTGTTTCATACTCGTTCTTGGCCAGCGTTGGCAGCTTATAGTTTTTGACAAATTGCTGACGATTAGAATCAAATTTCATCAGCACACCGGTATCAAATGATGGAATCCATAGCGTTCCGGCTTTATCAAATCGCAAGCGCCTTGGCGAGGGATAGGGCGTCTTGAATTCTTTTACTTCCAGCGTCTTTGGGTCTATCCGTCCGATATACCCGGCATACAGCTTTGAATACCAAATCGATCCATCAATTGGACTGATATCAATCCCATAAGGAAGATTAAGAACATCGCGACCCTCCCCCGTCATTTTGTGATGAGAAAGTGCAACGTGCATGTCTTTCTTACCGAACCAAGAGGCTGCTTCCAATATCGAAGGAAGCATCGCATCTGAGACCCAGCGCCACACTCCATTTGACGGCAACTCGATTAAATCTATTTTTTTACTCTTTATATCCATTCGCCCAATTTGATTTGAGAGAGCCAAGGTGAACCAGAGCACACCTTTCTTGTCAAAACGCAGTGTGTGGGGATAAACCGCATCTCTACCAATATCAATAAACTCTAACTTCTTAGTACGCGGATCATAAATGCAGATTTCGGCAGAGAGTGAGCACGTCATGTACATTTTCTTATCTGGTCCTTGCACAACAGAGTGCGGGCCGTGATGTGATGCAAAGGTACCCAGTGGCGCTACCGCACCCGCAAAATCACCGCCCAACGGCAAGCCATTCGGCGGCATGATAATGGAGTCAACTTTGTTTGTGGATTTATCCAAAATCCACAAACGGTCATCGCTCATGTCTACGCCATAAATTATTCCATCGTCGCCCGCTTCAATGTCATGCACATAGTTAAGGGGCCCACCAAACGCCCACTCACGCAGCCTGGCTGACGGTAGCCCTGGGTGCATCGAGAATGTTTGTACGTTCTTGATCGGCTCACCCTTAAAGTTAGCCGATAATGTTTTGGCAAAGTCTTCATCATTCTTCCAAGTGATCAGCGCCCCGTATCCCTGCATGCGGGTAATAACACCCTTCCATTCATCCTCTGAGCGAGGCCGGCGTGTTGTGGCGTTACCTATTTGATGACAAAAGTGACACTGGCTGACGAAGTCTTTTTGCGTTGCAGCACTTTTCCAGCGCACGGAAGCCGCATGTGCGCTAGCCGTTAACTGATCGGAAATTTCCTGCACGCTCGTCAGCCGGCGAAGCACCGTTATCACAGGCTTGCCACCGGACATGCCTGGCACGACAGGAATCGTGTTGTCGGCATATGCACCACCTGTGCGCACCCGCAACCGTACATCGCCGTGAAGCCCGCCAGTCGTATCAAGACGCCAGTTACCCTGAAGATCCGTGTACACCGTTTCGGAATAATCATTGGCATCGGTCAGCGTTACCATCGCACCGGCAACGGCCGTCTTGTCTTCAAGGCGCACCGTGCCCGTCAGACTAACGTTATCTGTCTGAGTAGCGGCCATGGCAGCTGTCTGGCCCAGCAGCACCAACAATCCCGGCAGCGCGAGCCCGCGTACCAACTTTATCAAAACGTGCATATTCCTCTCCTGACGTAGTATTGCGCTGAATTCCTCTTTGAGCACTTCTCTGAGTGCAGCCCTGAGCGTCGCCCAAAGAACTGGTCTGAGTACTTTCATGAGGTTTATTCTGTCGCAAGGAAGGGTGAGAATGATTGACAGGGGACGGCCACGGCATTGACACTTCTGGCCATGATAATAGAACGCCCCAATAGCGACTCCACCGTGATCTCCGGCACCTTTATTAGGCTGTTGCTGGAGTATCTGGCATCGCAAGGCATTGATGGCCACGCGTTACTGGGGATTAACCACGACGACCCTGTTGCCGCTACCTACCCTCTGCAGCAATGGGGCTACTTTCTGGACAGTGCCGCCACCCGACTGAATGATCCTCTGCTGGGCTTGCACCTTGGTCGAAGCATCACGATGGGACATTTGGGCGTGCTGGGCTATGTGCTGCACTCCTGCGGCAATATCGGGGGGGCCTTATTGCGATTCCAGCGCTATGAGCGCCTTTTTTACGACATGGACCCTTTGCGCCATGAGATTAAAGGCGATCAGCTTGTCCTTAGCTGGAGCCGACAGACTGGGCCGGGCGGCGCTCTTGCAGAGGATTGCCTGACCTCCTCTTTGATTCGTTGCACTCGCGACCTTTGCGGGCAGGAGATTTCCCCTTCTGGGGTATGCCTTACGCACCCAGCCCCCGCTGACCCTGCGCCTTACCATGCTTACTTCGGCACCACGGTTCAATTTAACCAGCCACGAACTGTGCTGCGCCTGCCTTTGTCTGTGCTGTCTACCCCACTGCTGCGCCCTGATGCCGCCCTGCTAGCACTACTTGAACAACAGGCAGAGACACTTCTGGCCAAGCTGCCGGATCGCGGCAACTATGAGCACGCCATTCGCCGCTGCATTATTCAGCTACTCCGTGAAGGAGATCCCAGCCTTGAGCGTGTCGCCGAAAAAATGAATACATCGCCTCGCACCCTACGGCGACGGCTGGAAGAAAAAGATCAGAATTTTCGGGCCATATTGGAAGACACACGCTGCCGGCTTGCCGAAGAATATCTTTCCGACCCTCGCTTGCAGCTTTCAGAA
>DDBN01000018.1:0-486 GCA_002333145.1 Moraxellaceae bacterium UBA2031
AGTAATAAGAGCGGATATCACGTCGGCCAGACTCGCCCCGCCAGAGCCAGCGCAGGTCATTTCCGTCAAACCAGAGCCATACACCCTCCATCATCCAGGGCCAGTCTTCTTCATCGATCCGTGAACGACCGAGCAGATGATATATAAAGGCAGCAAGAATGGTGTCATGAGTCACATGAACCGTCAGAGACCCTGCAGGACCAAGGCTCTCATTAACATGCCTGATGATCTTTGCACTCCCGGTCTCGGGTGACAGCAAACCCGGCAAGGACTCCTGAAAGTGCCGATTGGCAAAGCCCAAGGGTCCCAAGTTAAGAAACAACGGGCCGACACTCATGATGTCTTCAACAAAACAGCCAGGCTCGACCAGTGTAAGTGCAGGCGTCACTGCCAAACTCGCCCCTGCACCTCTGGCCATGGCCTGAGATGTATCAATACAGCGCCCAACCGGGCTGGAATAAAAGCGGTGCAAGGGTCTGGGTAAGT
>DDBN01000018.1:523-9646 GCA_002333145.1 Moraxellaceae bacterium UBA2031
AAGTAGAGTCCATGATGAGATAAATGATATTCATTCGTGAATATTACATTTCTGTACTATACAAATATTGACCAAAATCCAGAAATCATTGATATTTGTCCTATACAGAATGCGCGTATCGAAAGAAACAGACTCTAGATGAGTCATCCCAGAAACACCGTTCACACCGAATTAAACAGGTATCAGATGATGCGTATAGCCGTTGTAGGTACAGGAATAGCCGGTCTGAGTGCCGCATGGCTGCTTAATACCAAGCATGAAGTTGTCCTATACGAAGCTAACAGCTACGCCGGCGGCCACAGTAATACCGTGGATGTCATGCTTGATGGAATTACACATCCTGTAGACACGGGCTTCCTCGTACACAATGAGCGCACCTACCCTAACCTGATTAGCCTCCTGTCCATGCTGGAAATTGATACACCTCCCAGCGATATGAGNNGAGTCCACCGCCCTGCTGGATCAAGTCCAAGGAAGCGGCATTGCCTTAGCCGAACTTCTGGACAAACATAATTACGGCGCGGAATTCAGAGACTGGTATCTCTACCCTATGGGGGCTGCTATCTGGTCCAGCCCTTTGAAGGGAATGGAAGTGTTTCCGGCTGAAACCTTCCTCAAGTTCTGCCTCAATCATGGCTTGCTGCAAATCTTCGATCGTCCGCAATGGCGAACCATTAACCGTGGCTCACGCGAATACGTGAATGCAATGCTCGCCGTATTGCCTGATGTTCGCCTGAATACAGCCGTCCAGTCAGTACGCAGAAATGATGACAACGTCATCGTAACCACTGACGCAGGTGAAGAGGTATTCGACCGTGTGATTATGGCCTGCCATACCGATCAGTCGCTTCACTTGCTTAAAGATGCGCTTCCTGCAGAAAAGAAGGTTCTGTCCGCGATTCACTACCAACCCAATGTTGCCTGGTTGCATACAGATGTTTCGCTGATGCCAAAGCGCCAGAAAACATGGTCTGCATGGAACTATTACAGCCATGGCACGCCACAGCAGGGGAACCCGGTAGCCGTTACTTACTGGCTAAACAGGCTGCAAAAGCTTCCATTCAAGACCGATATTTTCGTGACATTAAATCCGCCAGCCTCCCCTGCAGCGGACAAAGTGATCGAGCGCATCGAGTATGCCCATCCCCTGCTTGATACAGCTGCTTATATGGCGCAGAAGCAACTTCCAGAAATACAGGGAATTAACAACGTGTATTTTTGTGGCGCTTGGGCAGGTTATGGGTTCCATGAGGATGGGCTGAAAGCAGGCATGGAAGTAGCAAGGCTTCTGGGCGCCACCATCCCGTGGGAGCGTTAATAATGAATAAAGAATGGCTTTTCCATGGCACGGTTTTTCACAAACGGTTCCTGCCAAAGAAACATGCCTTTCGCTACCCATCAATTTTTATCTGCTTTCCTGTTTCAAGAATTTCAGAGCTGAAAAGCCGTTTTTTTAGCATTAATAGATTCAATCTATTTAGCTTGAAAGAGGCAGACCATGGGAATGGCACAGGTATTCAGCAATGGATTTCCACATTCCTGAAAAATGAAAGTGTGATTGAGGCCGATGGTGAGATATGGCTGATGACAATGCCAAGAATTCTTGGATTTGTATTCAACCCAGTCAGCTTCTGGTGGTGCCTCGATAAAAGTGGCGACCTGCGGGCAATGGTCTGCGAGGTTAACAACACCTTTGGTGAGCGTCATTTTTACCTACTAATGACTGCTGACAGGGGCGTTATCACCGAAAAAACAGAGCTCAACTGCAAAAAGGCATTCCATGTCTCGCCATTCTTCGAAGTAAAAGGCGAATACCACTTCAAGTTTCTCAAAGAAGATGCCCGACGCACTGCTTCCATTGATTATAAGGAAGACGATATTTCGGTTCTGAAGACAGTTGTCACAGGAACGGCCCTACTCATAACCGACAAGATGTTGATTAAAACATTTATGTCATTTGGATTGGCCACACTAATGGTTGTAATTCGTATCAATTGGCAGGCACTAAAGCTTTTTATTAAAGGAATTCCCTTTCATAAAAAGCCAACTCGCCCAAATCAGGACATAACACGATGAACTCTACCTATCTCAACTCATCAACTGCCACTACACGTATTCCAGCAATGGCCAAAGCATTTCTTTCACTTTTGGAAAATCTTCAAGTTGGCCAGCTTGATTTGATAACGCCAGAAAAGACAACCCTTAGCTTTAAAGGAAAGTCTGAAGGTACCCATGCCACACTGATAGTGAACTCCTGGGATGGCGTCTCATCCATATTGCGCAGTGGTGATATCGGTGTAGCAGAGGCTTATCGTGACCAGAAAATTGATACCCCTGACCTGCTNNACATTGCTATACCGCCTTAAGCACCTGATGAATCGCAATACCCGATCAGGTAGCAAGAAAAATATTCATGCGCACTATGACATCGGAAACGATTTCTACCGTCTGTGGCTAGACCCTTCAATGACGTATTCGTCAGCCATTTTCGCGAATGATCAGACATCACTTCAAGATGCCCAATATGAAAAATTCGATCGCCTACTCGATATGCTTGAAGTCAAGCGCGGCGATCACATTCTGGAAATTGGTTGCGGCTGGGGTGGCTTTGCAGAGCATGCCGCCACAACACGAGGATGCTATGTCACTGGCATCTCCCTTTCGCGTGAGCAGCTTTCTTGGGCGAAAGAGAGAGTAAAAGGAACCCCAGCCGAAGGAAAAACCGACTTCAGATTCATGGACTACCGTGATCTAGAAGGACGGTTTGATGCGGTTGTTTCAATTGAGATGTTTGAAGCGGTTGGCGAATCATACTGGCCATCATACTTCCAGAAAATAGTTGACTCATTGCGTCCAGGCGCAAAGGCCGCCATACAAACGATCACCATCAATAATGATCGATTCGATGATTACCGGCGTGGTACTGACTTTATCCAGCAATACATCTTTCCAGGNNATCGACTATGCCAGAACCCTGAAGATGTGGAGAGAAAACTTCGAAGCGGCTCTCGATGATGTGCGAGCGCAGGGGTTTGATGAGGAATTTATCCGTTTATGGCGATTTTACTACTGCTACTGTGAGGCAGGTTTCTTGTCGCGCAGAACAGATGTTTATCAAGCCATTATTACCAACTGAGGTAAGCCATTATGCGCATTTTCCTGGTTATTCTGACATCTTTTTTGATGGTCGCCTGCAGCGCCCGCATTGAAGATTATCGCAACATGCAGCCTGCATTGGACCTACAAGAATATTTCGATGGAAATATTACTGCTTGGGGCCAATTTCAGGATCGTTCCGGCATGGTCATCAAACGATTCCGAGTAGATATGACGGGTACCTGGGTCGGCAATGAAGGAACGCTGGATGAACGTTTCACTTATGATGATGGCAGCACGCAGCAGCGTATATGGAAAATTAAGAAACACGATAACGGCCGTTATACAGGGCGTGCTGATGATGTGATCGGCGAAGCAGAAGGCATGGCTGCCGGCCCTGCCCTGCAGTGGTCATATACCCTCGCACTGCCTGTCGATGGAAAAATTTATAATGTCAGGTTCAATGATTGGATGTACCTCCACGACAAGCACACCATGATGAACCGTGCCGTCATGTCAAAGTTTGGTGTGAAGCTTGGTGAAATCACCCTCACCTTTCGTAAGGAAGATTCGAAATGAGTCTAAATCCTGCGATCCGTGACTGGAGCTCTCAGAGAGTCTGGGTTGTTGGTGCAAGCTCGGGCATCGGTCAGGCATTGTCAAAGTCACTGCTTGAGCGAGGCGCAAAAGTAGCCATAAGCGCGCGCAAAGAGCAGCCACTGGCATTTTTGGCAGAAAGCTTTCCTGAATCTGCTCTGGCCGTTCCATTTGATGTCAATCAAGAAAGCGGCTGGCACTCTGCGCATGAAAATATCACCCGCACATGGGGTGGTATAGACATCATGGTTTTCTGTGCCGCGGCGTATACCCCTATGCATGCATGGGAACTGGATGTGCACGTTGCGACTGGCATGATTGACACCAACATCTCCGGTGCAATCAAAGGCTTGGCAGCCGTATTGCCAGACATGCTGAAGTCCGGAAGCGGCCATATTAGCCTTGTTGCAAGCGTTGCTGGCTATATGGGACTGCCAAAGTCACTTATTTATGGCCCAACCAAAGCAGCTTTAATCAATATGGCAGAGTCGCTCTACCTAGATGTCCATGAGCGAGGAATTGGTGTGAGCGTCATCAACCCTGGCTTTGTCGATACGCCGCTCACAAAAGGCAATGACTTCAAAATGCCTTCATTGATTACGCCTGAAACAGCTGCTGGTGAAATTATCCGAGGGTTTGAGAAGGGGCTCTTCGAAATCCATTTCCCGAAGAAGTTTACTGCCTGGCTGCGACTTATTCGACGACTGCCCTACTCCTTGAGATTCCGTCTGCTATCAAAGGTGTCTACATAATGACTCCCGAAATCAAAGCACTGGTTGAATGGTATGAATCTCTCAGCAGAGACAGCCTTGCCACAATATCCAATTACTACACTAGCGATTGTTACTTCAAGGACCCGTTCAATGAAGTTAGATCACGAGATGTCATTACATCAATTTTTATTGAAATGTTTGAAAAGCTCGACTCCCCACACTTCATTATTGATGAGGTGATATGCGATGAAAATAAGGCATTCATGACATGGCGATTTAATTTTAGCTGGCGCGGTAAATCAATGGTCATCAATGGTGGAAGCCACCTCAGGGTTTCCAGCGATGGTCTCGTCAATTATCACCGTGACTATTGGGATGCTGCAGAAGAGCTGTACGAAAAGATTCCCGTATTGGGATGGTTCCTCCGTCGTATCAAAAACATGGCAAAGGCGTGAATCATGAACTCTATATCTGTAACACCTTCATCAGATGCTATTACTGAAGCCGTCATCCAGCTGCCCATTAATGCCGTAGAACGGGAAACTGGCGTCTCTAAAGAGCTCCTGCGCATGTGGGAAAGACGGTATCACTTCCCTACGCCCGATCGAGATCATCAGGGAGACAGAATCTATACCCTTGATCAAGTCGCTAAGTTAAGGCTATTAAGACGCCTTATCGACGCCGGGTTTCGCCCAGGAAAGATCGTTGATTTGCCCATAAGTGATCTGGAAGCGCTGCTAAGAGCGCAGAATAGCGCTCAACGTGAGATTTCACCTGAGATCGAGAGTGAGCTGATTGAAGTACTTAAAAGTAATTCTGCACATGATATTAAGGAATATCTTTCTCATCAGTTAACGCGAATGGGGCTTGAAGCCTTCATCATCAACTTCCTACAAAATGCCAACTTCATCGTGGGCGATGCTTGGATGCGGGGACTTATTGAAATCCCTGATGAACATCTTTACACAGAGCAAGTTCAGTCGCTGATCAGAAGCTCCATTACAAATCTGCGCTCCGCAACAAGCTCACCAAGAATTATGCTGACCACAGCCCCCGAAGAAAGCCACATACTTGGCCTTCTTATGGTTGAAGCTATTTTGCGACTCGACAATACTGACGCTATTTGCTTTGGTGCCAATATGCCGGTCAAAGATATTACTCAAGCGGCAGCCAAGCATAAGGTCAACATTGTTGCCCTTTCTTTTAGTGCCTCTTATCCCACATCAAAGGCGATTGAATTTCTTGAAGAAATCCGCTTTCGGCTGCCATTAAGTGTCGAAATATGGGCTGGCGGAGGCTCCCTCAAGTCCACGAGAAGAAGTATCGAAGCGGTAGAGATGTTTCACGATCTTGAAAGTATTCGAGCAGCAGCAACGGCATGGAGACGACGCAATGGTACTGCCTCATGAGCATTGATCGACACCTTGTATGGCTGCGTGCTGACCTGAGAGTGACTGATAATACGGCGTTGGCTGCTGCTTGCAGCCAACGCAATACCGAAGTTGCCTGCGTGTATGCCATCACGCCGGGCCAATGGCGGCAGCATGATGTTGCTGGTGTCAAAATTGACTTTGAACTGCGTAGTCTGCGGGCACTTTCCAAGGATCTTGATCAACTCAATATTCCGCTGCTCATTATTGAGGCCGACGACTTTTCTGCTCTGCCCAAAATGCTAGGAGAACTGTGCCAGCAACACGGTATTACGTCTGTACACTGCAATAGCCAGTACGAAGTTAATGAGCTGAAAAGGGATAATCACGTGGCCAGCCAGCTGACTGAGCTGGGCGTTACTTTTATCAAGCATCACGATCAGTGTATTGTCCCACCAGGCCAGGTACTAACGGCAGATAATCGATTTTATTCTGTATTCACCCCATTCAAACGAAACTGGCTCACCCGACCCGAAGCACAAAACCCAATGGTCTGCGCCAGACCCGAAAAACGTAAATCCCNNGCGCTGACTCGGCTTGCAGAATTTGTTGAAAATGGAATTCGGTTTTATGACGAGCACAGAAACTTCCCCGAGCGCACTCATGATGACGGGGTCAGCCGTATATCTCCTTATTTGGCTGTAGGGGCAATCTCGTCACGACAGTGCCTGAATGCCGCCATTAATTATCGACGGCACCATGGAGACAATAAAGGCGTTGACCAATGGATCAGCGAGCTTGCCTGGCGTGATTTTTATAAGCACGTAATGATCGGTTGGCCTCATGTCTGCAAGCATCGCCCTTTTAAACTGGAAACCTCTCATATCCCATGGCGACATGACGAAAATGACTTCAAGCGTTGGTGTGAAGGTAAAACCGGTTTTCCTTTGGTAGATGCTGCCATGCGTCAACTGCAGCAGACCGGCTGGATGCACAATCGACTGCGTATGGTTGTGGCAATGTTCCTCACCAAGGATTTGTTTATCGACTGGCGCTGGGGTGAACGCTTCTTTATGCAGCACCTGATTGATGGCGATCTGTCTGCCAATAATGGCGGATGGCAATGGTCAGCCTCTACGGGAAACGATGCCGCACCGTATTTCCGCATATTCAATCCAATCCTGCAAAGCGAACGATTTGACCCAAATGGTCACTTCATTCGTGAATATGTGCCAGAGCTGCGTGACATAAAGGATAAATCCATCCATCAACCCAAGCCTTCGCTTTTCTCAACGTATCCAGAGCCCATGGTAGATCGACGCATTGTTAAAGACCGGGTTCTGGGGCACTTCAAGAATCTGAAATCATTAACTCAGGTAGATCCACAGTAATTTCCTGGGCATGCCGAAAATACAAAACCGCCCCAAAAGGCGGTTTTGTATTAATAGAGCATCACCTACGTCAGACCGGGTTTAGCTCCCGGAACAACGCAATATACTCTTCTGTGAGCTTGTGCTTTGGTGACAGATACACCAAAGGCAACGACTTCTCATGCGACTCCTTCATGATGACCGAAGAAGACAAAGGAGAGTTCATAATGGGCAGCCCTTCAGCCCGCAGCTCTGCTACCAACTTGACCGGCAACGAAGCACGAGGTTGAAACTGGTTCACTACAATGCCTTCAACCTCAAGCTCATCATTATGATCCGCCCTCGCCTCGCCCAAATTCTCCAAGAGGGTATACAACGCTCGACGTGAGAACGCATCGCAATCAAAGGGAATTAGGCAACGCTGTGCAGCAATGAGGGCCGACAGGGTATAAAAATTGAATGCCGGCGGCGTATCAATATAAATCGCGTCGTACGTATTACTCATCTCACGTAACGCAGAGGCCAGCTTGAATATCTTGTGCTTGCTCTCCAGTAAATGCTCAATCTCCCCCAACTCAGGGTTTGACGGAATTACATGGAGGTTGTCGAAAGGCGTGCGATGCACATACTCCGATAACGGCTTTTCTTTGAGTTTGGGCTGCAAGGTTTGGGCAAAAAACTGACCGATATTTGGTGTCAGCTCCGGCTTATCACGGGAAAACTCAGCAACCTCGCCCAGCAAGTATTGGGTGGCATTGCATTGAGGATCAAGATCCACAACCAGCGTCTTTAAGCCTTCATGGGCACTGATAGCAGCCAGATTAACCGTGATGCTGGACTTACCAACCCCACCCTTCTGATTGAAGATGACACGACGCATCCCGTAACTCCCCTGTCTAAGCCAATGCTCGTAGGACTCGCATTGTAACGACAAGCACTGTCGGGGTGAACGCTTATTCACCCTGCATTAGCTCAATGAAAAAACCAGTAGGCCACGAGGATAGCTACTACTATCGCCACCAAGTCTGCAAACAGTCCACATGCCAACGCATGCCGCTCTTTGCGTATACCGACAGAGCCGAAGTAAACCGCCAATACATAGAGTGTGGTTTCTGACGAACCCTGAATGATGGCTGCCACACGAGCCGGAAAGGAATCCACCCCATAGGTCTGAATGGTTTCGATCATCAACGCCCGCGCCCCCGACCCCGAGAGCGACTTCATGATGGCCGTTGGTAATGCCGGCACAAAATCGGTATTGGCACCTAGCCACGCAAATACCGTGGCCACTCCGCTGAGCAGCACATCCATGGCACCGCTGGCACGGAATATCGCCACCGCGACCAACATTGCCACCAAAAAGGGCACCAAACCAACCGCCACCTCAAACCCCTGCTTGGCACCGGTAATGAATGCATCATAGACATCCACCCCTTTGCGCCATCCCGCTAGCAGGAAAACAACAATGATGGACAGCAACAGAAGATTGCCCACAAACGCTGAGCGCACCCCCAGCATTTCTGGTGGTGCTGTCAAAACAGACGCCACCACCAATCCCATTAATGCCGCCAGACCCGCGGCATAGGCCATCACCACCCTGTCCAACAACTTGAGCTTCTGTATCCAAGCCACCATCAACAGGCCTGCCAGTGTGCCTACTGTCGTCGTGATCAGAATAGGCACAAACACACTGGCAGGATTGGTCGCACCAAATTGAGCGCGATACAGGAACACCGTTACCGGAACTAACGTGACCGAGGCAGTGTTAAGAACCAGAAAAAGAATTTGGGCATTGGTGGCGGTATCCGGTACCGGATTCAGGGTCTGCAAATCCTTCATGGCCTTGAGTCCCAGAGGCGTCGCTGCATTGTCCAGCCCGAGCATATTGGCCGCCAAATTCATGGTGACCGAACCAATGGCGGGATGCCCGGCTGGCACCTCCGGCATCAGGCGCCGAAACAATGGCGCCAACATCCA
>DDBN01000116.1:0-5800 GCA_002333145.1 Moraxellaceae bacterium UBA2031
GGTTACTATCATCAGATACTGGATCGGCTGCCAGAGTCTGTGCGTGAGCCGGATCGCACCTGGATGGCGCTGGCTGCCTATAATATGGGCCCTGCTCATATTGATCGGGCGCGAAAGAATGCTCTCGAAAATCATGAAGACCCCAACAAGTGGCTCACCGTTAGCCGGCATCTGCGCTTGATGGCAACCAATGCCCGCAAACAGGGCCGTCGCATCCCAGTCGGCCAAGCACTTGTCTACGTTCAACAGGTACGTCGCTACTACGACACACTGCAACTGGCCTCAACCTACAGCGGCGATATGCGCGTAGCGATGAACCGGAACGAGCGCGACATTACCCGCTAAGACGTATTATCCTCTGCTCTCTCATTCCCCGGTACACCGGGGATTTTTTTGCCTAAACGAAAGGAGATGGCGTCCGCATGACAGAGCTTCGTCAACTGCAACTCTGGGTAGATGCCGATGCCTGCCCGAATGTCATCAAGGACATTCTCTTTCGTGCTGCCGAGAAAAGGCAGATTCGCTGTACGCTGGTCGCTAACCAGTTCATTGCCGTGCCTAAGGGCTCCTGGTTTGCATCCGTGCAAGTGCCGGCTGGCTTTGATGTGGCGGATGACCGGATTGTGGAGCTGATACAGCCGGGGGACTTAGCCATTACCGCCGATATTCCGCTCGCCGCCAAAGTAGTCGAAAAAGGTGCCTATGCACTGAACCCACGCGGCACGTTTTATACGGCTGACAACATCCGGCAGCGTCTGACCATGCGTAACTTCATGGAAGAACTGCGCTCTAGCGGCGTACAAGTGGGAGGTCCTGCCAGCTTCAGCCAGCAGGACAGGATGGCTTTTGCGAATGCACTGGACCGTTTTTTGGCCCAGCACATGAAGCAACTGTAAGGCTTATTTGCGCGGTAGAAAGTTGGGTGTTTCTTTCTTGAAGTTGGACTGCACGGCAATCTTCTGGTTCTTGCCCATCAGCAGACCCAACTGGATACGTGATTCTTTTGAGAAAGCCCTGCGTACACCTGCCACCCATGTCTCATGAAACAGCTGCTTTGTCGCTGCCACGGCATCCGGCGAGCGGGTTTTGATCTCGGCCACCAGCCTCTCAGCTTCGGCCAATGGATCTGCACTGATTCCCGTAACCAGATTCAACTCTCGTGCCTCCGAGCCGCTGAGCATACGGCCCGTCATGGTGAGCAGTTTGGCTTGATCCATGGGTAGCAACTCGCGAAGGGTTACCGTACCTGTCATGTCCGGCACCAGCCCCCACTTGGCTTCCAGAATGGAGAACTCGCAGTCTGCCGTGCTGTAACGGAAATCTGCCCCTAGCGCGATCTGTACACCACCGCCATAGCAATAACCATGAAGAACAGCGATCACCGGTACAGGCAGACGGCGCCAGCACCAGGCCACTTCCTGAAAAAGATTGGTCGTCTTTACACCGTACTTGAGAAAGCCTCGCACCATGCGGGCGGGCTGCTTAGTAAAAGAAGGGAAATCAAGACCACTGCAAAAAGCTTTACCGTCACCCTGCATGATGACGGCACGAATAGACTTGTCCTTGCCAATAGTTTCGGCGGCATCCACTAGCGCGCAGAGCATGTCCCAGTCCAGCGCATTAAATTTATCAGCACGGGTCAGAGTGACATAAGCCACTTCATCACGAATCTCAAGACGGACACGATCACTCATTATTTACCCCTCGTCACTGCTGGCGGCCTTCTGCATTGCACGGCGACGCCTGAAAAAATCCGAAAGCATCGTACTGGCTTCATCCGCCAGCAGCCCACCTTCAAAAACAAATACATGATTGTAATAGCCGCTTTCCAGTTGGCGACGCGCACTCACCAATGAGCCTGCTTTAGGCTCGGCTGCAGCAAATACAACGCGCGTCACTCGAGCATGCACCAAGGCGCCAACGCACATGGTGCAGGGCTCAAGTGTGACATATAGAGTGGTATTATCGAGACGGTAATTACTTGTGCTTGTCGCCGCATCACGCAAGGCGAGCACCTCTGCGTGTGCCGTCGGATCATGACGACTAATAGGCGCATTGAAACCCTGACCAATAATCTCACCGTCACGCACCAGCACCGCGCCAACGGGCACCTCACCGAGACGCTCTGCATTTTGTGCCAGCATCAGCGCATGCTGCATAAAAGCAACATCCTGCTCTGTGAATACAGGGCTCATATCGGCATATCGAGATAAATTTCCAGCAATGGCTTGTTCACACCAGAGCGCAGGAATGCGCGGAGATTATTGATCGTGTCCAACGTCTGTTGCAGTAGGCAATCAAAATGACGCTGTTCTGCTTCCAGATCAGAGGCTCGATAACCATCGTCGTAATTAATACGCACCTGCATCAAGCCATACTCGCCCATCAAAGTCATGGTGGCCCAGACCTCAAGTGCGGCATGACCATTGCCAGACCGTAAGTGCTGCAATACCGGGGACAGTCGGGCGGGCCACATCGGCAGTGAGTGCCGCACAAAAAAAAGTGTCAGCTCCATCACGGCGGCTTCAGCGTTTTGGACTTTTTCCTCGGCACTCATGGCTAGTCTGATCCACCTGGCAAATTACGTTTACGCACAATAGCTCAAGTCGGCTCGAGAAAAAAATCACCTGATAAGAGGCAAGGGAAGATCATGCGCTTACAGCACTGCATATCCCATTATTAATCATTTAATTTAAAATCAATGAGCGTTTATTAAGTACCAGTTCGAAAAAAAATCACCATAACGAAGGCTCCCAAAATGGGTTAAATGATGAGAGTCCCTATACATTAAATGGCCATCCTTAATAACTTTACAAGCACCATTATCACAGTAGATATCCAGTGGATCAAAAACCAGAAGGTCTTTATACTCACGACTTAATCTTGCAATACGGCTACGAATAATCTCTTGTCGCTTAATCACAGCACTTTTTTCGAAAATACACTCAGCCTTATCTTTAAGACAGCCTGATGGAAAAAACAGTAACTCCGGTATATCCAAAAGAATAACCGTTTTTATTTTTCGGCTATGCAAAAATTCGATAGTTCGATTAAGGCCACTGTAAAATGCATCAATTTTTCCTAAAGATGGGTTAAAGCCATCCTCTATAATTGAATCCTCCGGATTAAACTTAAGCTGTATATGATCAGCAGCAATAAGAGTATCTAGCGGATACATATGCATAAACGACAATACGACAAGTTTTACTGATTTAGTTTGGTCTATATATGTAAATATTTTTTTTAACCTTTCCGTACATTCGGTTCCATCAACACTCTTGAAACGAACACCATAAAGTGGAGGACAACTCGAGTTCCCAACTAGCCTCCAATTGTAAGCTGGAACCGCCTTTTCGATACCATAAAACTTATCATCTGCATGAGAGTCGCCCACAACAAGAGCAGTTGGATCATTATCTTCACCATAACAATAGTTTAACTTAGGGTCGTTTTTATCCAGAAAGTTATCACACTGAGTATAGCCAAGTGTTGACGTGTCATACGCTAGATCATCAAACTTCGCCATACTAGCCCTGCCTTCGAATCCATTGGACTTATGCCCAAGTAATCCAAATATTATGAAAAAAATCATAGCCATGGCAGATAGTATAAATACCTTCGCTCTAGTGAATTTCTTCTTATCTCGGAATGGGTTTTCTACATATCTCCAAGAGATATATGCCAAAATAAATGTAATTAATATTAATAAAAAAAATAAAGATCTGTCCTGCTCTAAAGGCGAAGTCCGAATAAAAGAAAATAATGGTTGATGCCATAGATAGGCGCTATAACTCACCAAGCCAACACCAACAAACACCTTATTACCTATAAACTTTCCAATGGTAGTTTGTTCCGTCGCAAACAGAATTATTAGCACCGCACCAATCGTCGGAGTAAGCGCGTAAATACCGGGAAATGGGGTAGTCTTACTATAAAAAAACACTGCATATAAAATCAACGAAAGGCCTAAGCAGCCACCAACCTCGCCTACTCCTATACTTGGCTCTTCTCGACTAGCCTTAGATAAATAGAAAGCGGAAAATGCACCAATCAACAACTCCCAGCCACGTGTCGGCAGTAAATAAAATGCGGTCATCGGCTTAGCTAAAGATGCCCACTGCGCCACAAAAAAACTAGCGACGCCTACAATAGCAAGCAAGACCAATATCCAACGCTTACCTAAACGCCAAAACAACATCAGAAACAAAGGAAACAGCAGGTAATACTGCTCCTCTACTGCAAGGCTCCACGTATGTAACAGAGGCTTAAGCTCTGCTGCTGTATCAAAATAGCCACTCTCATGCCAAAACAAAATATTAGACGCAAAAACAGAAACAGCGACAAGACTTTGAGAGAAGTCTTTCATATCGCCAGGCAAAAACAAAAACCAAGCAAAAGGAATGCAGACAAGCATTACGAGAAACAAGGCCGGCAAAATACGCCTAGCACGTCGTTCGTAAAAATTAACGATTGAAAATCTACCTTGCTCAAGCTCTGACAGTATTATTGTCGTAATCAAATAGCCGCTGATTACGAAAAACACATCTACACCGACAAAACCACCACTAAACATTTCAAAGCCAGCATGAAACAGTATGACTGGCAGCACAGCAAGCGCCCTAAGCCCGTCAATCTCACGCCTGTAGTCCATAGCAGTATCCCCGCCGTCAGTGGCTTGCAGTCCGATTTGCTGATCTATTACGGCAGAGTGAAAAAATTCCGTAGTTATATCTTCAAAGCTAACGCCTAAATAAGCCAAGCACTTAGGCTAGAGCTTCTACTCCCACTCAATGGTTGCCGGTGGCTTGCCGGACACATCATAGACTACGCGGGATACGCCCTCGATCTCATTGATGATGCGGTTACTCACTTTACCCAACAACTCGTAGGGTAGGTGTGCCCAATGCGCGGTCATAAAGTCGATGGTCTGCACGGCACGCAAAGAAATCACCCATTGATAACGGCGACCATCTCCAACCACGCCAACAGACTTCACCGGCAGGAACACGGCAAAGGCCTGCGAGGTTTTGTGGTACCAGTCGGCCTTGTGCAGTTCATCCAGAAAAATGGCATCCGCTTCGCGCAGGATGTTGGCATATTCTTTTTTCACTTCGCCGAGAATGCGCACACCAAGCCCTGGCCCCGGGAAGGGATGACGGTAAACCATGTCATAAGGCAGGCCCAATTCAAGGCCGATCTTGCGTACTTCATCCTTGAATAATTCGCGCAGCGGCTCGACCAGCTTCATCTTCATGTCTGCCGGCAGGCCACCCACATTGTGGTGCGACTTGATCACATGTGCCTTGCCCGTTTTGCTGGCGGCCGATTCGATGACATCCGGATAGATGGTGCCTTGGGCCAACCAATTCACACCACCTGAAGCAAGCTTGCCTGACTCACGATCAAACACATCAATAAAAGTATTACCGATAATCTTGCGCTTCTTTTCTGGATCAGAAACGCCTGCCAGCTTACCGAGAAACTCTTCTTCGGCATCGACACGAATCACACGAACGCCCATGTTCTTGGCAAACATGGCCATGACCTGATCACCTTCCTGCTTGCGCAGCAAACCGTTGTCGACAAACACGCAAGTAAGTTTGTCGCCGATGGCCTTATGCAGCAAGGCCGCTACCACGGAAGAATCAACCCCCCCGGACAAGCCCAGTAGCACCTGATCCTCACCAACTTGAGCACGAATACGCTCAATAGAATCGGCGACGATATTGGCTGGCGTCCACAGTGCATCACAGCCGCAAATCTCGCGAATGAAACGCTCTAACATCCGTCCACCCTGATG
>DDBN01000116.1:5918-17275 GCA_002333145.1 Moraxellaceae bacterium UBA2031
GTCACAGACTCCGGGCCACCGGAAAGGATGATGCCCTTCGGATTAAAAGCACGGACTTCGTCATCGGTCATGTCGAAGGCACGCAATTCGCAATACACACCCAGTTCACGCACACGGCGGGCAATGAGTTGTGAGTACTGGGAACCGAAGTCCAAGATCAGGATACGGTGGGCATGAATGTCGTGCTGGCTCATCGGTGTCTTCCGGAAAATGCGAACGGGGCACAAGCCCCGTCGAGAAACATTGTCTATTTATGCTTGGAGCGGATCATGAGTCTGTCGACTAATGATGGCCGTCTCTGCGCTCCCGAGAAGCAGCTGCTTCATCGTTTGCCTGCAGGAACGCCACCAGCTTTACCAGTCCGACATGCGTGGCCACTACAATCAGTGCCGCCATCGCTACTGCCGCCCACCACTGCTCGCGAAGCAATTCGATCATGATCAGCCGATACGGTAGTTAGGCGATTCTTTAGTAATGGTCACGTCATGAACATGCGATTCTTTCATGCCCGCCGACGTGATTTTCACAAACTTCGGATTGACGCGCATCGCCTCGATATCCGCTGAGCCTGTGTAGCCCATGGAGGAGCGCAGTCCACCCATCATCTGGTGAACGATGCCACTCATAGGGCCCTTGTAAGCAACGCGACCTTCGATACCTTCCGGCACCAGCTTTTCGACACCCGCGGCGGCATCTTGGAAATAACGGTCTGCGGAACCACCGCCACGCTGTGCCATGGCACCAAGCGAGCCCATGCCGCGATAGGCCTTGTAGTAACGACCCTGGAACAGCTCAACCTCACCCGGCGCCTCTTCGGTGCCGGCGAGTAGCGAACCCACCATGATGACATGCGCGCCAGCAGCGATAGCCTTGGCGATATCACCGGAGTAGCGGATACCACCATCAGCAATCAACGGAATCTGGTTTTTCAGGGCGCGTGCGACCAGATCGATGGCGGAAATTTGCGGCACGCCAATACCGGCCACAATACGCGTAGTGCAGATGGAGCCTGGACCAATACCAACTTTAACGGCATCGGCACCAGCATCCAAAAGAGCGAGTGCCGCATCACCCGTCGCGATATTGCCGCCAATCACCTGCATGTTCGGATAGTTTTTCTTGATCCATGCTACGCGGTCGATCACGCCACGACTGTGCCCATGGGCGGTATCCACCACCAGCACATCAACACCCGCCTCGATCAGCGCCTCCGCACGGGCCTCTGTTTCAGGGCCGGTACCAACAGCGGCACCAACACGCAGACGCCCTTGGTCATCCTTGCAGGCATTTGGATAAAGCTCAGCCTTGCGGAAATCATTAACAGTAATAAGCCCTTTGAGCTTGTAGTCGTCATCTATCACCAGCACTTTTTCGATACGGTGCTGATGCAATAATTCCTTGATGCGCTCGTGTGACTCGCCTTCCTTGACCGTCACCAGCCGCTCTTTTGGCGTCATGATGTTGGATACAGGTTGATCCAGCCGGGTCTCGAAGCGCACATCACGACCCGTGACGATACCCACGAGGTCATTACCCACCACTACCGGCACGCCAGAGAAGCGATTGGCTTTGGTCAGCTCGATCAGATCACCAACGGTCGTATTCGGACCCACCGTAATGGGGTCCTTGACCATGCCCGCCTCGTACTTCTTGACGCTGCGGACTTCATTGGCCTGGGAGGCGATATCCATGTTTTTGTGCAGAATGCCAATCCCGCCTTCCTGAGCCATGGCAATCGCCATACGCGCTTCGGTCACGGTATCCATCGCGGCCGAGACCAGAGGGATATTCAAGGAAATACCACGCGTAAAGCGGGTTTTCAGGCAGACGTCCTTGGGCAGGACATCGGAATAAGCCGGCAGCAGGAGGACATCGTCAAAGGTGAGCGCTTCCTGAACAATCTCGAGCATGGGGGACACCAGACAAAGGGGGGCAAAAGCAAGGGAACGATTATAAAGCAAAGCCCCGCAGGGTTGAACCCGTTACTGCTGCTCTGGCTGGCTATCTGGGTTTATCTCGGAGAGCTGCTTGGCCTGACGTGCCATTTGTTCGTCCACCTGCTCCTGTACGGCAGACGCCCGCTGTTCCATCTGCTGATAAGCCTGTGGATCACTCCCTCCTTTATCTTTCCCCATAAGAGAGACAATCAACCACGCCATTACCAGCAGTGTCACCATCAAGGAAACCATTCGCATGATCAGACTCCATAACGTAAAGCCCCTGCCCAGCTGAACAGAGTGATTTATTGCACACTAACAGATAGCGGCTAGACACTCTTGGCCCTGTCACCCCAACGGATTAAGGTGATTGACGAAGTGTCAGAAGTCCCTCTTAGCGTCCCTGTTTTCCCTCATGGTCTGGGCATTTTTCTCAAGCTCATTTCGCAAGTTCATAATTTCATTTCCGGCTGGCTTACTCCCACCAGCCCCGTCTGGAGCCACAAGTGGAGCGCGGACTGCTTCTACAATAGTGGTCTTGCTACCATCGTAGATCACCGCCTTACTGTTTTTACTTGGCTCTTGGGTAAACTGTGGGACACCCTGCTTATCCACCGTGTGATAGAGAACATCAGGTGGCGGTGGGGGCTGTACCGCCGATAACAGGGACTGCAACCACCCCAATATCCTGCCCTGTTGATTCCAGCCCACCACCAGTGCTGTTATTACCAGCAAAAACACCACACTTCGATTCATTCTTCCATTCCGTCAAACAAAGACATTCTAGTGATAACGTCTGAAACACTGCGCAGATGCTGCCATGATAACCATCATCAGACTAGAATCGCCCGAGACAAGATCAACGATGATAACCCCGGAATGACTACACAGCGCCAGATCCTCTCCGTCACGCTGCTCAATGAGCATGTGCGAAATTTGCTGGAAAACAGCTTTCCCAACCTTTGGGTGGAGGGTGAAATCTCCAATCTGTCCCAGCCGTCTTCCGGGCACCTCTACTTCACGCTCAAGGACAGCGGCGCCCAGATTCGGGCGGCAATGTTTCGGGGCAACAACCGCTCCCTAAACTTTGTGCCCAAGAATGGCCAGCATGTTGTGGTTAAAGCCAAACTCAGCCTGTACGCCGCGCGCGGGGACTACCAGCTGATTGTCGAGCAGATGGAGGAGGCGGGTTTAGGGGCACTACGACGTGCCTTTGACCTACTGCGCCTGCGCCTGCAAGAGGAAGGTTTGTTTGATGCAGAGCGCAAGCGCCCTCTGCCCTCCACCATCAGGCATCTGATTGTGATCACCTCACCCACCGGTGCGGCCATCCGCGACATTCTTTCCGTGCTAAATAGACGCTTCCCTGGGCTCCCCGTCACCATCATCCCTGTGCCCGTTCAGGGAAACGATGCCGCTCCCGCCATCGCTCATGCCATTTCTGTCGCCAATCATGAGCCTGACGTTGATGCCATCTTGATTTCCCGAGGCGGTGGTTCACTGGAAGACCTGTGGGCCTTCAATGAAGAGATTGTTGCGCGCGCGATTGCCGACAGCCGCTTACCGATCATTAGTGGTGTGGGTCATGAAACCGATTTTACGATTGCTGATTTTGTGGCTGACGTTCGCGCCCCAACACCTTCTGCCGCGGCCGAGCTGTTAAGCCCGAACAGAGACGAAATACTCGATACGCTAAGAGGCTTTGAGTCGCTACTCACTCGTGCTTGGCGGCAGCGATTGGCCCGTCATCAGCAGCAACTGGCTCATCTTCGTGCCCGCCTGCGTCACCCTGGACAGCGTCTGCGTGATTTATCACAGCGGTTGGATGAGCTAGAACTGCGCCTGCGTCGTGCTCAGGATCAGCTACTGCGCAGGCGCCTGCAAACGCTGGCACAGCTGATATCCCGCCTACGGGCGCGTCACCCCGGGCAACAGCTTCCTGCCCTGCAAGCCCAACTGACCAATGCACAACAGCGGCTACAAAACGGACTTAAACATGTACTGCAAGATCGGCGTCAACGCCTAGGTCATTTGGCTGAGCGCACACAATTGGCAAGCCCACTCGCCATCTTGGCGCGCGGCTATGCTGTCGTCGAAGGCCCCGAGGGAGTCGTCCGGGACAGTCGCCAGATTCAGATCGGCGAACGCATCACAACGCGGCTTGCTTATGGCAAGCTGGTCGCTACCGTTACGGAGACACTGGAATGACCCGGCTGCTTATTCTGATTGCGCTAATCTGCAGCACCTCAGTTTGGGCGCTCCCGCAAGAAAGCCGTGTGCCCGGGGGAATTGCTCTGCTTCGTCTCCCCACCCTTCCTGAAGGTGCTCGTCTTACCCTGAAAGGTAACCCCGTATGGACGCTGCCATCCGAAAAAGGAGAACAGATTGCCATCATCGGTATTCCTTTGGATACACCAGCTGGCGAACTGGCTCTGCAAATAGAATCGTCGACAGGCAACCAACAGATCGACGTCACCGTCGATGCCAAGGACTACCCGGAACAGCGCATCACACTGCCCACCCAAAAGCACGTTACGCCATCGGAAGAAAATCTGGCTCGCTACGCCCGTGAGGCCCGCGAACAACTGGCCATATACCAGAGCTTCAATACTACTGGCAGCAACTGGCCAACCTTTATCATCCCTGTGCGCGGCCCTTACAGCAGCCCCTTTGGCTTGCGTCGGTTTTTCAATAATGAGCCACGGGCGCCCCATGCTGGGCTGGATATTGCCGCGCCTGCCGGGCTAGCCGTGCAAGCGCCCGCTGACGGGGTAGTCGCACAAACCGGTGATTACTTTTTTAATGGCCGAACCGTAATGATTGATCATGGCAATGGCCTGATCTCCATGCTCTGCCACCTGAGCAAAATCAGCGTGCAAAAAGACCAACAAATAAAAAGAGGAGACGTTATCGGCAAAGTCGGCAAAACCGGGCGCGCCACCGGCCCCCATCTGCATTGGACCGTCAGCCTCAACAATGCCCGTGTCGATCCAATACTGCTACTGCCTGCTGCACCATGATTCAAGCGGCAATCGTCTGGCTACAGGATACTGGCCAACCTCTCGAAGCGCTTCTGCACGGACTGACCCCGTCGGAACAAGAGGAAATGTCGCGCTTTCATGATATCGGTAGAGCTCGCAGCTTTTTTCTATCACGCCTCATGCTGCGACACCTTATAAGCGAGCAGCTGACTGAGAACACCGATGTAGTTCTGAGTCGCGAGCACTCTGGTCGATTAGTAATGTCTGGAGCTCCTGGCTGGCACATTAGTCTCAGTCATTGTTCGGGACGAGTTGCCGTCATCTTGGCCCAATCACCGTGCGGTGTGGATATTGAAGTCTTTCGTGGCGTTGCCTGGCAAAAAATCACGCGCCGCTATTTTGCGCGCAGTGAACAGGCATGGCTGGAATCACTTCCAGAGATGAAGGCAAAAAAAGCCTTCCTGCAGCTTTGGACATTAAAAGAAGCGGGCGTGAAGGCCATGGGCAAAGGCTTGGCAAATCATCTTGCCAGCCTCGCCTTTGATATCTCAGGAGAACAGCCGTGCTTGGCTACAGAAAGCAATCAGGCCGACATGGCTTTGCATCAGACTGTTTGCGAAGAGCACATTCTTAGTGCGGCGATTATGACAAAAGAACCCGTCAGCTGGCGCCTACGCCAACTGACCATTGATACACTTGAAATCAGTGCGTAAAGCCCAGCACCAACTGCAGCCAGCCCGCAACAAAGCCCATTACACCGCCCATCACAATCACAATCCACTCATCTTCCTGAAATGCCGGGCGCAAAAGATCTTGAAACTCTTTTGCACTCATCGCTTTCATACGCGTCGAGAAGATTGAAGAAATTACTTTGCCTCGATCACGATTGAACTGCGCATTGGAGAGTGGCTGCAAGGAAAGCAAGGCCGCTTTCTCAACAATAGTACGCTTGAGTGATGCATACCCTGTTGGGCCTACTGCTAGCTGAATCGCAGTACGTACCACACCGCCTTCCAGCAGGGGAGAAACATGCCGTCGGATAAGTGCGCGCGTTCGATCTGAATACGTTCCTGTCAGCATCTCGTTAACCAGATGCTTGAGCGAGACCATTTCTTGCGCAGCCAGCTCTGCAAATTTCTCTGCAATTTCAGGTTGGCGCTTAAGGAAAAGCCCCTGCAGACGCCAAGGCCCAATCTTGATCGGGTTTAGTGGGCGGAACACCATGGCCAATGCAATCCAGTTAGTGGCATACCCCAACACGGCGCCGTATATCGGCAAGCCCCAGTTTGAAGGATAGAAATACCACAAAAACATCTGGACAAAACCGAGCGTCAGTCCAATCCAGAAACTGGAAGTAACTACAAACGCAACCTCACGATCACCCACATCAAGAAAGACACGGACCACAAAAGCCCTGTCGCTTTCCATCTGGCGGATCACCATACCGCGCAAGTCGATTAAATCTTCGATATTCTCGCCAAGATCTATTACTAAGCCTTCCATCGCCTGTGGAATCTGACGACGTACACGCGCATAAACACGACGCTTAAAGCTGATTGGTAGGTTTTCCCAAAACACACGATTCTTGTCGTGCATGATCTCGTCAACCATTTCCTCGATACGATCAATCAGCCCTTCGCTAACATGCTGGGCAATCCGCTCTGGCTCCATCTCGCGGAATATCTCTGACAGCGACCCCAGTTTGGCAAGCGTGTTATCAACCACGATCCCGGCCATCTTGCCCGCCTTACGGGGAACAATGCCTTGCCAACCAAGCCATGGTTTTAAGACACCGACAAACTCAAGAGGATAGAACACCATTTTCATGGCGAGCCAAACATGAGCCCAAGTAACAACCGCCGCCACAATGGGAATCGTTACAAGCCCCCAGAAGTGAGGCATAGCATAAAGATGGGCCAGGAAAGCAGACAAGGCATCAATCATGAAGAGGCACTACTTTTTATTATCGTTGGAAATTGACTTATTAGTCGCCCAAGCATAACAGCCTGCCGAAAGGCCTCACAGTACTTCCGGCGGGGAAACAGGTGCGATGGGCAGCCATTTTTTTATCGCCTGCTCCAATTCATGGCGACGAAAGGGCTTAGTCAATACATCATCCATTCCTGCCTCGCGGGCCTCATCCTGAACTATCCCTCGGGAATGCGCCGTTAGGGCAATAATCGGCACACGAACTCTATCTTCCAATAGCCGCTCCAACTGCCGCACCTGATGCGTTACATCAAAACCCGACATATCCGGTAGCATGCAATCCATAAATACTAGCTCGAAGGGGTCACGAGCCTCACGTATCTTAGACAATGCTGTCTGGCCATCAGGCGCGACCACAGGATGGCACCCCATATTCCGGAGCATGGCCTCAACCACCAACTGATTGGCAGGGTCATCCTCAACAATCAGAATCCGGGCGGCAGGTCGAATGCCGTTATTATTGGCAGCACTGTTAGCGCTTTTTTCACACCAAGGCAGCAATACTTCAAAAATAAAACAAGAACCCACTCCGGGCTCACTGTCCACGCGCAGGCTTCCCTGCATCAACTCGGCCAGACGATGCGCAATTGATAATCCCATGCCTGCCCCGCCGTAACGACGACTGGACGAGGATTCCCCTTGAATGAAAGGCTCAAAAACCTGGGCGCGACGTTCGGCTGCAATGCCGATTCCGGTATCGCAAACTTCACAGGTCAGCATCAGCTGCTGACCTGGCCGCACGTCATAGCGGACATGCAAAGAAACCCGACCTTCTGGCGTAAATTTGAACGCATTATCCAGTAACTTCGTCAGAATCTGACGAAGTCGCAAGGGGTCCCCTACCAGCATAGAAGTGGTGGGTAATTGTTCCTGCTCCAAGAAAAACTTCAGCCCGCGCCGCTCTGCCTCAGGCACAAACTGTGCCTGTAACTTAGAGAAAACATCTACAGGATCAAAAGGCTTTTGCTCAAAGTGCAGTGTTCCCTGCTCAAGGCGTGAAAAATCAAGAATGTCATCAACCATGCTCAAGAGGTCTACACCTGCCTGCTCGGCATAGTGAACATACTCCTGCTGCTCAGCATCCAGCTGGGTCGAGTCCAGTAATTGCAGCATGCCGGAAACACCATTCAGTGGCGTGCGCAGTTCATGACTCATCATCGCGAGGAATTCACTTTTTGCACGATTGGCACTATCTGCCAAGGCTCGCGCACTAACCAGTTCCTGGGTATAAAGCGTCTGCATACTGCGTGCTTCTTCCAGTGCATGCGCCAACGCATTCAGATGCTGTCCCAGCTTGCCAATCTCGCCGCCTGACTCAATATTTACCCGCGCTGAAAATTCACGTGCTTCCAGTCTTTCAACCATTGCCACAACAGCATCCAAAGGTCGGCGCACGCGCGCGGCCACTGCATTAGCCAACATAATGGTGGCCACAAGAGCCAAGACACCAAGAACAAGTCCAGTGAAAAGAATCTCGCGCTCACGCTCCAACGCCATGTCATTACTTAGGCTGATCTCAACTCGCCCCAGCAGGCGTGGTGCCGCACTTTCCAAAGGCGTCAGCCAGTCCTGCACCGAGGCATCCAATGCGACCGACTCAATCGGCGATGTATAGCGGCGCATGGATTTCGCAGGATGAAACTGCGAAGACTGCCTTTCCAGCAGCAAGCTACCGTCCTCCGCAAGCATGCGAACACGCACCACTCCCGGCTGCCGCAACAACGCATCAGCCTGCCCTATAAGGCTTTCAACATTGCCTGATATCACTGCATAGTCAGCACTAGCGGCCAACTGACGTGCCATCAACTGACCGCTACTGGATAGCTCTCGGTCTGCATCGCTCAATCGCGTCTGAAGCAGGTAGCCCAGCAACATTATCAGCATGAGCAATGCCGGGACCACTCCCAAGAACAGCATCCGGCGACGCAGGCTCCACTCTCTCATTATCATCATGGCGCGCCCCCTTCTGCTCGTAGCAGACGGGTCAGCTGTTCAGCATCCGGCAAGTGCAGGCCCAACGCACGTGCAACCTGGGGATTAGTCGTTACCTCAAAGCGATTGATACGTGATGTACCACCCCACGATCCACTCGCACTCTGGCGACGAATACGGTCCGCAACTTCAGCCGCCAGCGTCTCGGGAGTGACATAAAGAGATGCCAGGGCTCCGGCACGCACAACTGCGGGGCTTGGTCCGATAAATACGCGATTCTGACGGTAAGCTGCCAGGAGAACTGGCTTGATGGTGGTGCGAGTGAAAAGACGGCTGTCCGCAGGCGCGATAATCACATCACAGACACCTGCCAGCTCAGCAACACTTCTGACGAGAAAATCCGTATTGGCCTCTTTTACCACCAACTCCAAACCCATTGCCTTTGCTTGCTCCCGCAGTACAAGTACACGCGTTTGCTGCCGAGGGTCGTCTAACAGAAGTCCGACACGTCGCAAGGAAGGAAAAATTTGTTTCGCCAAGCGCAACTGGTCGATCCAAGAAGGCGCCCAATAAAGAGCACTTTCATTTTTGCCCAGCTCCACGCGCCCCGACTCGGGAAGAACCGCAAGCAAAGGCGCGCCGGTGCGACGTGCTTCTTGCAACGCCCCCTCATGCAAGGCAATAACAATATCGGAAGGTTTTTGAGATACTTCAGTAACCACCTCATGAGATGGTCCGAGGCTTTTGGCAAGGGCTCGCAGAAAGCTCTCACCTGCCTCACCACCGGCGCCCAGAACTTGAATGGTCGCCGCATGCCCTTCAGTAGCTAACATGAATATGAGCAAAAGCACGACCGCCTTTAGGCAGTCATGCCGATACCCTCTCATCCTTGTTTGCATATAGTGCATGCCTGATCCCTGAGGCCTACATGAATTACCCGCTTAATAACGCCACTCGGCACCAACCCAGCCACGGTGCCTTGAGTCCATGCCATTCTCTCTGCGCAACTCCGCATCGTCCGTTAAACGCCACTGCATAACGGCAGAAAGCTCTACACGCTGACGTCCCGAAAGGCTAAATGAACGAGACAGTTTTGTATCCAGCCGATCATAGAAAATTGAAAATATCTTATTATCCGCATCACGAAGATCATTATAGAAGTAATAGGTAGTGCCCATTTTCCAGCCTTGCTGGTAATCCTGCCACCAGCCCACGCTTCCTGAATGCTTGGGTACAAAATTTGTATTATCGTTACCCAAAGATCTATTCATATTCAGATATGCATAGTTAAGCTGAAAACGTTGACCGGCCAATGGACGCCAGTCAACCGCCAGCTCAGCGCCCTCCTGACGAAAACTCAGCGGCGCTCTAAGTTGAAAGCCCTCACTCCCCTCAACCTCAAGGTTGTGCTCTGTCAGCGTCATATAATCATTAAATACACGCAAATCCAGCGTTAAATGCAATGGATCAAACCGCCCGTGATAACCAATCTCGCGCGATGCAATAGTTTCCGCTTTGGCCGCTGGAAAGTCACTGGAACGACCTGTCTGGAAGAAAGTACCACTGTAATCCGGCGCAATAAAATCGGCATCTTTCGCGTAAACCGTCCAGTTGGCATTGGTTTCCAGAATGTCTGGCGTGTGTACTGCTTCGGAATACACAAGACGCAGTACCTGATTATCAGCAAATTGCCAGTTGAGAGATGCTCGGGGTGAAAAGTAGTTCCCTGCCGTTTGATCCCACTGTTGGCTACCACCAATATTCAGCAACCAAGTCGGCGCCATCTGCCACTCCGCATTAGCAAATACCCCTACGACAGAGTTGTCGACCTTTCCATTCAAGTACGTTAAAGAGTCAACAACTGCCTTGTTATAACTAGTTCCAAGTACGGCACGAAAGTTAGCGGACGGCACCCAAGTATCCTGAATATCAATTTCCGTACGTTTTTCACTGCTGAATACGCCCCCCGTGAAAAGGCCGTCATTCATAAGAGCAGGATCATTACCAATAGCAGTCATCAGTGTCGTAATAAACGGCATATCGGCTGCACCACAGCCAGCACTCCCTCCGTCTACCACAGAAAAAGCACACGTCCGATTCTGCTCATACAGCTGCCGCAGTGAGGACTGAAAGGCAACCCTAGGCACCATCACGCGCCAAGGCTCATCACGAGAGAAGGAGGAATGACTGGCAATCACCTTTAACCGATGCTCTTCTGACAGCTCCTGATCCCAGGCCAAGCTCAAGAAGCGGTTATCCAAATCAGCTATCGGCACATCCGCAAAAATCGGCGACCTATACTGTACCTGATTCACCATCGTGGACTTGCCGAAAGACATCTCTAGGCTACTGCGCTCATTGCGCGCCCAAACTGCTCGCCCATAGACCGACTCTATATCTTTGCTGTCAGCAACATCCTTGTCATTCAGGTAGAGCGAGCCATTTGGAACCCGGTTTTCCGTAAAGCCATCATCTCCACGCCCCGTCAATGACAGTCGCCAATCCACCTCACCAGTGC
>DDBN01000052.1 GCA_002333145.1 Moraxellaceae bacterium UBA2031
CCCTCGCTTGCAGCTTTCAGAAATCGCAGCCCTTTTAGGCTATGCGGAGCAAAGTCCATTTCAGCGTGCCTTTCGCCGCTGGAAGGGGCAGACACCCCAAGGCTGGCGCAACCAGCTGCAGCAATAACATCGCGCTGCCGGTTGCAATTTACTGGACGCAAAGTACTCGCTCAGCGAACAGCCGCTGTCACCACTACTTCTATCTTCCAATCCGGATTGGCCAGTTTTGCCTGTATCGTGGCGCGTGGCGGCGCATGACCGGCAACCACCCAACTATCCCAGACCGCATTCATGACGTCATAATCTTTTAGGTCGGGCAAAAAAATCTGCGTCATTAGGATGCGCGACTTATCACTGCCCACTTCATTGAGCAGACGATCAATCGTCTCCAGCACTTCACGGGCTTGCCCCGCCATGTCTTGAGAAGTATCGGTCGGCACCTGCCCCGCCAAGTAAACTACGCCATTGTGCACCGCTGTATCGCTGTAGCGTGCTGCCATATGCATACGTTTGATATCAGACATGATCATTTCTCTCCCGATACTGTCGACAACCGCTTCAATTGACCGTCATGCACTGACGAGAATAATACCAGCGCCGTACTGACGCCGATCAAGCACATAAACATGTCCCATTGCGTATCCCAGACATCGCCTTGGGTGCCAAGAAAAGACTCTGCCGCCTGCGCAGAAACAGTCGCCACAAACCATTCGATGAGTTCATAAAAAGCGCTAAACGCTAAACAGACAGAAATTACGAATAGCACAAGCCAGCCGCCACGCTGAACCACTTTTTTACGCAGAAAAATTTCACGCGCTAAAATAGCAGGCTCTAGTCCCTGAAAAAAATGCCCAAGACGGTCGTAGTGATTACGCCCAAAGCCGAACATGTCTTGAACCTGAAAGCCGGCTGGCACCAGCGCATAGGTATAATGCCCACCGACAATCAGAATTACCGCATGCAAAAAAATAAGCCGGTAAAGTAAATCTGTTAGCGGAAAGGATTTATACGTCCATAACAGCATTGGCAGGGCAATGAATACCGGCAATACTTCCAGCCACCAGGTGGCCATGTCATGTGGATTGATGACCGACCACCCCAGCACCAGCAGTGTTAATCCCAGCAAAACTAGTGGCTCTTTCCGAGCCAGAGCAGTAGTCGTCATATTAGTCTCGCTGCCTGTCAGAATTAATTAGGTAATGGAGCGCGCAGCGATAGGCAAATCGCCACCAAGCCCCATGGCGACACGCGCTAATTCTTGCTTAACCGGCTGCAGTGAATTAGTGGCCCGCATGCCAAAATTACGC
The DNA here is from genome assembly GCA_002333145.1 of Moraxellaceae bacterium UBA2031. Lineage (GTDB taxonomy): Bacteria > Pseudomonadota > Gammaproteobacteria > Pseudomonadales > Moraxellaceae > UBA2031. The sequence goes on from DDBN01000052.1 coordinate 1,308, forward strand.
GCCACTACCAGCAATGGATTATGGCTGGCAAACAAGCGCTGGAAGCCTGTCATGCTATTAAGGATAAGCGTATTGTGCGCGCGACGGCGGCGCACGTAGCGGGATAGTGTGGCTTCGTCCCACCAAGCGATATTACGAGTGCGTGCACGCAGAATTTCTTCTGCCAGCACACCGGCATCCAGTAAACCCAGATTTACGCCCTGGCCAGCCAACGGATGAATGGCATGCGCTGCGTCCCCAATCAGAGCAATGCCATCACGCACATAGTTAGTGGCATGGCGCGCCTGCAGTGGAAAGCTGTAACGCGGATCGACTGATTCAATGGCGCCCAACGTATGCTCAAAGGCCAATCCAATTTCACGCATGAATGCCGCATCATCGAGTGCCATAAGACGCTGCGCTTCCGGCTCGTCCTGCGACCAGACGATTGAACAGAAATGATCATCCCCTTCTGCCGTAAGTAGCGGCAAAAAGGCCAGCGGCCCCGTTGCACTAAAGCGCTGCCAGGCGGTAAACGCATGCGGTTTTTCTGTACGCACGGTGGTAACGATGGCGCGCTGACGGTAATCCGTATTACGGGTATCAACACCAATCATTTCGCGCACAGCGGATTGAGCGCCATCTGCACCAATGACCAACATTGCCTGCACAATAGCGCCATCACCCAGAGTAAGCTGCCAGCCCTGTGGCATTTTCTCCAAGTGCGTCANNTTTTCCACCAATACGCCGAGATGACTTTCACCAATGGCGCTTGCGGAAAAATCGACACGGCCACTGCCATCCGCATCCCACACCGTCATGCCGGTGTACGCACACGAGCGGCACGCTTCAACAGCCGCCCACGCACCGACACTTCGCAGTAAGTTTTCTGATGCTCGCGTTAACGCAGAGACTCGTGGTTCAAAGTCTGCATCGCGATCCGGCGCAGTGACCGGCGTGCGCTCCAACAAGAGAACGGACAAGCCACTGTCACGTAAAAGTGCGGCCAACAGTGAGCCCACCATGCCTGCGCCAACAATAACAATATCAAATGAACGGCTGCGACCTGCTGGTGAAATAGACATCAGTGACTCAACCCCATNNTGCTGATCCTGAAGACGAGATTTTTCATAATCCTGTAGCAGGGCAAACTCACCGATATCACCGCCTTCGCGATGACGTTGCACGATGCGCTCTACCAGCGCCAAACAATCACGCAGACAAAGATTAAAACCCTGCCCCGCTACCGGATGCAGCGCATGCGCGGCATTACCCAGAATCACCGCCCGTGGCTGCGTCTGCGTCTGGGCTACCGTCAGTGCTAGCGGATAGGCAAAGCGCTTGGCTGTCTTCACAAAGCGCCCGGCTCGCTTACCAAACGCCACCTGCAGTTGCGCCAGAAACGATTCATCGCTGCAGTCGATCAGTGCTTGCTCACTGCCAACGGGCAACGTCCATACCACCGAGCGTCTATCTTCGGGCAGCGGCAGTAATGCCATCGGGCCGCTTTCGGTGAATCGTTCAAAGGCAATCTGCTTGTGCGGCAAATGCGTGGCGACGGTGGTTACTAGCGCAACCTGCCCATAAGGCGTTGTCGTCGCATTGATACCCAGCATTTCACGACAAGGCGAATTGGCGCCATCGGCCGCCACCAGTAACGGTGCGTTCAGCGTAAAAAGTTCATCCCCTTTTTTTATATCGGCCGATACATGCGCACCATACTGACGAATACCCGTCAGTGTCGCGCCGTCATGCACCGTCACATTCGTGCAACGCTTCAGTGCCCGCAGCAGTACTAGCCCCATCCAAGCATTCTCGATGCACTGACCAAAGCTTTCGACGTTTTCTTCATCTGCCACTAGCCGTGACATGCCGAAGTGCCCACGCTCGGACACATGAATTTCGTGAATGGGCGTGGCATGTAGCTGCAATTCATTCCACAAACCCAGATCAGTGTAAGTGGCTACTGTACGCCGCGACAGCGCAGTATTACGGGCATCAAAACTGGGGCGATACGGCAGCGGCGCGTCTGGCTCCAGAGAAGGAAAGGAAATACTTTCTACCAGTGTAATGGCAAGGCTCGGCTCGCGCGAAAGCAGCAATGCCAACGTCACGCCAACCATGCCACCACCAACAATCAACACATCAGTATCTTTCATATCAGCGCGCCATCAGGGCTTCAATTTCATCTACCGCCTTCGGCACGGCATGTGTCAGCACTTCATGGCCCGTTTTGGTGACCAGCACATCATCCTCAATGCGCACACCAATCCCTCGCCACTTTGGATCAACCGTTTCACAGTCCGGTGCAATATAAAGACCAGGCTCGACCGTCATGACCATGCCCGGCTCCAACTCGCGCCACTGGTTATCAATCTTGTAGTCACCAACATCGTGCACATCCATGCCCAACCAATGGCCGGTACGGTGCATAAAGAATTGGCGGTAGCTCGCGTTCTCGATGCACTCTTCTTTTATACCTGTTAGCAGACCCAGCGCCAGCAGCCCCTCTACAAGCACATTGATTACCGCCTCGTGAGGCGTATTCCAGTGCACGCCCGGCTTTACGCTGGCAATGGCGGCATGCTGTGCATCAAGCACCAACTGATAAATGGCTTTTTGTTCCGGGGAGAACTTCCCATTAACCGGAAAGGTACGAGTAATGTCTGCTGCATAGTGATCTAATTCGCCACCCGCATCGATCAATACCAGATCACCGTCGCGCATGGCCTGATTGTTTTCAACATAATGCAGAATGCAGGCATTAGTGCCGGAGCCCACAATTGAATTGTAGGCCGGCGCAGGACACCCATTCTTCAAAAATTCATGCAGTATCTCTGCCTCAAGCTCGTACTCGTAAAGCCCTGGCTTTGCAATCTGCATGGCTCGCACATGCGCGCGAGCAGAAATAGTAGCGACCTTGCGCATGATCTTCAGTTCTTCGGCCGACTTGAACAGACGCAAATCATGCAACAAATGATCGAGCATCATGAATTCGCCTGGCGCATGCGCTCCCGTACGTGCACGCGCACGAATGGAATTCACCCAGCCCATTAACCGCTGATCAAAGACCGGCTGCGCACCCATCGACACGAACACACGCTCACGGCCTTCGATCAGCCCTGGAATAATGTCGTCCATATCCGTGATCGGGAACGCATCGTCTGCAGAAAATTCCGCAACCGCCCCTTCCGGGCCTGCACGATAGCCGTTCCAAATTTCCATCTCGCGATCACGCTCGCGACAGAACAGCACAAACTCACCCTGTGGCCGACCAGGAATCAGGCAGATCACCGCTTCTGGCTCAGGAAAACCCGTGAGGTAATAAAAATCACTGTCCTGCCGATACCGATATTCAGTATCACGGTTGCGCTTGTAGTGCGGGGCCGCTGGCAAGATGGCAATAGCATTATCGCCCATCATGTTCATCAGGGCCTGGCGGCGACGGGCAAATTCAGCAGCGGAAAGCAGGGACATGAAGGTGCAGCCTCGTCGTCAGTGGCAATACATCAATGCAATTTGATTCAGTTAAGCTCAGTGCAGCGTAGGAGCACCGGATGCGTCTTCGCTGTGCAGGTGGCGCTCTTCTGGCGGCGACATCTCTTCGAAAAGATGAATTGCGGCCATGCGCACAAACTCATAAAGCTCGGCATACGCAAATTCGTCTGCCTCGTCGTTATCTTCTGCCGTCGGATCAACATTGGCGACATGCACGATGTCCTCAAGCGTCTCGCGAACAGACTCCTCATGCACACGCGTATCATTAGGACGCACAGCGGTGCCAAAACCGACGAGAAAGCCCTGGCACCAGTCCGACAGCGCCGTCACGCGATGGCCAAGGTCATCATCGTCTTCAGGGACGAGCGGGGTAAACACCAACTCACTGGTACCCAAATCCTCCATTGTCTTGAGCTGCAGCTGCCAGAGCTGCGCCATAACCTCATCGCCAAAGACGCTATCGCCCTCGGCATGCGCCTCCAGCACTTTCTGCAGCATGGCGCGATTGAGACGGGCTCCGCCTGACAGCAAACCCGTCATGACACCATGCAGCTCTGGGGCGGTGCAGGCAGTATTCAGGCGCACCAGCACAGTGGTGAGTTCTTCAAACGTAATGGCAGTGGCGACAGGATGCATGAGGTTCCTTCAATTTGACCCTGATACAGGGTAAAAACTATAGTACCCTGCATATTAACTCTCGACGCCCCTAGACGCGAACGCCATGTCATCGCCCGATATTAAGACCTTAAGTACCCGTATCGACAGCCTGGTTGAGCTGGCCGACCGTCTCGCGGCCAATAACCGCAAGTTACTGGCCCGCGAACAGGCATTGCTGGCCGAGCGCGATGACCTGCAAAAGAAGAATGAGCTGGCCAAGGCCCGCGTTGAAGCCATCATCCTGCGTCTTAAGGCTCTAGAAGCCCAGGACCAGGAGCAGGACTAACCCCCTTTTTCTTCCCCTACGCACAGGGACCGTATCTGCATGAGCAACGAAACCAGCACGCTCGAAGTCTTCATTCTGGACAAGTCTTATCGCATTAATTGCCCGGAAAGTGAGCAGGACAGCCTGCGCGCCTCAGCGGCATACCTTGATCGCAAGATGCGCGAGATCCGTTCGTCCGGCAAAATCATCGGACTGGAGCGCATTGCCGTCATTGCTGCGCTCAATATTTCCCACGAATTGCTGACGGCCTCACACCAAGTTGATGCCGGCGCCGTGGACGCGGCCGATCTGCAACGCCTGATCAGCAAGATCGACCTGACACTGGACAAGAATACGGCCCTCTAACCGGACAGCCCCTGTACAAACCACTCGTCCTGAGACTGTCGTCACCTGCATGGGTGTTGCTATAATCAAGGCGTTCCCTGGGGTGTTTGCCAGCTAATCCAGTCCCCTGAGCCGATTTCATTACTACGGGAAGTTCGCGCGATAGTTGTGTGCATGTCCGCCCGACGGAAAGCCTGATACTGTTTCCGTGCTTCCCCCTTGAACCTTTGGGTTCAAGGGTTACGATTGGCAGCGGCACCTCGGAGAACATTCTTTTTCATGTCCTCTTCCCCTTTTGTTTCCCGAATAGACCTGCGGCGAGAATTACGTCGAGAACTACGCAGAGAGCTGCGTGAACGTCGTCGTGCCTTATCCACCTCGCAGCAACGACTGGCGGC
>DDBN01000149.1 GCA_002333145.1 Moraxellaceae bacterium UBA2031
AATGGCTTCCGTGCCGACCAAGTACAAGCGTTCTATCCTTCGCCAATGGCAACCGCTACGGCGATGTATCACTCTGGCATGAATCCGCTGAAGAAAATTTCACGCATCACGGGTGAAAAAGTTGAGGTCCCAAAAGGCGATCGTCGCCGTCGCCTGCACAAGGCATTTTTGCGTTACCACGACCCCAACAACTGGCCTCTGTTGCGTGAGACCTTGCTGGAAATGGGCAGAGCCGATCTCATTGGCAGCGGCAAAAATCAGCTTATCCCAAAGAATCAACCCGTAGGTTCCGGCGATGGCTGCTACAAATCTGCCCGCAAGAAAAACTCCAGTGCAGGAGGTGGTGTTTCACTAAAAGTGAAGCCGCAGAAAGGGCGCATACTGACGCAGCATACCGGCCTGCCGCCAAGGGAAAATGGCGCACAAAAAAAGCCCCGTCCATCACGCTAAATAACATGCTCTGAGGCCGTGATAGTAAATACGGCCCTGTGAAATATTCAGAGAGGGAGTAACGCAGAATGGCTATCGAGAAAGCAGTACTGGGGGGCGGTTGCTTCTGGTGTCTGGATGCCGTCTTCCGCGAAGTGAGTGGCGTAACCGACGTAGTATCTGGTTACGCCGGTGGCGCCCGGCCAAATCCGTCCTACGAGCAGATTTGTACAGGCGCGACCGGCCATGCCGAAGTCGTGCAATTATCATTCGATAGCAATGTGATTTCTTTTCGCGATCTGCTCGAAATCTTTTTTACCATTCATGACCCCACCACCCTGAACCGTCAGGGTGGCGATATCGGCACGCAGTATCGTTCCGTCATTTTTTATCAGGATGCACTGCAAAAGCAGATTGCCGAGGAAGTCATCTCGACACTGGAATCTCATACCGGCATAAGCGGCCCTGTGGTAACACAGATCGCGGAGGCCGTGCCATTCTGGCCTGCCGAGGTGTATCACCAGAATTATTTTGCGCAACATCCGGGACAGGGATACTGCCAGATTGTGATTGCGCCAAAGCTGAATGCGTTCCGGAAAAAATTCCTGCGTTAAGCGATACCATTGTCATTGCCGAAAGGCATTTAATTGCTATTCTCTGCCTGCTTCTAGCCATCACCGCCCTCTCTGACACTGGGACAGGAAAAGAATGGACGACACCCTTAGCCAATTGCTCGACGACATTCACCTTTCTGGTGGTGAGTTTCGCTATGTGCAGGCCGCTCGTCCTTGGGGCTTTGGTTTCCATGCGCATGGCTTGGCTAGTTTTCATCTGGTCATTGCCGGCCGTGCCGAGTTGCGGGTGCCTGGCGAAGCGCCCCAGATACTAGAAGCTGGCGATATGGCGGTGATGACCAGTGGCCGTGATCACACCATGCATGACCCGGATGGGGCTCCGTCTGAAAGCCTCTGGCCCGACCTGAGCGGCATGATTCAAGGTCACAGTCAGGAGCCTGTCATGCTAGGCGGTGCCGGTGAGCAAACCGCTTTACTGTCTGCTCGCTTCCGCTTTGATGCCGATCTCGCCCGCCCACTGCTCTCTGCCCTGCCCCCTAGCCTGCTTATTCGTAGCATCTCTCGGCAGCCGCCAGAGTGGCTACGCATAGGGTTGGAGTTTCTTGCTAATGAAGGGATCGGCAAGCCCGGGCGGCAAGCTATCGTTAATCACTTGGCCGGCATTCTCTTTATCGAGTGTGTTCGCTCGCACGTCGAGGCGCTACCCGAAGGAACCAGTAACTGGCTTCGCGCTCTGCGTGATCCTGCGTTGTCAGCCGTGCTCTCGGCCATGCACCAGCGCCCCGGTTACGGCTGGACCGTGCCCGAACTGGCCGGCATTGCCTGCCTTTCACGATCTGCCTTTGCCGACCGCTTCAGTCAAATACTCGGTCAGCCACCCCTCAGCTATCTGGCGGAGCATCGTATGCGCCTTGCTGCATGGCAGCTCCAGCACACCAAACAACCTATAAGGCACATTGCCGAGATCGTAGGCTATGCTTCAGAAACCGCCTTTAGCCAGGCGTTTAAGCGTCAATACGGATGTGCACCCTCGCACTTCCGGCAACAAGCTGATACCGGAAGCTCCGAGTAATCAGCAGCCTCTGTCTTGTCAGCCAATGTCTCGCTATCTTCTTTATAGTTCACTAGCATCCTGATATTGCCCGCTGACAATGCAGGACCAAAAAATGAAAAAATATTTCCCCCTGTCTGTGACCGACGAGCTCTTCCTGCATCTGGAACAACCGGAGGAGCCCATGCACCTACAGCTGGATATCCGGTTCAGCGGCCGACTGGATGAACAGAAGCTGGAAGCAGCAGCTTACTCTGCAATGGAGATGCACCCTTTAACCCGCGTGCGCCTGCATCGCGTGAATACACTGGAAGGCGGGTATGCGTGGGAAACCGTGGAGCGGCCGGACGAAGACCCTGTGCTTGCTGTCGACTGTGCCGATAACGACGCGCTTGAGGCCGCACGCAATGCGTTTTATTCACGCCGTCTTTTGCTGGAAAGTGCTCCACCTTTTCGCTTTATGATTGCGCGCTGCGAGGGCGGTGACTGGCTTTTTCTGAAAATGAGTCATGCCGTTACTGATGCCTATGGCGCCTACCGCTTTTTACAATCCGTGCTGCGCCGTTTGGCTGGCGTCAACGATACTCAGCCGGAAGAAATCGACGTCATTCCCGCACGCAACCTAAGCCAAGAGTTTGGCGCCAAGA
>DDBN01000092.1:0-161 GCA_002333145.1 Moraxellaceae bacterium UBA2031
GACCCTCGTGGTGTGTTTGTGGAGATGCTTAAAACAAAGGATTCTGGCCAGTTCTCATTCTTCACGGCGCATCCTGGCATCACCCGTGGCGGGCACTATCACCACTCCAAGACGGAGAAGTTTCTGGTGATCAAGGGCAAGGCCTGCTTCCGCTTCCGTCA
>DDBN01000092.1:173-11014 GCA_002333145.1 Moraxellaceae bacterium UBA2031
GTTGGCACGGCACCTTAGAAAAGTTGATGTATTCATTAAGAGGATGTTGGTGGATAAATTTTATGTCTTAGTGGCATTGAACTTAAGATGTTGGCTTTTGGTCAATAAATCAGCTATGTATTCTGGATTTTTCAATGTCTGCCACTTTTCCTAGAAACAATAATCTTGAATTGCTGAGGCTGATCTTCGCAACGCAGGTTGTGCTTGTACATGCAGCGGAGCATTTTGGATATTATCTGCCACTTGCTATAAGGCATTTTCCGGGAGTGCCGGCTTTCTTTTTTGTTAGCGGCTTTCTGATTTATGCCTCGTATCTAAATTCGCCTGGTCGCCGCTATTTCGAGAATCGATTTCTACGACTTTTCCCAGGACTAGTGTTCGTTACGTTTGGGGGAGCTGTGGTAGGGCTGATCGCTCACGGCTGGAGTGATCTATCGGATAACTTCGCGAGCTACGCAGTCTGGTTTCTCGCTCAGATTACGCTAGGGCAAGCCTATAATCCTGAAATCTTCCGTGATGTGGGTGTTGGCGTTGTCAATGGCTCACTTTGGACGCTCACTACAGAAATATTATTTTATTTTATAGTCCCGATTATTGTTTGGATGGAGCGCAGGTTTCGCTTCACGGTTATTTTTCTTCTGGCGCTGTCATTCTTTGTTTATGTAATCGGGCCGTATTTATTTTCTGATAAAATATATCGTGAAAAAACAATTTACGATTTTATTGGATTGACTCCAATTGCATGGGGTTGGATGTTTGCTGTTGGTATTCTTTCTGCAAAGTATTTTGATCGTCTCCAGCCGTGGTTAAAATACATGCCATGTATGGTTCTACCGATGGTTCTCATGATGTTTTTTGGAGATGGGATTCTTTTTGGGTCTTCTGGTAATCGACTTGGGCTTGTCTATTTTTCATGCTATGTCGGGTTGGTAATGTGGCTTGCTTTTGGTGTGCCGGTTTTTAGATTGAATTTCGATCTTAGCTACGGAGCTTATATCTGGCACATGCCGATAATAAACTTGCTCTTGGTGCTTGCTGTTCCTTATATTTGGCTGGCTATTCCTCTGACTTTTCTGATGGCTGTACTTTCTTGGTTTCTAGTGGAAAAGCCTGCTTTGATGTTAAAGAAACAGTCACTTAATCCAATTACATAGCTAAACAATTTTTTGAATACCATCAAAGTCCGATTGAGTTAATGCGATTATGAAAAAAATGCGAGTGGCAACCGTTGTTGGCACCAGGCCGGAAATCATCCGGCTTTCGCGTGTTATGGCGGCGCTGGACCAGTACTGTGATCACATCCTGATCCATACCGGCCAGAACTATGACTACGAACTGAACGAAATCTTTTTTAATGACCTGGGCATCCGCAAGCCGGATCACTTCCTGAATGCTGCGGGTGCTACCGGGGCAGAGACCATTGGCAAGGTAATCATTGGTGTAGACCAGGTGCTTGCTGAGGTAAAGCCCGAGGCATTGCTGGTACTGGGCGATACCAACAGTTGCATGGCTGTCATCCCGGCCAAGCGCCGCAAGATTCCTACCTTTCACATGGAAGCGGGAAACCGCTGCTTTGACATGCGTGTGCCCGAGGAAATCAACCGCCGCATTGTGGACCACACCGCCGACATAAATCTGACCTACAGCACCATTGCGCGTGATTACCTGCTGCGTGAGGGCTTGCCACCGGATATGGTCATCAAGACGGGCAGCCCGATGTTTGAGGTGCTTAATCACTACCGTGAAGGCATTGAACAGTCCGATGTGCTGACCCGTCTGGGCCTGCAGGAAGGCAAGTTCTTTGTGGTCAGTGCCCACCGTGAAGAAAACGTGGACTCGGACAAGAACTTTCTGGCGCTGGTAGAAACCCTGAATGCCGTGGCAGAAACCTTTGGGTATCCGGTGATTGTGTCCACACACCCGCGTACCCAGAAGCGTGTGGATGCCCTCAAGATAACCTTTAACCCGCTGGTTCAACTGCTCAAGCCACTGGGTTTCAAGGACTACAACAAGCTACAGGTCTCGGCCAAGGCAGTACTGTCCGACAGTGGCACCATTAACGAAGAGTCCTCCATCATGAACTTCCCGGCGCTTAACCTGCGCCAGGCGCATGAGCGCCCTGAAGGCATGGAAGAGGCTGCCGTGATGATGACCGGGCTGGAAAAGGAACGGGTGTTGCAGGCACTGCAAGTGCTGGAAGGCCAGTCTCGTGGCGATGAGCGCACCTTGCGTCTGGTGGCGGATTACAGCATGCCAAATGTGAGTGAGAAGGTGGTGCGCATCATTCACAGCTACACCGACTATGTGAAACGTGTTGTCTGGAAGCAGTTTTGAAGATTTTGTTGATCACCCAATGGTTTGAGCCCGAGCCAACCTTGAAAGGATTGGCCTTTGCAAAGGCTTTAAGCGAGAGGGGACACGATGTTCAGGTAATCACGGGATTCCCGAACTATCCAGGTGGCAAGGTTTATGATGGCTATCAGGTGCGTGCTGCCCAGCGTGAATGGCACGGGCGCGTCGAGGTTTGCCGTGTCGCGCTATATCCCAGTCATGATGGTTCTGGCATAAAGCGCGCTCTTAACTACATCAGCTTTGCAGCTTCTTCATGTCTGTTCGGTGTTTTCGCATCACGAAAAGCTGATGTTATTTATGCGTATCATCCTCCGTTAACTGTGGGTATGTCGGCAGCGTTAATCGGGTTATTTCGGCGCACGCCAGTAGTGTATGACATACAGGACATGTGGCCCGATACATTAAAAGCCACAGGTATGCTAAATAATCCGCGTGCACTTTCCTTGATTGGGCGAATTTGCCAGTGGGTATATCGCCGTGCCAGTGCGTTGGTGGTGTTATCGCCTGGTTTCAAGAAGTTGTTGCAGGAACGTGGTGTTCCGGAAGAAAAAATAAGTGTTATCTATAACTGGTGTGATGAGGCTGCTCTAACTGGCCCGCAATCACATCAAGTTCCTGCAGTAATGCAAGGCCGCTTTAATGTGGTTTTTGCAGGCACCATGGGTAAGGCACAGGCTCTGGATGCGGTGATCGATGCTGCTGCATTGGTGGCCGAAAAAAATCAGGAAGTGCAGTTTGTGTTTGTAGGTGGCGGTGTTGACGTTGATCGCTTGAAGTCATTAGCCAAGCAAAAGTCACCATCAAATGTGGTATTTCTGCCACGCATGCCCATGCATGAAGTGGGTAATGTATTAAGCGGTGCAGACGTCTTGCTGGTGCATTTGCGGGATGATCCACTTTTTAAGGTAACTGTGCCATCGAAGACACAAGCCTACATGGCAGTTGGAAAGCCGATTTTAATGGCAGTACGTGGCGATGCTGCGACCCTTGTTGAAAGAGCTAAGTGCGGATTGTCTGTTGATCCTGAGTCGTCAGTTGAAATTGCGCGTGCTGTTATTGCGATGAGTGAACTAAGAGCTGACGAACTGGAAAGAATGGGCGGCAATGGCCTCGATTTTTATAAGAATAATTTATCGTTGAATGCGGGTGTTAATGAGTTCATTCGTGTTTTAAATTCAGTAATCAAGTAGGTTTTTACATATTATATGATTAAGCGAGTATTTGATTTTTCTGCCTCAATTGTGATGGTTATATCGCTTTCACCTGTTCTTTTGGGGTGCGCCGCAGCGGTTGCTTTCTCCATGGGACGTCCTGTTTTCTTTAGGCAGAAACGAATCGGGCTGAATGAGATGGAGTTTGAGATCATTAAATTTCGTACCATGAGGCCACCAAAGGATGGTGAATCCATGCTGCTGACAGATGCCCAGCGAGTGACGCGGGTGGGTGAGTTTCTCCGGCGTACCAGTCTTGATGAGTTGCCTGAACTCTGGAATGTGGTCAAGGGAGAAATGAGTCTCGTAGGGCCCCGCCCTTTGCTTGATGCTCATCTCAAGGTGTTCACGCCAGAGCAGCGGCGCCGTCATCTGGTCAGGCCTGGACTGACGGGCCTTGCCCAGATATCCGGTCGCCAGAATTTGACGTTCGGCCAAAGGACCGCTTTGGATGTTCTCTATGTTGATACTCAGAGCTTCTGGGGTGACATAAAGATATTGTTTAAGACTGTGGGTGTTGTTTTTGGTGGGGGCGGCGTTGAGACTGGTCAGGTTTTTAGTGACGTGGATGATGTTGGACTAAAGAAAATTATCGAGGACGAGGCTAAGGCAGGCTCGGAAGAAAAATAATGAAGGCGAAGTGGGAGTCAGGGTCTTTCTTTCATTTGGATGTATCTGCCTTTGCGGGCGAATCCTGGCTGCCTGCTTCTCATCAGCTCTATGGTTCCGGTCGTGATGCACTGAAGGCACTAGTAGTGCATGGCGTTTCGCTTGGCTGGAAGAGGTTGTTCGTTCCCTCCTATTATTGCCATGAAGTGACGGAGTCCGTGAGGGCACTGATTTCCATTGAGCTTTATCATTGCAACTTTCAGTCAGATTGCATGTCCTTAAGCCTTAAGGATCACGATGCGATAATCGTTGTCGAATACTTTGGAAGGCGATCTGTTGTCGAAGTTACTGGTGGTGTGCTGATTCTTGATGTAACGCACGATCCTTGTTCTGGATGGCCTTATGAAAGAAGCCCTGACTATATATTCGCTTCATTGAGAAAAACCTGTTTTTTGCCTGACGGCGGTATTCTGTGGAGTCCGGTTGGTGCACTTTTGCCAAGTACCCCCTTCGTAACAGTTGCTCATGAGCGGCTTAGTGAGCTCATGCTGAATGCCATGACGCTTAAGGCTATCTATCTGTCTGGCGGACGAATTGAAAAGCCTGTATTTCTTGATATGTATCGGCAGGCTGAGGCTGGATGTGGGCAAGGTGAGTGTCCCGCGGCGATGTCAATATTCAGTAACGTGCTTCTGGCTTCTTTTGACATGAAGAGAGTGCGTCATGCTCGTGCTGAAAATAGCAGGTTTTTGCGTGATCGATTGAAGTTCGTTTTACGTGATATAGAGATTGTCGAATCAGACGTCTATTTGATTATGCTGTTAATAGATGCTGATCAGCGAAATTTCTTTAGGGATAGGTTGATTGAGAGGAGTGTTTTCCCGATTGCTCTATGGCCTCTTGTTGGTGACGAGATATCACAAGAGGATAGTGTACTTAGTGAAAGAGTGTTGATGGTTCATTGTGATGCGAGATATACGCTCAAAGATATGGAAATGATTGCCGAGGCAATTCAGCAGACTATGGATGTTCTCCATGAGTGTTGATCTGATTAGTTATGATGATTCGCTGTGGTCTGATGCGTTGCTTTCCAGTGTTCATGACGTGTATCACACCCCGGGGTGGATTGCGGCATCAAAACACTGCGATGACGGTCAGCCGATGGCTGTCTACGTTGAGTCAGAGGGACATAAGGCGCTCTTTCCCTTCCTTAGGCGTGAGCTGCCGGATGGCCTCTGGGATGCAACTTCGGCCTACGGGTATGGCGGCCCCGTTTTTAGCCGCAATCATTCACCTGATTGGGTAACTTACGCGCTTGATTTGGCTGTTGATAAGCTGAAAGATGAGGGCTGTGTCAGCTGGTTTGTCAGGCTTCATCCCATACTTAATGCAGGCTGGCAAAGCACTCATGGCGTTGTTGTTGACCATGGCCCTACAGTGTCTGTCGATTTGTCAAAGTCGGCGGAGCAACATTGGCGCGAGACCATGTCTGGCCATCGTGGCGACATCAATAAGGCAACGAAGGCCGGTGTTACTGTTCATGCAGGTACGTCTCCTTTGTCTCTTGATGCTTTTGTACGCATTTATCATGAAACAATGACTGCACTTGGTGCGTCAGGCTATTATTTTTTCAAAGATGAGTATTTTCACGACCTTGTTGATCTTTTGGGTGAAGACTTGTTACTGATGATGGCAATGGAAGGTGGTGAATACATTGGTGGCTCCATGTTCACCTTGAGCAGGTCTTCACAGATCATGCAATATCATCTTTCCGGGACTGCATCTGTTTACAGGCACAGGCAGCCGTCAAAAGTAATTCTTCACGCTGCCCGAGAGTGGGGGCGCGAGCATGGGTTTTCTCGTCTGCATTTGGGCGGAGGTGTCGGAGCACAGGAAGATGCGCTGTTCAAGTTCAAGCGTGGATTTTCCCCTGATACGCATCTGTTTCAGTCCCACCGTATTGTGGTCAATAGCGATCAATATGCCAGGCTCTGTCAGGAGCGTGGTGCCGGCCAAAGTGATTTGTCGGGATTTTTCCCCGCGTATCGACAGCGTTAAACTTTTTGAGTGATTTTACGATGATTAAAGGAAAGTCGTTGTACCTGAGGCCGGTTGAGCAGTGTGACTTGGCTTTTATGCAAGAACTGGCTAATGATGCTCAAATTTCTGGTGCTGTGGTTGGTTGGGATTTCCCGGTTTCAAGTCTTGATCAGCAGCGTTGGCTTGAGAGCATGTCGGGCAATGTAAGAACCCGCCGGCTGACAGTGGTCGACTCACAGTCACATGAGCCAATTGGCCTGACAGGGCTCTGGGATATTGACTGGCATAACCAGTCTGCATTGACTGCCACAAAACTTCACCCGGCCAGGTTGCAGAAAGGGATGGGCACAGAGGCCATCTTGCTGACAATGGCGTGGTCTTTTTATGTGGTTGGACTGCGGCGTTTGCATGGCTCTATTCTGGATTTTAATGGCCCCAGCCTTGGTGCTTACGTAAAAAAATGTGGCTGGCGTATTGAAGGCCGAGAGGCAGAATCGGTATTCCGCAAAGGCCGCTGGTGTGACTTGTATCGTGTTGCTGCATTAAAGAAAGATTTTGATGCTCTGGATGTAGCTCAAGAATATGTCGGTCTGGTGTGTCCAACCGTTGTTGATGATGTTGTTACGCCTGAGCCTTCATGGTGGCGTAACCATTCATAATGGATATGTATGTTGTTGTGGTCTGATGGCTAATTACCCCGTTCCGGGCATTCTTAGCTACGCTCTTTTTCGGCACTTGTTTCTACTGGCTCTGCTGGTGACGCTGGTGGCCTTGCTCACACCAGCAGACAGTGTGCTCGCATTCAAGATATGGGTGGCCTCGTGGTTACCTTGGGCTGCGCTAGTGGAATCTGCTGATCCTTCTGCGCACACTGACAAGATTGTGCATTTTGGCTTGTTCCTGATGCTCGGCTTTTTGGCTGCGCGGAGTTGGCCGAGCACGGCCGGACGCTGGAGGGCGTTGCTGGGCTTGCTACTACTGGGCTGTCTGACAGAGTGGCTTCAGCAGTTTGTGCCGGGGCGTGGTACCAGTGCTTTCGACCTGGCAGCAGATGTGGCCGGCGCGTCGCTGGGGCTGTGGTGGTTTCACCCTGAAAGCAGCACCGGTGCGTCGGATATGAATGTGGTGTAGCTCCGTTGGAGCAAAGGACAGTCGTCTGCTTGGCCGGGCGTCTGGTTTTTCATTTTTGCAAAGAATTCGATAAATGCTGAATACCCCGTTTTCGCCCTGGCCCAGTTTTACGCAGGAAGAGGCAGATGCCGTCTCTCGTGTCGTTCTCTCCAACAAGGTTAATTACTGGACCGGGCAGGAATGCCGCGAGTTTGAAAAGGAGTTTGCTGCCTGGTGCGAGGTGCCGCATGCGGTGGCGCTCTCCAACGGTACGCTGGCGCTTGATCTGGCATTAAAGGCCTTGGGTATTGGCCCGGGTGACGAGGTGATTGTTACGCCGCGCACTTTTCTGGCCTCGGTAAGCACGATTGTCACTGCCCGGTATTTGCCGATGTAGACCGCGATTCGCAAAACATCACGCCCGCTACCGTGGCGCGTGTGATCACGCCAAAAACAAAAGCGATTATTGCCGTGCACCTTGCCGGGTGGCCGTGTGACATGGACGGGCTTAATGCGCTGGCCGTTGAGCATGACCTGTCGGTAATTGAAGACTGTGCGCAGGCGCACGGGGCCAAATGGCATGGCACACCAGTGGGTGGCCTGGGCGATGCCGCTGCATGGTCGTTCTGTCAGGACAAGATCATGAGTACCGGTGGCGAGGGCGGCATGCTCACCACCAACAGTGAAGACCTGTGGAATGCGGCATGGTCATACAAGGACCACGGTAAGAGTTTTGATGCGGTATACAACCGCACGCATGCACCGGGTTTTCGCTGGTTGCATGAATCGTTTGGCACCAACTGGCGCATGCTGGAAATGCAGGGGGCCATCGGTCGTATCCAGCTCCGGCGCATGGATGACTGGCACAGGGCCCGCACGGCAAATGCCACAGCCATTCTGGCGGCCTGTGCAGAGTCGCCGGCACTGCGTGTACCGGTTGTGCCGGCCGAGGTGGAGCATGCCTGGTATCGCGCCTATGCCTTTGTAGGGCCTGAGGGGTTGGCTGATGGCTGGAGCCGTGACCGCATTATTGAAGAAATCGTTGCCCACGGGGTTCCATGCTATTCCGGATCGTGCTCCGAGGTGTATCTGGAAAAGGCCTTTGACGGTACGCCGTGGCGCCCGGCAGAACGCCTGCCCGTGGCCCGTGAACTGGGCGAAACCAGCCTGATGTTTCTCACGCATCCCACCCTTACGCCCGCTGAGATAGACAAGACTTGTGCGGTCATCCGGGAAGTGATGGCATTAGCGCACAGTTAATAGCCACAACGATAAGTTATACTAATAAGGCTTGATGGTTAGTATAACAAGGTTATACTAATAAAAATATAACCCTAGTATAACTGCCATGTATTCAGAACTGTCCTCCACTGCCCAAACCGCGTATGCGCAGCTCTTTGAGGCCTGCCAGACTGGCGATTACTTGCGTACAGTCGCCAATTTGCCAGGCTCATTTGCGTCCAAAACGGTCAAGGGGCGCACGTATTGGTATTTTCAGTACACCGAGCCTGCAGGCAAGTTGCGTCAGGTTTATGTGGGGCCCGACACCCCGGAGGTACAGTCGCTGATCGCCAAAAAGGAGGTCAAGCCGGCCTCTCAAGAGGCCATTGGCAGATTGGTGCGGTCGGCAACCGTTCTTGGATGTGAGCCCGTACCCTCAAAGCATTTCCGGGTGATAGAGCGTCTGGCGGATTACGGCTTCTTCCGTGCGGGAGGAGTCTTGATAGGAACCCATGCCTTTATTTCCTACGGCAACCTTCTGGGCGTTCGTTGGGGTGTCCCTGAGCGCACGCAGGATGTGGATTTTGCCCATGCAGGGCGCAGCCTCTCCATCGCGTTGCCGGGTAATCTCAAGCTGGATACGGACGATGCAATCAAGTCACTGGACATGGGCCTGTTGCCCATCAGTGGCTTGGTCGACAAGACGGGGGCCACTTACCTTAACCCCCAAGAGCCTGAGTTCAGGCTCGACTTCGTCACCCCCTTGCATCGCGAGGATGGCCCCTATGTGCATGAGGGTCTGGGCATTACTCTGCAGCCTCTTAAATTCATGGAGTATTCCCTTGAGGGAGTACAACAAGCGGTAATTTTTTCCGGTGATCGGGCGGTCCTTGTCAACGTACCCGATCCGGCACGTTATGCCCTGCACAAATTGCTGATATATGGCGAACGAAAAGGCGCATTCAGGGCGAAACTTGAAAAAGACCTGAAGCAGGTCGCCAGTTTGTTACTGGTACTCCGTGAGCGCCTTCCGTGGAGTGTTGAAGAAGCGTGGCAGGATATGGACGCCCGGGGGCCAGGCTGGAGAAGGCGAATGACGCAAGGCCTGGAGCAGTTGGAGAGAAAGTTCCCGCAATATGAGTTTGGTGCATGGCTTAAGGCCTTAAGTGTGCCGAATGCGTAACCGCTATGACCAGCGGGATAGGACTGAACGCGCTGCGGCACCCGGTTCATGGGTAGTATGTAAAGTTGATTATTTGTGCCTCTAAAGCTGAATTTAAAGCAGTTATTCCTGTTTTTGATGCCTGAAGGCTACAATGACGACGCTGGCGGATATGGCCGAGATGCTCATATCCCTGGCCGTGTGGTGCGTGAGGCACCATGGCGGTGGCCGCGTGACCTGTGCCCCTTCTGTCACGATAGTTGTCTGCTTCTTATACCCGCCCTGAGAACCTGAAAGGAAAGTACCCATGAGCAAGTTTACGGGGATGAAATAACCATGACATTACCTTTGTATGGGGTATACGGTGTTAGCGGCTTTGGTCGTGAAGTGATGCCTCTGGCCCGTGATGCGGTAGCGTCCATTTCGTTACCAACGGATCGAGTGGTTTTTATTGATGATAATCCTGAGGCTGAGCTAAACGGCTGGGTTTCAGAAGGCATTGTCGAGTATCTGGGGCGGCTTCGGATGTTCGTCCTGCTATTGCGGATTGTTCTGTTTACGTATTGCCTTCTTACAGGGAGGGCACTCCGCGTACTATGCTAGAGGCCATGGTAATGGGCCGACCCATCATTACAACCGATGCCCCTAGCTGCCGTGAAACGGTGGCAGATGGTGACAACGGTTTTCTGGTGCCGGTTAAGGCAGTGGATGAGTTAGCAGCCGCCATGGAAAAGTTTATTGCCTCACTTGAGTTGGTGGAGCAAATGGGAATGCGCGCCCGCGCAATCGCAGAATCCAAATACGATGTTAATGCAGTGAATACCGTTATGCTTCGTGAAATGGGTATTACAGGTAAAGTGGAATGATCAAGCGCACCTTTGATGTAGCCGCCTCGGCCAGTGCGCTGCTGCTGTTGTCCCCCGTATTGTTGGGTGTTGCGTATCTTGTTCGTAAAAATCTTGGCTCGCCGGTGCTGTTCCGTCAGGTGCGCCCTGGCATGCACGGCAAGCCCTTTGAAATGATCAAGTTCCGCACCATGCTCGATGCGGTGGATGCCCAGGGCAATGTGCTGCCGGATGAGGTGCGCCTCACGTCTTTCGGGCGCTTTCTGCGCTCGACCAGTCTGGATGAGTTGC
>DDBN01000110.1 GCA_002333145.1 Moraxellaceae bacterium UBA2031
ACTTCCAATAGAGATGTGCAGGCGCACATGGCTAATGCACCAGAAAGGCGACTGGTAATCCTTTAGGTAAATTGTTTTTTGAATAGATTCGGTGGTCATTTTGACAGTCCATCAGATGAGCAATAATAAAAGAGGCTCAGGCAACCCGCATAAACCAATCAAGATGAGCAAAGCAGCAAAAAACTAAAACCAATAATCAGACAGTAAGGAGCTCAACCTGATAAGAAGTGTATTTGCGGATATTGATCACTCCCGTATCTAGCAATAGGTACTGCCCTTTAATACCCATTAACGTACCGATAACATCAGGGTTCTTGTCGAGATTAAACGATGATATTTTTGTTGGATATTGCAATACCGGATAACGAAAGCTCTCCACAATCGCATCTGGCAATAGGTCGATTTGACTAGGAAAGCGCTGGTAAATTTCTTCCAACTCTGCCTGGCACTTATTAAGCAAGACATCTCGTTCCGCCTGAAGATCTACAGGGGTGCTGTCCCCTTTAATAAGTGCCTGCCAGTTGGTTTTATCCGCAATGTACTGCGCAAGCGCCTTTTCAATGAGACCGGATTGATAGCGTGTTGCTACACGAAAAATAGGCAATGCCTGCGTTGCTCCCTGATCAATCCAACGGGTTGGCAACTGTGTTTCGCGCGTAATTCCTACCTTGAGCCCTGATGAGTTGGCCAAGTAAACGATATGGGATGTCATGCAGTGAGCCTCGCCCCATGCAGGCTCTCGACACGTACCCAAGTGGTAATGACAGGTTTCCGGCTTAAGTATGCACATATCGCAGGCTGCCAGCTTGCGGCAGCACACAAAGCAATAGCCTTGATTATAAGATTTTGATGTTTTTCGGCTGCATGCCAAGCAGTAAATGCTGCCCTGATAGCGCAGGTGCAGGGTATTGCCAATAAACGGCGCCAATGGAACTGAAAAATCGCCTAGCGGTAGAGAATAGCTGATCGGTTCGCCGCGCTCTGAGCGCAGCTTCCGTAATGTGCCTAGCATCGACCTACCTCATTGACTGGGGAAAACTTAGTGACGAAAACTGACCGGCTTTTCATGATCAGGTTCATCATCATGCGGGGCTTCGCAAACATCACCTTCCAGCTTGCTGCCCTTGTCGATATACCCGGTCCGCTGATTTTCTGGCAGGTGCTTATGTTCCCAAGCAATGACTGCCTGCATACAGATAGCCCGCTGAGCATCTGTAATTCGCTGTCCATTTGGCCATTTACTGATTTCAATCGCCAGACGAAAGCTTTCTATAATTTCAGGTGTTAATGCTTCCAGCATTTTTTCAAGCGTGGATTCATTGATAGGCTCAGACATGAGCATGCTCCTTGATCAGTCTCCGGGACTGGTGAGATGACTGCTCCAACCAAGCTTGGTACGGCAAGCCTCATAGAAGTCATGGCCCGGAGGATGGATGACGCGTAACTTGAATGGGTGTTTTTTGATATAAACCCAGTCCCCTGCTCGCAAAACTGGTCCCGTCTGTGCATCACAACTCACAACGGGGCAGATGTCATCCGAGCAAATCAGCAACTTTATCTCGCTGTTGCCTTCAACAACGATGGGGCGACTGGAGAGTGTATGTGGGTGCATGGGAACCAGTACCATCGCATCTAAACGCGGATGCATAATGGGGCCGCCGCCAGATAATGCATAGGCTGTTGAGCCTGTTGGTGTGGCAATAATAAGGCCGTCTGAACGCTGCCGATAAACAAACTGGCCTTCGATGTACAGTTCAAACTCAATCATGTGCACCGACTTTCCAGCATGCAGCACAATATCATTAAGGGCGATACCCTCGCCTGTTGGCGATCCACCCGACCTAGACTCCATGCTGAGCAAGAAGCGCTGCTCAATCTTGTAGTCGCCATTTAGTACGGCACCAATTTTTTCTTCAATTTTGTCGGGCGATACATCCGTGAGGAAGCCCAGCCGGCCGCGATTGACACCAAGAACGGGCTTATTGAAACGGGCTAAAGAACGAGCCGCGTGCAAAAAAGAACCATCGCCACCGACTACAATGACCAAGTCACACGCCTCACCCAGCATAGAGCGAGTGCACACCTGTAGACCGGGGAGTTGCATCAGGGCGGCAGTATCCTCATCGTAAATTACCTTAAGGCCGCGACCTTCAAGAAAGTGATGCAGATACTCGAGTGTGTCGACAACAACTGTATTGCCGGGCCTTCCCATGAGGCCAATATTGCGGAACTGTTCCATTTAACCCACGACCAGAAAACGGGAGCGCTCAGATGGCATGAGGGCCGACAAGCCACCCTCCAAAACATGGGCATCATATCCCATAACACCAAGCAAAAAAGCGGCGGCGGTGCTGCGACGGCCGGTATCGCAATAAACAACATAGTGTTTATTCGTGGGTAACATGTGGGCCTTGGTGCGCAATGCCTGCAGCGGCAAACGCAAGGCTCCCGTCAGGATTCCCTTGGCTTGCTCATCCATTAGTCGCACATCCAACCATTCATACTCACCGCTTGCGACAGCACTAACGGCTTCACTGAAATGCATAAGTGCCAATGAAGGGGCTTTTAGTAGCTCGTCAAAATCCTTTTTGTCGAGGCGCATAACCACGCCATCCGACTGCATCACAACATCGGCGTTGCGCGTGCCTTCCATCAGCAGCCCATCTTCACCAAAGTATTGGCCACTTTGAAGCACTGCCAGGGTCACAGGCCCTTTTTCACTGGAAAGCCTGACTTCTGCAGTGCCGGTCTTAATAAAATAACAGCAGTCAGAACTGGTGCCCTGCTTGATGACTACCTGTCCTTTGCTCACTGACTCAGGCGTGAGCCGGCGAAAGAGCTCGACAATATTAGAGGGTGGGAGGCGATAAAACAGGCGCGACTGTAACAAGCGTGATATCCAGTTATTGCTTTCTCCAGGCTGCAGCGCCACCAATTCTCGCTGCAAGGTTTCCGTTGCCTGATCCCACGCCAATACGCGATCCAAGCGCTTGCTTTCAAAGCGCATGATATTGACTGCTGTCTTAGCTCGTACCGTCAGGGTACGGGGTTGATCAGGCGCCAGTGCATGCGATGCATCGATATCGCCGGCATCCAGCAGCTGGATTGTGCCAGTTTCATCTTCCTGTGTTACCGCACCACTGAGAAGAAAAATAGTATGGCCATCGCTTTCGCCACGACGGCATATCTCAGTACCGGCCGGCAGAGACTCAATACCCTGTCCTTCCAGTAGATAATCCAGTCGTTGCGCTGATAAGGCGTTCAGGGGAACAAATGTCTGCAGGAGTGCTCGACTGATTCCGGGGGCTGCCATATGTAATTAACCTCAGGCAGCCAATGCGAGGCCATGGCCTCGACGTCCTTGCAAACCGCCAGTGTGCAAGGCAAGGATGGTGGAATTATCAGGGATATCAGCTACCGCAAGCAATTGGTCAAGCGCTGACAGCATGCGAACGGTATAAATGGGGTCAAGTGCGATGCCCTGCTCCTGCTCAAATTTCTGCATGAACAACATTAGCTTCTCTGGCAACTGGTGATGGGTACGCATTGCTTCTGTGGGGTACAAACGCCAGCCTGCCCCCTGATGATTCGAGGGTAGCTGTGCTGCCAGCCGAGTAGCCAACGATGCATCATTAAATGCCTGAAACCCCCACACTTGAAACCGCGACGGCAATGCAGCAACAAGACCTGCCATCGTTGTACCGGAGCCTACCGGAACCGCCAAAATGACTTGTCCACTCAGTTGTGATTCTATTTCAGCGGCCAGATGCGTAACTCCCGCCGCCCCATGCCTCCCTTCGCCCCCTTCGGGAATAATCCATGCGCGGCCATAGGCCATGGTCAGCCCTGACAGACCTTCTACGGTATGCCGCTGCCGGTAGGCATTACGCGGAATAAAATGAAGCCTCATTCCAGCGTTTGCCGCATCCGCTAGCGTTTCTGTCATCACTTCATGTCCGCGCACGAGACCCGTTGTAGCAAACCCGAACCGACGCCCTGCCAGCGCCAATGCATGTAAGTGATTAGACCAAGCGCCACCTACACTCAACAGATGATCATGGCCATGCCGGCGAGCCGCTTCTATATGACCCATCAACTTGCACCACTTATTTCCGCCCAACTCAGGATCGCGTAACTCTTCCCGCTTCATAAATACGGGGTAGCGTGATTGCCAACTGCCCGTCAGTGACTGAATCGGTGTTGGCAAAGAAAAAGCCGTAAGTAATGAATTCGTCATGGCATCTGTCTCAGCGAAACCGAAGCACATTATCAATGGCGGCATCTGTTGACTGATGACGGGCACAGCGGTCCGACTGACCTGCGACAAATCGCGTTGGCGAATCGGTACGAATCAGTCGCGCATCACAGCATTTGTTTTCGCCCAATGGAGCGCTGCAGCGCGGGTTTTCATAATGGGCAAGCCATTCCCGATATTTGTCTTCTGAGACAAGGCACTTTTCAGCCGCATACCCCAGAGGGTTTTCAACATACCTTTCCAGCTCATTAACAGGCACGGAAAGATGGCCTGCCCCAGGATGAANNAAAGTGCCTGCTGCGGATTCCTCTCGCTGCGCAACACTGGTTTTGATCTCTGCAAGTTCTTTGCTGAGATTTGCCAATGTGGTGTCGCGATAGGTAATTTCTGCCCGGAGTGAATCCAATTGCAGGCGGTGTGTAGATGCTTCTTCGTTGATACGCCTATCAAGTGCGAGATGAAACTCCGTCTGCAATTGTTGTTCACGCGTCGAAAACTCATGCTCACGCTGTGTCATCAACTCTCTAAATTTTTGAGCCTCTTCACCCACTCGTTCATTCATCAATGCAGATAGCTGCTGCTCGTGCAGCCGACGCTCTTCTGTCAGTCCTTCTTCTAGCTTGGCCATTCCTGCCAACTGCTGACGAAGGCTTTCTAATTGCTCACGTTGCCCATCATGCTGAGAACGCATGGATTGATGCTGACTGAGTAATTTAGCGTTTTGCGCTTCGAGAATATCAACTTGCTGCTGATGAAGCAGGCCTAAACGGGCAATTGTTTCATTCTTGTCAGTTTCAAGCGTTGTAATGCGAAGTTTCTGCTCGTCTAAGCGAGCCAGAAGCTTCTCACGATCTATTCCCCACGAGGAAGGTGGCGCTACTGCAATGGCTGGCGCAGCAGCCGTCAGAACGGGCATGTCCGCATCGGTCAAAACAGGAAAGTCATTATCTGTCGATGTTACGGGGGAATAAGTTGCAGTGATGGGTGCTGCTGCACTGTCAGAAGGATACAGAGGGCGCAAACTGAAACGTTTTGCCGCCCTCTCTGCCTCCTGCTGAATCTGGACAAACGTATCAGGCGCCGCACCCATTCTAGGGTCCCATAGCTTGGGTGCATGCCAGGAAATAGAGCACTGACTGCGACACACCAACCGTACGGGGCCTCCCCCTAAATCGGGCCCCCGACCAGCAATCTCGGCCATGTGCCGGAGTGGCAGATTCCAGCTGCGCTCGGCAAAGCCAGCCTCATCAAAGCCAATAGTGAATAGCACGATGCCATTAACCCTGAGACGGTCATCCAGCTGAACATAGGCAGCTTTTTTTTCTTCACCGGCATAGGCCTGTAGTCCGATATACCCATCCAGGGTCGCTTCAAAATCGGAGAACATCATGCTTTTGTCGATGGCCGCGCCGTCCCAGAAGAAAACCAACTCGGACGATCCCCGATAGGTTTCAAACATGGTGTGCGTCCTGATACTTAATGAGGCCTGTCATGAGCGCGCTAACTCCCTATATGCGCTGATACTTATGGGAGAGCATAGCCTTGACCCCTTCAAAAACAAAGGGCTGCGTTTAGCAGCCCTTTGTCCAGTCTGTCACAGAGCGCTCATTAACATCAGATGGTCGCGGCCATGCGCGTACCTTGGTCAATCGCCCGCTTAGCATCCAGTTCGGCGGCCACATCCGCTCCCCCAATCAGGTGCACTACTTTGCCAATGGCCTCAAGCCCAGCTTGCAGCTCGCGGTTGGGCTCCTGCCCTGCGCAAATGACCACATTATCGACCGCCAGCACCATCTCCTTGTCACCCATTGTGATATGGAGACCCGCATCATCAATCCGACGGTAGCTAACGCCAGTCATCAGATTGACCTTCTTTTTGATCAGCGCCTCACGATGAATCCAACCAGTCGTTTTACCTGGGCCCGTAATCTTCTTTTGCTTGCGTTGCAGCAGATAGACTTCACGAGGGCTAGGGTCTACAACTGCCTCTACTCCAGCAATGCCCCCTC
>DDBN01000152.1:0-2262 GCA_002333145.1 Moraxellaceae bacterium UBA2031
AACGCGACGGGCGGTTAGCTCAGCGGGAGAGCACTGCCTTCACACGGCAGGGGTCGCTGGTTCAATCCCAGTACCGCCCACCACTACATCTCATGAAGAGATTGCAAGGCCTGAAGTTAGATAGGCCCTCTGCTTGCCCGGATAGTACCGGGCGCAGGATGACGGCATTGATGCCAGTTTGATCCTGCTGAAAGATCCAGGAAGCCATCTCTCAACGGCTCAGGAACTTTCTCATCGTTCCTGACCTTGTCTCCTGCCCTTGTGCAGTGAATTTCGGTTGGCGACGATTTCGCGCCAGCCGTCCCCGGGGTTATAGCCCCTGATTCCGGCTTGCATTTTGTTTGAATCCATCAGGGCCTATTGTGCCCCGGAGAGTCATTTGTCTTTTTCCTCCCTTAATCTGCACGAAGATGTGCAGCGCGCGCTGGCTGCTGCCGGCTACACCGAACCAACCCCCGTCCAGGCACAGGCTATTCCTCCTGCTATGGAAGGCAAAGACTTGATCGTCTCTGCCCAGACCGGCACGGGCAAGACAGCAGCTTTCATGCTGCCTGCCCTGTCAAAAATTGCCGATAACCCCCGCAAGGTTGGTCGTGGCCCCCGTGTCCTCGTCCTGACGCCAACCCGCGAACTGGCCCAGCAGGTAACCGCTGCTGCCCAGAAATACGGCAGTGAGCAGAAAGACATGCGTACAGTTAGCGTTTTGGGTGGCATGCCTTTTCCTGCCCAGAACCGCCTGCTGTCACGTCCTTACGACATTATGGTCGCCACCCCAGGCCGTCTGCTCGACCACATGAGCCGTGGCCGCATCGTATTTGATCGTCTCGAGCTACTGATACTCGACGAAGCCGATCGCATGCTGGANNGAGCAGATTGCTTCTGCCTGCCCTGCGGACCGTCAGACACTGCTGTTTTCTGCGACCTTTGAAGATCGCTTGGCCAAACTGGCCGGTAGCTTGCTGAAAGATCCGATTCGTATCGATATCGCTGGCCACACCACCAAAAATGAGCAGATTTTACAGCGCGCCTATTATGCTGATGACTTGTCGCACAAAAAGCAGTTGCTGTTGAGTCTGCTGAACATGCCAGACGTCAATCAAGCGATTGTGTTTGCTGGTACACGTATCGACAGTGATGCCCTTGCTGAAGAACTGGCCGAGTTTGGTATTGCCGTCGATGCACTGCATGGCGACATGAAACAAGCTGCCCGTAATCGCACGCTGAATGGCTTACGTACCGGCCGTACCAAAGTGTTGGTTGCTACTGATGTCGCCGCCCGTGGTATCGACGTTCCTGGCATCAGCCACGTTATCAATTACGACCTGCCCAAGAACGCCGAAGACTACGTGCACCGTATTGGCCGTACTGGCCGTGCTGGTCGTACTGGTATTGCCTGCTCGCTGGTTGGCCCACGTGACCGTGGTGTGCTGCGCCGTATTGAGCAGTTTGTGAATCAGACGCTGCCAGTCGAAGTGATTGAAGGCCTAGAGCCTAAGCGTCGTTCAGAAGATCGTCCACGCCGTGCCTTCGCCGAGAAGCCGCGCTGGGGTCACAAAGATCGTACTGAGCGTGACGATCGCCGTCCTTCTTTCCGTGATCGTAATACATCTGAAGAACGTGCTCCGCGTGCAGCTCATGCTGGCCCGGATCAAGGTGACCGCAGGCCTCGTCCTGAAGGTGGCACTGGCGAACGTCGCAGCTTTGGTGATCGCCCACCCCGTGATGCCGCATTTGCCGACCGCCCAAAGCGTGAAGATCGTGGGTCGATAAACTATGACGAGCGTCAACCGGTAGATAACAGCAACCGTTCGGCTCTCGAAGGTTTCAATCAGTATCCTCGCCGTGACTTCAACAAGCCCCGTACTGAGGGTGGCTTTGCTGGTGGCGGCGAGCGCAGGCCTTATGCTGGCGCTGGTACTGGCGATCGTAAGCCTTACGCAGGTGCCGGTACTGGTGAACGTAGGCCTTATGCCGGTGCGGGTACCGGCGAACGCAAGCCTTATGCTGGTGCAGCTACTGGCGAGCGCAGGCCTTATGCCGGTGCGGGTACCGGCGAACGCAAGCCTTACTCAGGCGCATCTACTGGCGAGCGTAAGCCTTATGCAGGTGCGGGTACCGGCGAGCGTAAGCCTTATGCAGGCGCTAGCGACCGCCCAAAGCGTGAAGGCTTCGGTGATCGTCCGCCCCGCCGCGATTTTGGCGACCGCAAGCCACGTCCTGAAGGTGGCACGGGTGAACGTCGCAGCTTTGGTGATCGCCCAC
>DDBN01000152.1:2353-2493 GCA_002333145.1 Moraxellaceae bacterium UBA2031
TTCCAATGCAGTGCGGCAATTTATGGCCGTGAGGTATTTAGAACAACAATATCTGCCGTGGGTGGCGATGCCAGATCTTGCGCCTGGACGCAACGATTACGACCCTGATGCTTGGCATGGTAAAGCGCCATGTCCGCATC
>DDBN01000152.1:2509-15334 GCA_002333145.1 Moraxellaceae bacterium UBA2031
TTACCGTCACTACATCGCAAACTGGAGAAACATGATGCCGAATACGCAATGAGCTTATCTGGCTAACTAACTTCTGCATTTCCATGTAAGCCTCTTCAACAGTAGCCCCAGGCCAGACAATGACAAACTCTTCACCGCCATAACGGGCAACACAATCACCGGGTCGACGAGCAAACAGACGCAGCTCATGCGCAATACGAGAGAGACACTCATCCCCTGCCTGATGACCATAGGTATCGTTGTACAATTTGAAGCTATCGACGTCGACCATCATGACGGCCAGCGGTATTTCCTGCCGCAGACACCGCCGCCACTCTTCATCAAGAATGCTCTCAAAACGACGGCGGTTAGCCAGCCCTGTGAGCGGGTCTTCAACTGAGAGACGCTCAAGCAAGGTATTAATTTCCTCAATCTCGGCCTTCTGACGTTGAGCCAATAACGTCTGCAGAAAGGAACGGCGCTCACCGCCTTCCAGTGTATAGCTGGTCAGCAACGCAATACCGGCAGCTCCCATCAATAAAATATTGTGAATAATGATCTCCAGTGCTGGCGCCCCCACGACAGAGATCAATACAAGGTTATGCAGCATTACCACAATGACGGCAACCAATAAGGCATAATGAAATGGTGTACGCAGCAGAATGAAACTGAAGAGAAAGAGTAAAACCTGAGTCATCAGGTAGGCATCACGCGCAGGAGGGGGAGCCAACGCCATTATGCCTTCGATAGCCAAGGCCATCAGCAAGGTTGAAATATAACGGGCTTGGCCAACTTGAAATACTTTGCGGTGACTCTGCCAGATACCCAGAAAGGCAAGCACCATCAGCAGGCTACCAAAGCGAATCAACCAGACCATGCCAATCATGTCGCGCATGAGCAGCCAGTCAATGATGCCGAATAGCGTGTAGACGACAAGCCCTAGCATCAGACCTGAGCGCAACTGTGGTTCACGGCGCCGAGCTTGGTCCTGTTGATATAAAGACTCTAACGACTCCCGAAAA
Source organism: Moraxellaceae bacterium UBA2031 (assembly GCA_002333145.1). Classification (GTDB taxonomy): domain Bacteria; phylum Pseudomonadota; class Gammaproteobacteria; order Pseudomonadales; family Moraxellaceae; genus UBA2031. The sequence goes on from DDBN01000152.1 coordinate 3,511, forward strand.
GGGTCGCCGCGTTGCGGACCGTCCAGCAGTCGCTGGACATCCTCGCTGTGCAAGGGCTTATGGCCCTGATCATCCATGTTCATGCAAGTCACCGGCTAGGCACGAGAAGCCCTACGCTGGCCGCTCTACTTGTGCATATTAACGCGCTTGGCAGATGCTCAACATCATCCATTTAGGGGGGTGTGGACAAAAATCACGCAAACCGACGAACAGCCGCCTGAAAGCTCTCACTGTTTTGTGATAGCGCTGAAAACACACGGAATATGATGTGTAAACAGGTGCCACAGCCCTCAATTACAAAGAAAAAGCTGTGGATAACTCTGTCGAAAAGCCGTCAGTAACCAAGGCCTATGCTGAATTCGAAGAAAATCATGGGCTCTGCTTCTAGTGTCTGGCCATTTCGGGTGACTGATTCCGCAGAACCAATACCGACAGAGAATACTTTCCGGGTGTAGTCATTGACCCAGTGATACCCCAACTGCCCTCCACCCCCAAGCCGATAGACAACCTCGCCACCTGGGGTGTCTCCCTTTACTTGCCCAGCAAATACACCGAGGAAATAGCCATTTTCTTTGGGGTTATCGCTGGTAATTGGTTTGCGCCAGCTAACATTGGCAGCAACGCCTTCGTTGACATCCTGGAACTCGCCGACCCGCAACACGAAGTTGCCCCAGTCCTCGGACACGTACTCAACATTCACGTTCATCAGGTCATTGAACATGCCAATGCCCACATACAGATCATCCGGACCGGTATCGGCCTGAGCACTGGAGGTGGCCCCGACAAGGGCGGCAAGAGCAAGAAATCGTGCAATTCGGCGCATGACGCAATCCTGTGTCCGCCGTATTCAGGGAGAAGCGACGGCTTTGTTGTTATTAGAAGTCTGTACAGACAGCGTTGCAGTTTAAGGAAGCAGAGCCGATTTGGCCAGAGGCAGGAAAAATGAACGCCCCCCGCCCCTGCCACATCACATTATACGGATGGCATGTCCTCAATAACATTACTGTCACGGTGCAGTATCTGGGGAGTCAATGACCCCACCAGCATACCAATCGTTGCCATGCCGAGACCCACAAGCTGTGGCGGCCAGACCCCTTCTGGATTGCCGATCTCCAGCAGAACCCAGGAAACCACCCCCAAGGTAATCGATAACATGGCCCCTTGGGTGGTCGCGCGCGACCAATACAAACCAAGGGTTAAGGGAATGAACGCTGCAACTAGGGTTACCTTATAAGCATTCTCGACCATCTCGAAAATGCTGGAGGTCGAATTAAGAGCAAACCCCATTACCAGCATGCCAAACACCACCACCACAGAACGGATTACCAATAAAAAACTCTCATCGCTAATCTTGCCCAGCATGGGTCGCAACAAGTTTTCCGTGAAAATAGTCGACGGCGCAAGCAACGTCCCCGAAGCCGTAGACAGAATAGCTGATAACAACGCACCAAAGAAAAGGATTTGTGCCAGCAAAGGCGTATGCAGCGTGATCAGAGTCGGCAGNNAGATAAAATGATCCGCCCAAAACACCACCCAAGACTGCCGTTTTTTCATCCTTGGCCGACATGACACGCTGAAAAACATCCTGCTGAGGAATAGAGCCCAGCGCCAAGGTAATGAAAGGCCCCAGTATGGCCAGCCAAGCTGCCAAAGTTCCCTCTGGCAGAAGCTTGAACTTGTCGGCCTCAATTGCGTGAGAGACAACACTTGAAACACCACCCACTTGGCCCGTGACAACGTAGCCTATAAATAACATACCAACGACGATAACGATCATCTGGATAAAATCAGTAATGGCAACCGACCACATGCCGCCATAGGTGGTGTAACCAATCACGATAGCGGCACCAATAACAATGCCCCAACCTTCAGAAATCGCGCCGTGTGACAGCGTATTAAACACCAANNATTTCTACCGTACGACCATATTTGTTGCGAAAAAAATCGGCAATTGTCAGCAGATTCATGCGATAGAGCTTACGCGCATAAAAGAGGCCAACCAGAATCAGGCAGAGTGACGCGCCAAAAGGGTCTGCCGCAATACCCAGCAACCCCTCCTCAAGAAAGGTCGACGAGGTTCCCAGAACAGTCTCCGACCCGAACCAGGTAGCAAATACCGTGGCCGTCGTAATGTACAAAGGGAGGCTGCGACCTGCGACCACATAGTCCCTAGAATTGTGCACCCGGCGGGCCGCATAGAGGCCGATTGCTATCGTCAGCATCAAATAAAGGACGACGAATATGTTAAGCGTAGACATGGGCAACATCCATGATCGGAAAACAAGGCCGCGATTCTAGGAAGTCATTACCATCAATTCAATCGGCTTGACTGCAGTTTGTCAGTTCGTTGCCATCTGAAAGCCGAGTGCCTTTAGCCCTGACCGCAATACAACCGGTACTGGGCCAGTAATGGTGCAGGAAGAAAACTCGAAGCGGGGAGGATAGTTTCTGCGTAGCCGATCAAAGGCCAAGGCCGGATCAGCCTCAGTAAGGCTTGAGCGTAATGCAGCATCATCCCGAGCCACATCACAAAGGGATGACGTCAATTCAGCGATTGCACCAATGAGCGAGTCTGTTTGCGGGCAAGGCAACACTGGCCCTGTCGGTAAGCCAAGATCTGCCAACGTAGCCGTGGGCTTCACCCCGACAAAGCGGCACCACGCTTCATATATCATGGCGGTCCCCCGCCACTTCCCTTCTTGGCTATAACCGGCGACATGAGGCGACCCTAGCTGTACTTGTTTCAATAAGGCCGGCATTACAACCGGCTCCCCTTCCCAAACATCCAGAATCACCACAGGAGCATCTTCCTGCTGCAAGCGATCGTGCAAGGCCGCGTTATCGATCACCTCTCCTCTCCCTGCATTCAGCAGGATCTGGCTATGGCGTAACCGGNNCCTAGGCCGACCACGCCTACCCTGCGATCGGAAGGCTGCCAGCCCTGCTCTCGCGCCATCAAAGACAGACAAGCCAGAACATACTCTGCTACCGCACGAGCATTACACCCTGGAGCTGAGGCAACCGTAATCCCCATCGCTGCCATTGCCGGAAGATCAATGTGATCAGTACCAATAGTGGCCGTACCCACAAACTTTACCTGACTGCCTTTCAGTAACTCTGTGGTTACCTGTGTGACCGATCGCACCAACAAAATATCCGCATCCCTGACATCCTCTTTCCTTATGCTCCGGCCGGGCAGGCGCACCACATCGCCCAGAGCGCCAAAAAGCTCATCAACCAAGGGCATGTTTTCATCAGCAACGATTCGCATTCGGGAATCCGGTAGGGAAAAATCAAACTCGTGACTCTGAGCCAAGGAGGCAGCCCTGACAAGCGTGGAGCTAATTTGCCCTATCAGGACCTGCCACAAATCAGCCACCATCCTTAAGCAAAATCCCCTAATAAGCCGCCAACCGGTTGCTTTTTCACGACCAGTGGTAAAAAGGCAAAGAGTTACACCCTAAATGCTATAAAAATATGCCGGCATCCCGCACATTAATACCCGAAAAGGAACTAGGCTCTATTAGTAGAAACCAGCGAATACTCCGTAATTTCAAGGCTTTGACGAGCATTGAACGATGTGCGTTAATAGGTGGGCAGGTCTTGGGATGACACTACCCATACCTGTTGCAAGCGGCCGAAGAACCGCAACGCTCGAGCACACGGATAGTTCTCATTACTTTAAATTCTCACTGGATTACTCATGATGATTCGTGGACGCCTGTTCGCCCTATTCCTGATGGGCACAATTTCCGCCGCAGGACTCTCCTCTGTCGCTCACGCTGCCGAAGCTAAGCTTCCGGGCGATCTCCAGTCCCTCAAGACGGATCTGGTTACTCTCAACAAGGAAATTACCTTGCTTGAGAATGAACTTATGTTCCCTAGTGCAGAAACATCACTCGTGGTTTCGGTAGAAGCTGGCTCAGGAGTTAAGCTGGTTGATATTAACTTATCGGTAGATGACAAGAGCGCGGGCTACTACTTCTATTCCGACACCGAATTTGCTGCCTTGGCCAAGGGTGGCATGCACCGCCTTTACTCCGGCAATCTGACCAGTGGCCAGCACACCATTAAAGCAGTGATTACCGGCTACGAGCCGGGTGGCAAAGACTTTCAGCGCACAGTTACTCACACTTTCTCGAAAGGAGCTCAGCGCAAAGTAATTGAACTCAAGGCCAGCGACAATGCAACACGTACTCAAGGCGATTTCCGCTTCAGGGAATGGGAAATTCAGTAACCCCGCCGCCATCGCTTACTTGAGGACCACTTAGGATTATGAAAAATCCTTTTTTATCCCGTCACCACTTACCGCGCCTGCTTATTGCTGTCGCTATGAGTGCCGCACTGCCAGCAACGGCAGCCGATCTGAACAAGCGCCTCAAGGTAAAGCAGGACCTGACCGAAGTGGTTATGGGTCAGGTGATGCATGACTACTACCTTGGCAAAGGGTTCAGCTCCCTCAACGGCATTCTTACTGCCAAGGCCGCAGGGATTCTGTCTGACGACGTGACTGCCACTGAAATACTGCTCGGTGATCTCTACACCGAATTTGGTATGCCAGATGCGGCTGACAATATTTTCTCTCGGATCATCACACGCGATTTACGCAGTGAAACACGTAATGAAACGTGGTTCCGTCAAGGTCGCCTAAAATACCGTCAGGGCGAATACTTTGAAGCAGAACGCATCCTAAATGTGCCCATTAGTTCGACAGAAATCGTACCTCTAGAAGCCGAACGCCGCGTAATGCTCGCCAATGTGCTAATGGGTAAGAATGAGTTCGACCGCGCACGTGACCTGCTTGCTCCTATCCCAATGGATACAGCGATCGGCATGTATGCCACGTACAACATGGGGGTTGCGCATATCCGTGCCAATCAGCCCGAAGAAGGCGTTCGGTTGCTGGAAACTGTCATGGCATTGCCCGTCAGTGACCATGAAACTAATGCATTGAAAGACCGTGCTGCCTTGGCCATCGCCTACAGCTATCTTCAAGCAAATAATCCCGAAAAGGCCCGGGAGGCATTGGTCAATGTGCGCTTGGAAGGCCCATTCAGTAACTCCGCCATGCTGTCACTCGGTTATGCACATTTCCTTCGTAATGACCAAAAGCGAGCATTGTCATTTTGGCTAGAGTTGATGACACGTAACCCCGCTGATAGCTCGGTGCAGGAAGCAATGCTGCTTGCCCCCAGAGCATATGAAGCGCTGCAAGCCAATCAGCAGGCATTTTTTGGTTACAAGCTGGCAGCACAAACGATGAGCAGTCAACTCGCCGCAGTTGATCAGATCATCACTCAGGTGAAAGCACCTGCTTGGCTTGATCAGCTAAGCCCAAGCACTGATGGCGTCAGAGGCTCCGACCCTCTAGATACCCCCCGCATGGCTCTGCCATCCAATCCAACTGAAACAGCTTTTCTATCATCACTTTTTGCGAGCCACACATTTAACGAGGCCTATCTGCAGTATCAGCAATTGCGCCAGTTACAGGTCCTGCTCGCTCAACGCCATGAAGACTTAAAGGCTATGCGTGACATAGCCGGTAGTATGTCGCGTCGCCAGTCATTGTTGTCTGAGCAGGAAAAACGTGTTGTTGCTATAGAAGACCGCACGCTAGCACTGCAGGATTATTGGCCAACATTACAATCCCGTGCACGCACAGCTGCACGTAATACACGTAATCTGTCCGGTAACATGAGCCCTCAAGATCGCGAGCGAAACAATCAACTGGAACAGCTGGAAATATCGATCAATAGACTGAGCGATAGCCCATTAAAAGAAATGCTGGTCAATCGTATGCGCATACTGAAGGGACTCCATAGCTTCGATGTTGCCAACAAGGCCCCTCGAACCCAGAACCAGATGCTCGTCGAACTAACTCGTTACGAAAGTGAGCTCCGTCAAATTCGCAAACGTGCAGAAGCACTCCGACAGACGCTGGAAGATAGCAAGCGCATCAGTAAGGCCGATATTGTCAATCGTACATTGGCTTTTGATAAGCGCCTGGACTCTGCGCAAAAGGGGGTAGAAATCGCTCTCACTGAACATCGCAATTATCTAGGTGCCCTCACAATAGCAGCACTTGAGGATAAGCGAAGCCGTCTTAGCGATGATCTTGCCCAAGCCTATCTCAATATTGCCCGACTCCAGGATTCTGCACTGATCCGGGAAGGCCAACCGGCCGGTGGTATACAGCCATGAGTATCCGTATGTCATTTGCTGTTCGTCTAACGCCTCTGGCGATTGCAATCTCCCTTCTGGGTGGCTGCGCGACGCCACCGACAGAAACACCTGCCAAGCCCCTTTCGAACAATAGCCGCTTCAGCGGAGCGACCCTTGCCGACCTTGAAGGGCGCGATATCGTCATTGAAACGGGAGAAGTTACCTCTCAGTCCGCAGAAGATGCGCTGGATAATTACCAGACGGCACTTTCATTATTTCGCAACCCAGATGACCAACTGAAAACCCTGAAACGTATGGCCGAATTGACCATGCATAGTTCAATGGAGCGGGATATTTCTGGTGGAGTCTCTAAACCGCAAGCACTGACTTCTGGCGTTCAGGGTGAAAACGAAGAAGCATTGTACGAACGCTTCATGCAGGGCGTTGTAACAGCCCGTGATGGCATTCCGGGGCAGACGGAAGCCACGCGAGCAAAAACGACACCCGCTAAAACTGCTCGTGTTGACTATGCGCAAGCTGTCAAACTTTATGAACAGCTGCTACAGGGCGCAAAGCCAGGCCCCGATCGTGCAGAGGCTTACTACGAACTGGCAAAGGCATACGATCTGAATGCCCAGCGTGAAGAATCAATCTCTATGCTGCGTAAACTGGTTTATGAATATCCAGGTAGCTCACGCATCACCGAAGCACAGTTCCGTATAGCAGAGTATGAGTTTTCTACAGGCCGCTTTGCTGCAGCGGCAGAAAGCTATGCCACGGTCTTTAAAGCAGAAGATAACGAAGAGTTTCGTGATCAGGCTATCTACAAGCAAGCATGGTCTCTGTACAAAGCTTCAGATTACGAAGCTGCTCAGCCATTATTTTTCCAGGTGCTCGAAGAGTGGCAGCCTCGACTTGCCGATACCAATAAGGCCAAAGCCGCTAATGCTTATAAGTTGCTTGAAGATACATTCAATATCATCAGCCTTGGTTTTATTCAGCAAGATGGCCCCAAATCTGTTGATGCCTACTTCAAGAAAATTGGACCAAAAAGCTACACTCCCGATGTCTACATGAATCTGGGGCAGGCCTACCTGGGCAAGCGCTTGTATCGGAATGCAGCTGAAACTTTTGATTATTTCGTGGCCAAATATCCGTTTGATCCGCGTGCACCAGAGTTTAGCTCCGCCACAATTAAGGCATTCCAGGATGGTGGCTTTCCTTCAGAGGTGCTTCCAGCCAAAGAAAACTTCATCAAACACTACAATACATCTAGCGAGTTCTGGGCCAAGTCTGATGAGCGAACACGCCAGGAAATTCTTCCCCTGTTGCAGTCACACATCATTGATTTGGCTAGGCACCAGCATTCGGTGGCACAGCAATCGCAGAAGCCTGAGGATTACCTGAAGGCCGCATCATGGTACCGCCAGCATCTGGCGCTGAACCCGGCCGAGTCGGAAGCGCTGACCATCAATCAGCTGCTCGCAGAGAGCCTATTTGCTGCACGTAGCTTTGATGAGGCTATTATCGAGTTCGAAAAGACCGCCTACCAGTATCCTAGCAACACCAAGGCAAATGAAGCCGCCTACTTTGCTTTACTGGGCTATCTTGAGCAGGAGAAAGATATTGTCTCACGCTCTGCTGAAGTACAAAAAGACTGGTGGGTGCGTCGTACTGCCAGCACTTACAAGTTTGCTGGCAGTTTCCCCGCCGACAAGAACACCCCATTGGTACTTCAAGGCCTGACTAACGATCAGATTGCCAACAAGGATCTGGAAGGCGCCATGAAGACTGCCGGCCTGATCCTTCAGCTCAATCCACCCGCACCGGAGTCCATTCAGAAAGAAGCTTGGATGGTGGTTGCAGATGGCGAGTTTGACTTGGGCCGTCCTGAAGCAGCCGAGTTTGCCTATGGCAAGGTCTTGGCCTATCAAACTCTGGATGCTGCCCAGCGCAAAAAATATCAGGATCGTTTGACTGCCTCCGTTTATAAGCAGGCAGAAAAATTACGTGATGCCAAGGATGTTGATGGTGCCGTTGCAGCTTACAAACGCGCGGCCAGTGTTGCTACTGATATCAAGTTCAAAGCAGGTGCTGAGTTTGATGCTGCTACCATGTACCTGAATGCCGAGCGTCATGCCGAGGCTATTCCTTTGCTGGTTGCCTTCCGCACAAATTTCCCGAGTAACGAACTAAACGACACCATTCCAGAGAAGCTGGCGCTTTCTTACGAAAAAACTGGTCAGCTGGACATGGCAGCGATGGAATACGAAGGTATTTCAACTCGCCAGCAGCAAGCCAATCCTGAGCTTTCGCGGCAGGCCTTGCTCACTGCAGCAGAAATGTTTGAAAAATCTGGCCGTACCGACGAGTCTCTTCGCGTCTATCGGAAGTACATCACGTCGTTCCCGAAGCCGCTGGACGTGAACATGGAAACCCAGTTCCGTTTGTACACGGCTTACATCAAGCAAAACAATGCAACAGAAAGCGGCAATATGCTGCGTGAACTGGCTCGCTCTTTCGACCGTGCTGGCGCAGAAAATACGGCTCGTATGAGTTACCTTGGTGCCATGGCGAAGTTCAAGCTGAGCCGCCCTGTGTATGACGAATTTGCCAGCATCACTTTGACGCAACCGCTGAAACAATCTCTTGGCCGTAAGCGTCAAGCAATGCAAAAAGCACTAGACGCTTACAGCAAGGTTGCCAATATCGGTGTTGCTGAATTCACGACTGCCTCCAATTACCAGATTGCCGAAATCTATCGCAAACTGGCTGCCGACCTTATGACCAGCGAACGGCCTAAGGGACTTAATGCGCTGGAGTTGGAACAGTACGGCATTCTGCTAGAAGAGCAGGCGACACCGTTTGAAGACAAAGCGCTGGATCTGTATGTCGCCAATGCCAATCTGGCAAAGCAGAACATCTACGATGACTTTGTTCGTCAAAGCTTTGATGCTCTCGCCAAACTATCGCCTGGCCGCTACAACAAGCGCGAACAGTCCGAACCATTTATTGATGTGATTTATTGAGGCGGCACATGATGAACATCAAACATACCCTCGCCTTGAGTGCGATTGCTGCCGCCCTCACCTTATTGCAAGGTTGCGCATCCACCCCAAAGCCTGCTGAGCCGTCAGTTGATGTGTCTGCCGATAATGGCGAGCCTGATCTGGTCGCCCAGTTGCGTGAGCGCATGGCTGCCGGCACTCTGCAACGGCAGGAAAAAACGGAAGATAAAAAGCCTAGCGAGGCAACTGGAGACACATCGCGCTCGCCGGTGGTGAGTGTCGATACTGGCAAGCAACAACTGGCTATGACAGTTGCCGCTGACTACGCCAAGGCAATGGGTCTGATGGCTGGCAATCAGGATGCAGAGGCTCTTTCTCTTTTACAGTCCATTGCAGCAAAAGCGCCCTCTTTTTCTGGCCCCCTAGTCAATCAAGCCGTTATTTTGCTACGTCAAAAGCACTATGACGAAGCGGAAAAACAACTGAAAGCCGCGCTGGCCATCAATGCACGCAATCCATATGCCTATAACCTCATGGGCATTGCCCTCAGGGAACAGGGGAAGTTTGCGGATGCGCGTGTCGCCTACGAGGCGGCATTGGCGATAGATCCGAATTATGCCAAAGCCCATTTCAATCTTGGTGTATTGGCCGATCTTTATCAGCAGGACCTGCCATTTGCACTTGCACACTACGAGCGTTATCAAGCATTACAAGATAAGCCTGACCCAGCTGTCACTAACTGGATTGTTGATCTGCAAAAGCGCACCGGCGTCTATAAGGCACCGCCTCGTGCTCCTATTGCCCCTGAGCCAGTAGAATCTCCAGCGGTAGACGATGATGCCGAGGCCACTGAGGCCTCATCGGCAGAAAATAATACTGTTGATACGCCTGCAGCAACCGAGCCACCTGCGTCGGAGGACGACGGAGCATGAACATGAGTATAAAGACACATATTCTCTCCCCTCTTGCGTGCGCTACATTATTGCTTGCCTCATCTGCGTTTGCGGCGACAGCAGAGAAAGCACCTGCCAAGCCCTCCAGTAGTACTGTTACTGAAGCGGTATCAGAGTCTGATGTGGTCGGCAGCAAGGAAGCACCCGGTATTTTCAACGTGGTTCCTTGGAAAGAAAAAAACGTTCAACTACAAAAAAATGAAGTGAGTACGTCCATTCTTCGTGAAACACTGCAGCCGCTTGACCGTGACGTATTACGACGTGAAATTGAGTTTCATCGCAGTAGTGATCAGAACTAAGTACTAAGCAATTTCAATAACAACAGGGCCTGTGCAATCCAAGGCGCCAAAGCCCTGACAACAATACAACCTTGGTATTTATAGGAGCTTCCAGCAATGTTTGTTATAGAGTTCATCCAGAACGGCGGTTTTTTCATGTACCCCATCCTGCTCATTCTTTTTCTGGGCATGGGTATCGTCATTGAGCGCGCCCTGTATCTGGCCAAAGTGGTCAGTAGTAATAAGCTGGTCTGGAATGATGTTTATCCTCTTTTGTCCAAAGGTCAGTTGAAGCCGGCATTGGATAAAGTAAAGGATAGCGATGCAGCCATTGCCCGTATCCTTACTAACGGCCTTACCCGCGGGCTCAGTGCTCGTCGTGTTGAAGATGTCGAGACCGCGATGGAAGAAGGTCTGATGGAAGTAATGCCACGCCTGGAAGCACGTACCTCCTACGTAGCTACCTTTGCCAATATCTCAACTCTCCTTGGTCTGACCGGTACAGTGCAAGGTCTGATCTCTGCCTTCGACGCGGTTGCCAACGCTGACCCGGCTATCAAGGGTGACCTTCTGTCCAGCTCCATTTCTGTGGCCATGAACACCACTTTGTTTGGCCTTATTGTTGCCATTCCCTTGCTGCTGGCCTTCTCTTATCTGCAGAACAAGACCAACTCAGTGGTGGAGAGCCTAGAAATGGCTTCAATCAAGTTCCTTAATGTGCTGCGTCAGATCAGCGCCAGCAAGTCCGAATAAGCCGGCCCTGAAACAGTATTAGAAGAGGAGCCGATCAATGAGCTCGCGCAAAAGGCGCGGCACAGATGCGGATCTGGATATCACCTCGTTCATGAACTTGATGGTGATCTTGATTCCGTTTCTGCTGCTGAACGCCGTCTTCACTCAAGTTGCTGTCCTGCAGGTTTCCCTGCCTAAGGACGGCGGTGGTGCGGCCGGCAACGAACCAAAAAAACCGCTGGTACTGGAAGTCATGGTGTATGCCAATCGCCTCATCGTGGCTGACCGACAGACAGGCCCATTAAAAACTATTGCTGATGGCGCTGATGGTCATGACTTCAAGGCCCTGAATGACTATCTGCGGGAAGTGAAGACTCAGCACCCTACCATCACTGAGGCCACCGTTCTTCTGGAGCAGGAAACGTCTTACAACAACCTGATTCAGACCATGGATGCCGTGCGTATTATCCAGAGTGAAGTTAACGGCAAGCCAACCAAGTACGCCCTGTTTCCGGACGTAGGTATTGGTGATGCTCCGATGGATCCAGCCAAGGGAGGTGCATAATGAAAAAAACCGCACGTTCCCTGCGTATCCAACGCCGGTCCAAGCGTCATAAGCCGCAATCGGCGCTTAATCTGACCTCACTGATGGATATCTTCACCATTCTGGTGTTCTTCCTGCTCATCAACT
>DDBN01000022.1 GCA_002333145.1 Moraxellaceae bacterium UBA2031
GACGTGATCGGCGAGTACATCACCGAAATTAATGTCACCAGCCCCACCTGCATTCGCGAGATTGATGCACAGTATGGCTACGGTATTGCTGAACGGTTAATGCAAACGCTTGAGCGTAAGGTGGCAGCACGCGTCTGACGACCACGGCACACAGCAAATAATCCCCCTAAATGAACATCCATTAAAAAACCCGCCTTTCGGCGGGTTTTTATGACTCACACAAGGAATTATTTGCGTTTCATCATCTCGAAGAATTCTTCATTAGTCTTGGACTCTTTCATCTTATCGAGCAAGAACTCGATTGCTGAGATTTCATCCATTGGATGCAACAACTTACGCAGAATCCAGACCTTCTTCAGTTCATCTTCACCGATCAGACGCTCTTCACGGCGCGTACCTGACTTCTTGATATTGAAGGCAGGGAACACCCGCTTTTCCGCAATCTTACGGTCGAGGTTGATTTCCTGATTACCAGTGCCTTTGAATTCTTCAAAGATCACTTCGTCCATCTTCGAACCAGTTTCGATGAGTGCCGTAGCGATAATGGTGAGCGAGCCACCTTCTTCGATATTACGGGCCGCACCAAAAAAACGCTTTGGACGTTCAAGCGCATGCGCATCCACACCACCGGTCAGCACCTTGCCAGAGCTAGGGATCACAGTGTTGTAGGCACGGGCCAAACGCGTAATAGAATCAAGCAGAATGACAACATCCTTCTTGTGCTCAACCAGACGCTTGGCCTTCTCGATAACCATCTCAGCAACTTGCACATGGCGCGCTGGCGGTTCATCAAACGTAGAAGCCACTACTTCGCCACGCACCGTGCGCTGCATTTCCGTCACTTCTTCCGGCCGTTCATCAATCAGCAGCACGATCAGGAAAACTTCTGGATTATTGCGCGCAATAGAGTTGGCAATATTCTGCAGCAGCATGGTTTTGCCGGCCTTTGGCGGGGCCACTAGCAACGAGCGCTGCCCCTTGCCAATCGGTGCGATCAAATCAATCACACGAGCCGCCAAATCTTCCGTCGAGCCGTTGCCCAGCTCCATGACCAAACGCTCGGTCGGAAACAGCGGCGTCAAGTTTTCGAACAGAATCTTGTTCTTGGCGTTTTCCGGTGCATCAAAGTTGATGTGATTAACCTTGAGCAGCGCAAAATAACGCTCACCTTCCTTAGGAGGACGAATGGTGCCGGCAATGGTGTCGCCAGTACGCAGGTTAAAACGGCGGATCTGCGACGGGCTGACATAAATGTCATCTGGGCCCGCGAGGAAGGAACCCTCAGCAGAGCGCAGAAAGCCAAAGCCGTCAGAAAGAATTTCCAACACACCATCGCCAAAAATATCTTCGCCGCTGCGAGCGTGGCCCTTCAAAATGGCAAAGATAACGTCTTGTTTGCGATTGCGAGCCATGTTTTCCAGGCCCATTTCCTCGGCAATTTTGACGAGTTCGGCAATCGGTTTTTTCTTGAGTTCAGTCAGATTCATAGAAGATCGGAGAATCGGGAATAGAAGGGATGGGGCAACGCATCGGCGCCAGTGACCAGAAGGGTCTTATTCTTGAATCAGTATTCTTGAATCAGCGCGGCGAGAACAGAAACAGTCGTATGATCACAACCTAGTACTACAGAGGGGGAGGATCTGGCTGCTTTCCGGAATAGAACCGGACAGTATGCGTTGAACGCACGGGCCGTTTTACCGGCCCGCATGGGTTTATTATATATTGGAATCTAGAAACGCCGTCAACTGCGATTTGGACAAAGCACCAACTTTAGTCGCCTCAACAGCACCGTCCTTAAATAACGTTAGGGTCGGAATGCCTCGAACGCCGTATTTCTGGGCGGTGCCGGGGTTGTCGTCCACATTAACCTTAACGATTGTCACCCGGCCCTGATACTCCGTGGCCAGCTCATCAAGGATAGGCGCAATCATCTTGCACGGGCCACACCACGGCGCCCAGTAATCCACTAGCACGGCACCGCCGGCCTTCAACACCTCAGACTCAAAGCTGGCATCAGTGGCATTTACGATCAGTTCGTTGGCCATTTATTGTCTCCGCAGGACATTATTCATATTGGATTAATCATAACAGAGCTTGCAGCAATTGACCCCTGCCATCGTCTGCGTCGTAAATACCGCGTTAAATGATTGACCCCACACCCCCTCTTTCTGGAAAACCTGCGCTACCATTGCCACTTTACCGCCTGAGCACTATCAAGATGCCGAGAACACCCCGTCTGCGCGAGGACGGCCTGATCGCCGCCATTGACATGGGTTCGAACAGTTTTCACCTTGCTGTGGCCCGACTGGATCATGGGGAGCTCAAGCTGCTTGAGGGCTTGTCTGAGAAAGTACGCTTGGGCGGCGGGCTGGATGCCAATGAGTGCCTGACCGAGGAAATTCAGAACCGGGCGCTCGCCTGCCTGTCGCGCTTCGCTCAGCACTTGGACGGTATCGCTCCAGATCGCCTTCGCATAGTGGGCACCAATGCCCTACGCGTGGCGAGAAATACAGAAGTTTTTCTTAAGAAAGCCGAGAAGATTCTTCATCATCCTGTTGAAGTCATTGCCGGTCGAGAGGAAGCCCGTCTTATCTATATGGGAGTCGCCCATACACTGGCCAGTCAGAGTCGACGGCTGATTATCGATATCGGTGGTGGCTCTACTGAGCTCATCATTGGCGAGCGCTTCGAACCCATTTTGGCTGAATCGACCTACATGGGCTGCGTCAGCTATACCTCACGCTTTTTTGCCGATGGCGTCATCAGTCATAAAGCGATGATCCGTGCCAAAACCGCCGCCCGCCAAGAGCTGGCCCCCCTGCTGGGCAACTATCTGGAAACAGGCTGGGATGCGGTGGTGGGATCATCAGGTACTTTCAAAGCCATGCGCCAAGTAGCCATGGCGTTGGGCCTGGATAAAGGCACCGGCCACCTGACGGCCAGTGCCGTTCGTGAGCTTCTGCGCATGGTGCTGAAGTACGATCACATCAGTGAAATTGATCTGCCGGGCATCAAGGAGGACCGCAAGGCAGTGCTGCCCGCTGGCTTAGCCATTGTTGCAGCCCTGTTTGAGGAACTGGGCATCAAAACGATGGAGTATTCAGACGGCGCTCTGCGCGAGGGCGTACTGCATGACATGATCGGTGGTCATGGCGACGACGATATACGCGACCGCTCTGTCGTCGCGATGATGGCCCGTTATCATGTTGATATGGCTCAGGCTGAGCGCGTCACGGCCACTGCTGCCCATCTGCTGGAGCAGACGGCCGGTATGCTGGCGTTGAATGAAGATGATACCGACTTATTGCTGCGTGCCGCCCGCCTGCATGAGGTGGGCATGGCGGTCTCACATACCGGCTTTCACAAGCATGGCGATTACTTGCTGCGCTACTCCGACATGGCTGGCTTTTCACAGCCGGTGCAGACCAAGCTGGCGTTATTGGTCGGCAATCATCGCCGCAAGATCAAGCCTGAACATTACAACGCCATCGTGGAGGCCGGCGGCCTGACGCTGCTGCGTCAGTGCCTGCTGCTGCGCTTGGCCGTGCTGCTGCACCACAGTCGCCGTCGCGAAAGCCATCCTCTGGTTCAGCTACGCACTGATGGCCTGCGCTTTACCCTGACCTTTCCTGACGGCTGGCTGGACAGTAATCCGCTGCTGGCACAGGACCTGCTGGAAGAAATCGAGGTATTTTCCAGTGTCGGCACGACACTGGATGTGGCCTGAGTCAGCGCAGCGAGAGGACTGGCCACGCATTAGAGGCTGCATGTGCACGCAAGGCCTCATCAGGATCAACCGCGACCGGATGGGTGGCGAACTCTAGCAAGGGAATATCATTGCGCGAGTCTGAATAGAACCAGCAGCCCTCTGGTGATTCATTATTGAGCGTCAGCCATTCTTGCAGACGCTCAATCTTGCCGTGCTGGTAACAGGGAATCCCCTTCACTTTGCCGGTATAACGCCCTCCCTCCATCTCAGGCTCGGTGGCAATCAGCGTATCTACGTCCAATTCACGGGCAATCGGCTCGGTAATAAAGCGATTGGTGGCCGTGATGATAAGCAGGCGATGACCCGCATCGCGGTGCTTTGCCAGCAGGTCGCGGCCTTTGGGTAAGATCATCCCGCTGACTTTCTGCGCCATAAAGCCCGCATGCCAGGCCGCCAACGTTTCTGGCTCCTCACGCGCTAGCACTGAGAATACAAACTCGCTGTACGCAATAACGTCCAACTCACCACGGCAATAATCACTGTAAAAGCGGTCGTTCTCGGCCTTGTACCAAGCCCCGTCAACATGGCCCTGCTCAATCAGGTATTCGCCCCAAGCATGGTCGGAGTCCCCCGCCAGCAAGGTGTTGTCGAGGTCAAAAATAGCAAGGGTCATGGCAGTCTCCAGCGGTAGAGCGCGCATGATAGCGCACAGCCCCCTCTCCGGCTTGTGCCATTCGCCGCCCACAAGGACAAAAAATAAACGCGATCACGCTTGCCCCGCTGTCACAGAGTATTTATAAAACAAGTACTTGTAGGCTTTTCTTGAGATTCCACCATGATCGATACTGATGGCTTCCGGCCTAATGTAGGCATCATTATCGCCAACCCCCAAGGCCAAGTGCTCTGGGCGCGCCGTACGGGCCATGACGCCTGGCAATTCCCCCAAGGGGGCATCATTGATCACGAGTCCCCAGAACAGGCAATGTTTCGCGAACTCTGGGAAGAAACGGGCCTTGAACAACCCGATGTGCGCATCATCGCCAGTACCCGTGGCTGGTTACGCTATCGACTGCCACGACGCTTCGTTCGCAACGACGGTCAAGTGCCGGTATGCATCGGGCAGAAACAGAAATGGTTTTTGCTGCAACTGCAAAGTGACGATACCCGAGTCAACCTGACTCGCTCAAAACCGGCAGAGTTCGATGGCTGGCGCTGGGTGAGCTACTGGTACCCACTCAATCAGGTAGTGTCCTTTAAGCGCGAAGTCTATCGTCGTGCATTATTAGAACTCGCGCCGCGCCTGCCTTTGTGCGGATGATTTAATTTAGACCTTACATGGCGGTGAAGCCGCTCGGAACAATTAATGCTCCTCGATATGCTACGCAAGATCGTACAGGACGTGGACTCGGCACCGAACTTTACGGCGGCGCTGGATACCATGGTCACGAGCGTACGCGAATCCATGGGCACCGAGGTTTGTTCGGTTTACCTGCTTGATGACAAAACCAATCGCTATGTACTGATGGCCTCCGAGGGCCTTAATCCGGATGCTATCGGTACCGTGTCGCTCGCGTGGAACGAAGGATTGGTCGGTCTTTGCGGCGCGCGCGAAGAACCCATTAATCTCGACAATGCCGCCTCACATCCAAAGTATCGTTATCTGCCGGAAACTGGTGAAGAAAAATACAACTCTTTTCTGGGTGCTCCCATCATGCACCGGCGCAAGGTGCTGGGCGTTCTTGTTGTTCAGCAACTCAGCAACCGCCGTTTTGACGAATCAGAAGAAGCCTTTCTCGTAACGCTGTCGGCACAACTATCTGGAGTAGTGGCACACGCCAAGGCGATTGGCTCCTTGGAAGTGTCACGTACTGCCCCGCGCAGCAATATGACCCGTATTTTCAACGGCATTGCTGGCGCAACCGGTATCGTACTGGGCCGTGCCATGGTCATGTACCCGCCTGCGGATATCGATTCTGTACCAGATCGCTTGGGCGAAGACAGCACGACAGAAATTGAATTATTGCAGCAGGCCGTTGTTGCTGTTCGCCTCGACATCAGCCAACTCAATGAAAAAATGGCCAACTCGCTTATGCCGGAAGAGCGAGCGCTATTCGATGTCTATCTGCGCATGTTGGATGACAATGCCTTACCGGCCGAAGTCATCGAACGCATTACCGCAGGTAACTGGGCTCAAGGCGCCCTGCGTGAAGTCATCGAGCAGCATATGCAGACATTCTCGTTCATGGATGACCCCTATCTGCGTGAACGCATGGCGGATGTCCGCGATCTCGGCCTGCGCATTCTTGCGCACCTGCAAAAACAGGAAGAGTGGGCTCCTCGTGAATTTCCCGATCATGCCATTCTGGTCGGCGATGAAATTACCACTGCCATGTTAGTAGAAACGCCACTGGAAAAAATTGCCGGTATTGTCACCGTCACTGGCGCCGCAAACTCACACATGGCCATCGTGGCACGTGCGCTTGGCATTCCTACCGTCGTAGGCGTGAGTGATCTTCCGGTAACTCAACTGGATGATAACGAGCTGATTGTTGATGCCTATCAAGGCCGTATATTTGTACAGCCTTCACGCCAGTTGCGCGCTCGCTACAAAGAAATTATCAAAGAAGAACGCCAGTTAGTGGCGGGCTTGGAAGCCTACAAAAACCTTCCTACCATTACGCCAGATGACCATCGTATTGCCCTGTACGTGAATACCGGGCTCATGGCCGATGTGGCGCGTGGCAAAACACGCGGTGCTGAAGGCGTCGGGCTTTATCGCTCAGAAATTCCCTTCATGCTGCGCGAACGCTTTCCGTCCGAAGAAGAGCAGCGTGCTATTTATCGGCAACAACTGGAGGCTTTTGCGCCCGCGCCCGTGACCATGCGCACGCTCGACATTGGTGGCGACAAAGATTTGCCCTATTTCCCTATCAAGGAAGACAATCCTTTCCTTGGCTGGCGTGGTATTCGCATTACGCTGGATCATCCCGAAATTTTTATGGTGCAAATTCGCGCCATGCTCAAAGCCGCTATTGGCCTCGACAATCTGCAAGTCCTGCTACCGATGATTTCCTCCGTGTTTGAAATCGAGGAAGCCCTGCACCTCATTCACCGCGCCGTGATGGAAGTTGAGGAAGAAGAAGGCGTGCCGATTGTTATGCCCAAAGTCGGCGTGATGGTGGAAGTGCCCGCCACGGTATTTCAAATTGCGGATATGGCCCAGCTGATCGACTTTGTATCGGTTGGCTCAAATGACCTGACGCAATACATGCTGGCGGTGGACCGCAACAACACCCGCGTCGCGGACATCTACACCCCTTATCACCCTTCCGTGTTGCGGGCCCTGCAAATCGTGGTGGACGAAGTGCATCGTGTTGGAAAACCTGTTGGCATCTGTGGCGAGATGGCAGGCGACCCCGCCACCGCCGTTCTGTTGATGGCCATGGGCTTTGATTCGCTGTCGATGAGCGCGAGTAATTTGCTGCGTGTGCGCAAAACGCTTCGTACTGTGCCGCTGGCTCAGGCGAAGTCTCTGCTCGACCAAGTCATGCAGGTAGATAATGCCGCCGTAATCAAGAGCATGGTGGAGTTTGAACTGGACGACTTCGACTTGATGGACCTGATCCGTCCCAAAAACAAAGCGTAAAGCATTCGTGCAACCCATCCTTATTTTGGATGCGGTCGCGAGACAGATCGCTCTCCTGCCACACTGAAACGTAGCGGCCACAGCGTGGCCTCCCCGGCATAGTCAACGCCAATACGGGGGCTACTGATAATGCTAGCGGCCTCGATTTTCTTGCCCCGAGCAATCCACAACTCATCCGAACGGAGAGAAAGGCCATTGCAGGTCTTATCGACGTGCAAGGCGCGACAGAGGCGACCAGGGCCACTCAGCCACTGATGCGGCTTTAGTTTGGGGTACTGTTCCTGCCAGTAATCGTGCCCCTGCTCCGGCGCGAGTGCCCGGATAAGAACGGCCTCAGGCTCTCCTTCATGGCTCGCCACGGCATTCAGGCAGTGATACATGCCATAGATGAGATAGACATACGCAACGCCTCCATTTGCATACATGGTCTCAGTGCGCGGGGTACGGCGTCCGCCAAACGTATGGCAGGCTCGATCCGTGACACCCAGATAGGCCTCGGCCTCGACGATGCGACCACTGAGCAAGCGGCCATCCGGAAGGCGTCGGCAGAGATACTGACCCAGTAGCTCACGCGCCACCGTCTCAGTATCGCGACGATAAAAAGACAGCGGCAAGGGCTTCATACGATCACCTGCCGGTCGAAGGCAAATTCACTGCGCTCCAATAAGCCGTCCGGCCCATACCCCTGCTCAATGAAACCAATACGGTCATGCCCTGCCATCACCAGCGTCGAGGCGCGCGTGCCGTACTGCGGCGTGCGTATAAATGCCGGCGAGAGCAGGCGCTCCATGGCAAGACCGATACCGGTATCGGGTAAATCACTATCCGCTGCCGCCTGACCATCTTGCAGCAAGGCCAACATTGCCTCTGCGTTCGTTTGCGGCAACAGCCCCATCAGGCCGGCACGCAGTCGTTTGACCTTGGGCCAAGGGGTATCAAGCAAATGGTTACTCAACAGGTAGATGCCAGGGCCTAGCTGACGCGGATCAGCCTCACGGTTACTGCTCCACCACAGGCTGTCGCCATCACTGGCGAGCAGATTGAAGCCGCTATAGTGGCCACCATCTGCCTTTACACGCTCCGAATACGCTGCAGGGCTTTCGTTTCCAAGCAAGTAAGCACTAACTACCTCGCCTCGTGAGCGCACTCCTTGCGGCATACCCGGCTCACGCACATTGGTTAACGCCGCAAAGCACCCCTGCCGGGTCACCCCCAGCCAAGCACCGCCCGCACTCAAGTCGCGTCCGGCCAGCACGTCCGGGGACTCCTCCCAGAATTGTGCCGATGCCGCCGGGCGGTCATAAAACTCATCACGATTGGCCAGTACCATCAGGGGATAGTCCGGGTGGGTCTGCCAAGCCACAGCAATCAGGCACATACGCTTTATCTCCTCCCTTCCCTTACAATCTGCAATTCAGTTATAGGGGCAAGCATGGGAGAATCCCAGACTTATTGCCCGCCACAGGACAGGAATGCCTTCGTGCTAGTTTACCCGCAGATCGACCCCGTCGCCGTTTCGCTCGGCCCCCTCAAGATCCACTGGTACGGTTTGATGTACCTGCTGGCCTTTGCCACCGGCTATGCCTTAGCACTCTGGCGCATTCGTCGCAGCAATAGTGGCTGGACCGCCGATATGGTGTCGGACTTGGTGTTCTATGTCGCCATGGGGGTCATCATCGGCGGGCGCCTAGGCTACGTGGTGTTCTATGGCTTCGACCGCCTAGTTGACGATCCGCTGTGGGCACTGCGCGTCTGGGAGGGTGGCATGAGCTTTCATGGCGGACTGCTCGGCGTACTGGCTGCCGTCTTCGTATTCTGCCGCCAGTACCGCTCATCTTGGGTTGATGT
Organism: Moraxellaceae bacterium UBA2031; assembly: GCA_002333145.1. Taxonomy (GTDB): domain Bacteria; phylum Pseudomonadota; class Gammaproteobacteria; order Pseudomonadales; family Moraxellaceae; genus UBA2031. Next base: position 9,204 of record DDBN01000022.1, read on the forward strand.
GATGGATTTTGTGGCCCCACTGATTCCTACCGGCTTGCTCTTTGGTCGCATCGGCAATTTTATTGGTGGTGAACTCTGGGGACGTGCGGTCATCGACCCGACCTACCGCTTTGGCATGGTCTTTCCGCATGTCGACAACCTGCTTCGTCATCCTTCGCAGTTGTATGAGGCAGTGCTAGAAGGACTCGTGCTGTTTGTGCTGCTGTGGTGGTATTCCGCCAAACCAAGGCCACGCATGGCAGTTTCCGGACTGTTTCTGATTGGCTATGGTGTTGCCCGCTTTGTAGTGGAGTTCTTCCGTCAGCCCGATGCTGATAAGGGCTTCATCCTGTTTGACTGGATGACCATGGGGCAAATCCTGACCACCCCAATGATTCTGACAGGCCTTGTGTTGATGCTACTGGCCTATCGCAATGACCGTCTTAACCCGCGCTCTGGAGTGTCTGCGTCGTGAAGCAATACCTCGATTTCATGCGCCATGTGCGCGAACACGGCACCTTCAAGGCAGACCGCACCGGCACCGGCACCTACTCGGTGTTTGCTTATCAGATGCGCTTTAATCTGGCCGACGGCTTTCCGGCACTGACCACCAAAAAACTGCACCTAAAATCCATTATCCACGAACTGCTGTGGTTTTTATCAGGCGACACCAACGTCCGTTACCTGAAAGAAAATGGCGTTTCCATTTGGGATGAGTGGGCAGACGAGCAGGGTAATTTGGGGCCTGTTTACGGCTATCAGTGGCGCTCTTGGCCTACTGCCGATGGTCGTCATATCGATCAGATCACCCAGGTCATCGAACAGATCAAGAACACGCCCGATTCCCGCCGGCTGATTGTGTCTGCATGGAATGTGGGCGAGATTCAGAACATGGCCCTGCCGCCCTGCCACGCTTTTTTCCAGTTTTATGTGGCCGACGGCAAGCTGTCCTGCCAGCTTTATCAGCGCAGTGCCGACATTTTTCTGGGCGTACCGTTTAACATTGCCAGCTATGCACTGCTGACCATGATGGTGGCGCAGGTATGCAATCTGGAGCTCGGCGAATTTATCTGGACCGGCGGTGACTGCCACCTCTACAGCAACCACCTTGAGCAAACCGACCTGCAATTGTCGCGTGAGCCGATGAAGTTACCAACCATGAAGATCAATCCCGCTGTAAAAGACCTTTTGGCCTTTACCTACGAAGACTTCACGCTGGAAGGCTACGAACATCACCCTCACATCAAGGCGCCGGTGGCTGTATGAGCGAGCAGGACGAGATGCTGCGTGATGAGCCTACTCCGCGGCTGGCTCTGATAGTGGCGGTGGCTGAGAACGGCTGTATTGGCATCAACAACAAGCTACCGTGGTACTTGCCTGAAGACCTCAAGTACTTCAAAGCCGTGACCAGCGGCAAGCCGGTGATCATGGGCCGCACCACCTTTGACTCACTAGGGCGGCCACTGCCCAATCGCACCAATATTGTGATTACGCGCAATCCTGACTTCACTGCACCGGAAGGCGTGCGCATTGTCCATTCTCTGAATGACGCTATTGCCGTCGCGGAAAGTGTCGCCTTCATCAATGGTAATGACGAAATCATCATTATGGGTGGTAGCCAGATTTATACCGAAGCATTACCTCGCATCGACCGCATGTATGTGACCGAAGTAAAGAAGACGGTAGCCGGTGATGCTTTCTTTCCCGCTTGGAATCGTAATGAATGGCAGGAAACTGGCCGACAGAATCATCATTATGAGCCAGCGCAGATAGACTACAGCTTTGTCATATATGACCGCCGTCAATAATTAACTACCTCTTTCGATATATGTCACGCCCCTCATAACTGACCTAGATCACTTCTACCCACATTTTGGTCGGACAAGGTTGTTGGCAGCACTGTGACCGTGTTTAATCCGCCCCATCATTTCTGCACCCGGAGACTGTCATGTACATGACAATGGCACTGGTATTCGTATTCGGCTACCTGTGCATTGCATTTGAGCACACCCTACGCATCGATAAGGCCGCCTCGGCCCTGCTGACCGCCGTACTTAGCTGGACGGTACTGGTGCTCGGCGCCGAGTCCATCCTGCCGGCCCTAGAGGTTGCAAGCCATGGCGGTGATGCCTCGCATATGGTCACGACTGAACTGCGCCATCATTTAGGTGAAATTTCAGAAATTCTGTTTTTCTTGCTAGGTGCCATGACCATTGTTGAGTTGGTCGATGCGCACGAAGGCTTTAAGGTCATCACTGACCGCATCAAAACAACCAAACGCGTAAAGCTGCTTTGGCTGGTCGGTTTCATCACCTTCTTTCTGTCGGCAGTACTCGACAATCTCACCACCACCATCGTCATGATTTCGCTGCTGCGCAAACTGGTGGGTGATGACAAAGAACGTTGGTTATATGCCGGCATTGTGGTTATTGCCGCCAACGCTGGCGGTGCATGGTCACCAATCGGCGACGTCACCACCACCATGCTCTGGATCGGCAACCAGATTTCCACAGGCGGCATCATCAGCCAATTGTTCCTGCCTAGCTTGGTGTGCTTGCTTGTACCGCTCTCGGTGCTGAGCATGCAGCTCAAAGGAGATACACCGCGTCCGGAGAAACACGCGAGTGATGAGGGGCACACCAGCCCAACGACTCCGTTTGAACGTAAGCTCGTTTTTGCATTGGGTATCGGCGCACTGCTCTTTGTACCTGTATTCAAGACAGTGACTCACCTGCCTCCTTATATGGGCATCCTGCTAGGCTTGGCGATACTGTGGATAGTGACTGAAATGATTCATCGTGGAAAAAATGATGAAGATAAGAATCCGCTTTCCGTCGTAGGCGTGCTGCGTCGTGTTGATACGCCGAGCGTGCTATTTTTCCTTGGCATCCTGCTGGCGGTTTCCAGTCTCGCCACGGCGGGGCATTTGACGGCCGCTGCACTGGCACTCAAAGATAGCTTGGGCAATATTTACCTCATTAATATCGCCATTGGCCTACTGTCCGCCATGGTTGATAACGTGCCGCTCGTGGCAGGCGCCATGAAAATGTATCCGCTGGTATCTCCTGAAGCACTTGCGGCATCCGGTGATCAGTATGAGTGGCTCAAGTTTTTTGTCCAGGATGGCAGGTTCTGGGAAATGCTGGCCTATTGCGCCGGTACCGGCGGTAGCTGCCTGATTATTGGCTCGGCCGCTGGCGTGGCCGCCATGGGCATGGAGAAGATCGATTTCATGTGGTACCTAAAGAAAATCAGTTTCTTGGCTTTCTTGGGCTATATGGCCGGCGCCATGACGTACATCGGCATGGNNCCAAAATCATTGCACAGCACTACTTTGATCTCCGCCAAGCCTGCCTCACCCAAGGTCAACTCAGTCGTTACCTGCTGCGCCTTAGGAGACTGACGCAACAACGTGCCAGATTCTGCAAGCGCCCCATTTACATAGACCTTCCACTGACTGGCATTTTCGCCCCACCACATATTCCATGTTACCGGTTGCAGAGTGGCCGCGGGCACCGTCTCTGGTAAGCGCGCCAGCTGTGGGCGCCCAGGCGTCATCAAACTTCCGTCGCGCACAACTGCAGCGGTAGAAACAACCGGGGCTTGCATTACCGCTTTTTCACCACAGCCGGTCAACGGCATCAGCAGAGGAGCCAGCAACGCGGGAAATAAAAAACGGACCGACATGATGATCTCCAGAACAGACTGCTACGAAAGCCATTCTAGAAACTGCACTTCAAGAAAAATGTCGACCAGCTGACATTTAACGTCGGTTTATCGCAATTTGTGACAGGGTCGGCACACTATAACCATGCACACACACCAAAAATAAAAAAGGCCTGCAATGCTTACCACTGCAGGCCGCTCAGATACCAATCCTGACGTGTCAGTGACGCCGTACACGGAACCATGCGGCATACATGGCCGGCAAACTGAGCAACGTCAACGCCGTCGCGACAATAAGCCCGCCCATGATAGCCACCGCCATCGGCCCCCAGAAAGTACTGGATACCAGTGGAATCATCGCCAGCACTGCCGCCGCTGCGGTTAACATAATGGGGCGGAAACGGCGTACAGCCGCTCCCACTATCGCCGTCCAACGATCGACACCTTGTGCAATATCCTGCTCGATTTGATCAATCAGAATAACCGAGTTACGAATAATCATACCGTTCAACGCAATAATACCGAGCGTCGCCACAAAGCCCATGGGACGTCCTGTCATCAGCATCATCATAACGGCACCAATAATACCCAACGGGCCGGTGAGAAAGACCAACATCGCACGTGAAAAACTGCGCAGCTGCAACATCAGCAACGTAAAAATAATAAACAACATTAACGGCACATTGGCAGTAATAGAGGCGGTTCCCTTTGCTGAGTCTGCAGCGGTACCGGCCAGTTCGATATGATAGCCAGGCTCCATATCGGCACGTAATTTTTCCAACTTCTGATTAATTCGCAGTGCCACCGTCGCGCCCTGAGTACCCTCTTTTACGTCAGCCTGCACGGTAATGGCAAACTGGCGGTTCTGCCGCCACACCACGCCGGGTTCCCAGACAAACTCTGGTCGCGCCACCTGTGAAATAGGAATCGACTGGCCGCTGGCCGTGGGCAGATAGGCTCCTGTGAGCGCAGTCATTGTTGAGCGCTCTTCGGCCGGCTGGCGCAGAACAATATGAATCTGTTCATTCTCTTCACGGTATTGGCCAATCGGCAATCCAGAAAGAATGGTTTGCCCCGCTGTTGCCACCGTTTGCGTCGACACTCCCAAGGCACGCGCACGGGTCTGGTCCACTTCTAGGTTGAGCGCCTTAACTTGCTCGGCCCAATTATCATTCATGCCGCGCGCATCCGGATCGGCCTCGACAATGGCTCGTACCTTATCGGCCAATATACGCAGTCTGACTGGATCATCGCCGAGCACGCGGAACATCACTGGATATGATGCAGGCGGCCCATTAGGCAGCAGCCTCACGCGCGCGCGCACCTCCGGAAACTCTTGATGCAATATATCTGGCAGTGAATGGCGGATACGCTCACGTGCTTCGAATGAGCCGGGCACAAGAATCATCTGGGCAACGTTGTTCTGCGGAAAAATCTGATCAAGCGACAGATAAAAGCGTGGCACGCCTTGGCCCACAAACGTGGTGACTGAACCTGCGTCCGGCAGCGTCATAATGCGCTTTTCAACACGGCGGGCAAGATCATCGGTACTGGCAATAGAGGCGCCTTCCGGCTGCCAAAGATCCACTAGAATTTCAGGCCGATTAGAGTCCGGAAAAAACTGTTTTTCCACAAACTGCATACCAACAATACCCAACAGTAGCACTCCTACTGTCGCACCCAGCGTAATCCAGCGATGCTCAACACACCAATCTACTGTATTGCGAACACGCACATAAAAAGGGGCATCAAACACATCATGCGTCGTTCCACTTCCAGCGGGATGCTCTTTTAGCAAGCGGTAGCCCAAGTAAGGTACAAAATACACCGAAACAAACCATGACACGATTAACGCGGTTGAAGTCACCGCAAAAATGGCAAAGGTGTATTCACCCACCGCCGAATTAGCCAAACCAATGGGCAAGAACCCCGCCGCCGTAATAAGCGTGCCAGTTAACATGGGCATTGCTGTCGCGGTATAGGCGTAGGTACTGGCTTTGAGTCGGTCATAGCCTTCTTCAAGCTTTCGCACCATCATTTCCACAATAATAATGGCGTCGTCCACCAGCAGGCCCAACGCAATAATCAGCGAGCCGAGCGAAATCTTGTGCAGGTCAATACTCCAGCGCTCCATCACCAAAAAAGTAATGGCCAGTACCGTAGGAATAGAAAGTGCGACGACTAAACCTGGACGCATATCGATACGCCATGGGTTGCGATGCAGTCCCAACGCGAGAAAACTTACCGCCATTACGATAATTAATGCTTCTGCAAGTACACGCAAAAACTCATGCACAGAAAGTGAAACCGACTTAGGTTGATCCTGTACTTGCGCCAGCTCGACGCCAGCGGGTAATTCATTGCGCAAGCGATTACTCGCTACTGTCAGGTTTTCACCTAACTTAATAATGTCACCACCGCGCGCCATGGAGATACCCAGTGCAATCACTTCACGGCCATCATGGCGTACTTTCGGTGCAGGAGGGTCCTGATAGCCACGCTCAATACGGGCGATGTCACCCAGACGAAAGTTGCGACCATTAAACCGCAAGGGTAAAGCCCGCAAGTCTTCGACCGCATCTAACTGGCCAGTAATACGAATTTGTATATCGTCGCCAGGCGTGCGCAGTACTCCAGAATATTCCACCGCATTTTGTGCATTAATGGCAGCAATCACTTCGCGGATATCAAGCCCCATGCGCGCCAGTTTTTTCTGTGACATTTCCACATAGATGCGTTCTTCTTGCACGCCATATTGCTCAACCTTTGCCACGCCTGGCACACGCAATAACTCCTGGCGCACAAAGTCGGCATACTCCTTCAGCTCTGCATAGCTGAACCCTTCTGCCGATACGGCATAAATGACGCCGAATACATCACCAAACTCGTCATTAAAAAAAGGACCCTTTACACCTTGTGGCAACTGCCCGCGCATATCGCCAATTTTTTTGCGAATGGTGTACCAGACATTCGGTACTTCATGTGGAGGGGCCGAATCCTTTAGCTCAACAATAATGGTGGTCTCACCCGGCTTGGAGTAGCTGCGAATTTTGTCCATGTACGGGACTTCTTGCAGCGTTTTTTCAAGTCGATCGGTGACTTGCTCCGACATTTGCATTGCCGTGGCGCCAGGCCAATACGCCTGCACCACCATGGCGCGGAAAGTGAAGGGGGGATCTTCATCTTGGCCTAACTGGAAATAGGCAGCGATGCCCGCCAGTATCAAGACAACCAGCAGATACCCTGTGATCGCCGGATGCTGAATGGCAATCCGGGAAAGATTAAAACGCTCTTGATTTCGCTGGCTCACGACAACACTCCGGCAAGCACTTGAATATGCACGTGGACTCGCATCTGAACTGACATCACTTGCTATCCGTCACAAGCGGGCGGACCTTCTGGCCTTCGCTCAGCACGTGCACCCCGGCCACCACTATCTGCGCGCCGGATACCAGCCCCGCCACAATGACTTCATTGCCATCAATTGTTGCCACCTTCACCGGAACGCCCTTGAGCGCACCTGTGGCGGGATCGAACTGCCACACCTTGGTCTGACCATGATCTTGGATGAGAGCCGTGGTCGGCAGGCGGGCACCGCCCTTCTGGGCCGGAAGCACTAGCCGTAAGGTGGCCGACTGCCCCAGTGCTAAGGCACCTGCCGGGGCCTGTACGCTGTAACGCGCCCGGAAAGTTCGAGTCACCGGGTCTGCCGCTGCCGCTAACTCCCGTAACTTTGCCGGATATTTCACCCCCGGCTGTGCCCATAACGTCACCTCCGCGCGACCAATACGGGCAAGCGGTGTGCGATCTTCGGGAAACTCAACGGCAATTTCACGCGCCCCATCCAACGCCAGCCTCACTACCGGCTGGCCTGCCTCTACCACTTCGCCTGTATCGGCCAGAACGCCGGTAATAACGCCATCGGCATCGGCCCTGAGGACCGCATCTGCAAGGCGATTATCCTCCAGCGAGGCCCCACTTTTTACCCCCGCCAAACGCGCTTCCGCGGCGGCAGCAGCAACTCGCTTCCGCTCGAGATCCAGCTCAGAAACAAAGTTCTTTGTACGCAGCTCTTCATAACGGCGGTATTCCGCTTTCGCCACATCCAAATCTGCCTGCGCCGCCACTACCTGAGACCCTGCCGACGATTGCGCCAAGGCATAATCCCGTGGGTCCAACTGCGCCAGAGCCTGACCCTTACGAACGCGCTGGCCGGCCTCTACCTGTCGCGCAATGATCTTGCCCGGCACCCGGAAGCCTAGAACCGATTCGGTATGCGCCTGCACCTCACCCGCCAACTCTATCTGACCTTGGACGGACGCCGCACCAATGGTTATCAGCTTAACCGGGCGCGGCTTTTCGGCAGGGGGCGGCGCTTTGTCACAAGCCGTCAGCAGCAGGCTAGAGCCCAACAACAAAAGTCCTGTGGTCAGTTGAAAGCGAGTTTTCATGCCTGGTCTCCTGAATCAGATGGCATAGAATGAAATGATGTGTGACTGAATCCGGCATACAGTGTGGATGCCGCTTCGTCGATATAGTTAGACAGTGCCTCTGGGCTGCTCAGATGCGGCGACAGCTCAGCCTGTAGCACACCGGGAATGACCAGCGAGCGCATAGTGCCCAGAACCAACGCATGGCGGATAACGGCTTGCAGAGGCCGCAACTGACCGGCCGCCACACCCTGAGTAAATAATTCGTCTAGGCGCGCCAGATAAGGGCGTACATAGGTGGCCCGCAGGTACTCACTGCGCTCACTGTCACCTTCACCCTCACGAAAGAGAAACTGAAGAACAGCCGGATTAGTCATCATTAACTTAAGTGCCAGCGGCAAATTCTGGCGTAATGTATTGGCTGCATCGCCCTGACTGGCCAACATCTCGAGCTGATCCTGCAATCGAGCCACCAGTGGCGCAAATTCGCTATCAGCCGCCTCCTGCCAAAGCCCCTGCTTACTGCCAAAATGGTGATGCAGCAGGCTGTCACTGACCCCGCATTCGGTGGCCAGCTGCCGTTGTGACACGCCGTCATAACCTTGCCGGGCAAACGCCAAGAATGCCTGGTGCAGGATGGACTCTCGTGGCATTACGGTGTCGGCACGCGCCGGACGACCGCGACGACGAGCTGTTGTTAGGGGACACTTCATCTATAGATGCACTTAGATTAATTGGGCATACTGCCAATTAATAACAGGAACACCCCCTCTCTGTCACGTGAACGCTAGCGCAAAACTAGATGACTGGTCAGTTTGGCGCCCTAGTCGTCATGAGGCTAGAGGCTAGAGGCTAG
>DDBN01000107.1 GCA_002333145.1 Moraxellaceae bacterium UBA2031
ACAGCGGCTCACTCCACAGCGTAAGCAAGGACCAGCCGGTAATGCAGCCTAACGATGTGATGCTGCCGGCAAAGCCCGTGCCTTTATCATTGATATTCGGCATAAGTGGCACGCGAAACACCAATGTCTTATCGTCGAAAGACTGTAAAGCCAGCTGCATGGCGGCTGTTAGCGGAACTTCCTGATGCAGCTGTACGATCAATGCCTGTGCGCGTTGTTCCGGCATGCTCATCCCCGCCATTCCCGCACAAAGTCAGTCTGCTGCAAGGGCGCTTGTGGCTTAGGCTCGACCAGCCCGGTACCAGAATAGATAAAGCCCGCAATAGTCTCTCCCACCGTCAGGCCGAGGGCTGCCATCACACGAGGGTGCGATGCCATGGGGCCAGAACGCCATATGGCGGAGTAACCTTGAGCGTGAAGTGCGACCAGAAAGTTTTGGACACCCGCGCCGGTTGATAGCACTTGCTCATCACGGGGCACCTTGCCCTCTTCGTTATGACAGGTAATCGCCACCACAATCAGCGGTGCCCGCTGCGGCATTTTGCGCATACGTTCAACTTCAGCGGGCTCCATATCAGGCTTGTCGGCCAGTGCGGCTGACGCAAATACATCGCCCAAATTCACCAATGCCTCATCTTGAATAACAAGATAACGCCAAGGTCGCAGCATCCGGTGATCCGGGGCTCGTAAAGCACAAGCAAACGCTTTTTCCAGCACAGCGGGAGGCGGTGCTGGGGTATTTAGCTGAGCCCGTGAGCGACGGGTGAGTAAGGCTTGTATGGCATCCATGAGTAAAACTCCCTGCTAAAAATTGTCAGGCACGTACCTGCGACTGTACATCAGATAATGCCGTATCAGCTTCTTGCATTACCCGCTGCATGATGTCTGCTACTGCAGGAATATCTTTTACCAGCCCCTGCACCTGGCCGATGAGCTGTACGCCCTCCTTATGATCACCTTCCATAATAGCCTTGCGGATCTGCAGCGTAGCCGCGCCAAAATATGCCAGCTTAAGCGTCGGCAAAAAACCTTCTTTCAATACGCTGCGTATCAACGCCATCATGGGCTGGCCTGTCTCACGAGCGGCCTTCAGTGCCTTCACCAGCACTCGCGGCAACGACAGCGGCTTTGCTGCCGCAGCAGTTGCTGTAGGTGTTTTCATGATGCGACAGCCCATGCTGTCAAAGTTGGTAGTGTAGATGGTGTCGCTCACTGATTTTTCGGTGATCATTTTCTTGGTGGCGGCATGCACTGGGCTTTCCTGTGATGCGGCAAAACGCGTCCCCATGGCCACTGCATCAGCCCCCAATGCCAATGCTGCCAACAGCCCTCCTCCGGTACCAAAACCACCGGTAGCTATAATAGGCAGAGTGGTTACTTGGCGAATGGCAGGAATCAACACCAGTGAGGTGACATCGCCACCGTGAGCGGCAGCTTCATGGCCGGTCACAATGAGTGCGTCCACCCCAGCCCGTTCGGCGGCAAGGGCATGTTTTTCATTCACTACGGTGGCAAACACTTTGCCACCGTAGGCATGCACGCGATTGCAAATCCAGTCGCCCTTACCAAGAGAAAAATTGATAATGGGAACTTTTTCCTCAATGCCTACTTCTGCATTTTGCGTTCCGCCCGGCATGATAAGAGCCACACCAATCCCAAATGGCTTATCGGTGAGCGTACGCACGCGGCGGATTTCTTGGCGGGTTTCTTCCGGGGTGAGATGGCCTACGGCAAGCAGCCCAAGACCGCCAGCATTGCACACCGCGGCGACCAGCTCAGCATTGGACACATAAGTCATCCCCGGCAACAAAATGGGATGGGCAATCCCCAACAACTCAGTAATACGGGTTTTCATCAGTCGATCCGGCAGGAAGGCGTCACCGGATTCTATACAGGCCCGTCAGTTGATGGCATGACAGCAAATGACAAAGCAGTTGGGAAAAATGAACAATCCAGTCAGGCCTCTGTGATGCAGTGCCTGACTGGATTGGGGCTCAGTCAGATGCCTGACCAGAGGAAATACGGCCCGAGCGCTGGCTCAGCCAATCTTTGGTAATGGACCAAGTGGTGTGTGTTGCCTTGCTCCCCGTAAACACACCGGCATGGCCACCCGGAACAATCTCGAATGTCTTGTCGGTGGATGCCACCACATTCATGATCGCTTCCGCCGCCGGAATCGGCACAAGATTGTCACTGTCGCCCGCAAAAGCGAGCAAGTTAGCGTGAATGGTATTGAAGTCTGCCACGCGGTTACCGATACGGAAACGGCCCTTGGTCATGCGATTATACAAGCCCATTTTGCGAATCATTTCCTGTACGGTGGCACCCGGATAATCCGGCATATTGGTGAACCACTCGCTCATGGTCATGTAGCGCGAGACATAATCGTCATCCGCCATATTGCGCACCAACTGCAGATAACTGGAAACAGTTCCCAGCGGGTTGGTCATCTTGAACATCAACGACAAGCGATTGCCCGGCACATGGAAGAAGCGATTTTCCATCTCGGTAATCTTAAGGCCGGTAATCTTGCCGATTGCCCATATCGGCTTGCTGAGGGCTTTGGACAGCGGGCCGGAAAACCCCATCTGATGCATGTCTACAGGTGACGCAATCGTCACCAGATTCGCGACGTTGTCATCATTACTGGAGGCAAGATACATAAGCGCCAGTAAGCCGCCCATGCAATACCCCACGAGCGACTGCTCTTCACTACCACTGTGTTCACGAATGGCCGCCATAGCCTTAGGGAACCAGCGGCAGACGTAATCTTCTAGGGAAAGATTCATGTCATCCTGACTCGGTGCGCCCCAGTCGATGAGGTAAACGTCAAAACCGTGTGCGAGGAAATACTGCACCATGCTGCGGTCGGCCATCAGGTCGAAGATCCAGCCAAACACACCCAGTGGCGGCACCAATACAATGGGCATGGCATAACGACGTTGGCGGGCCACATACGGCTTGCCGTCGATCATCATCGTAGAGCCCGGTGGCTGCGCCTTGTAGTGACGCACCGACATCAGACCATCCGTGCAAATCACTTCATAATTAGATTTGTCCGCCTGAATGTATTTGGCCTTGTTAACGCGACGCTGGATAGCATTGTTCACGAAGGCAGAGCCAGTACGGTAGAAACGCACAGAACGGTCGATGAACTTGCTCATACGTCCTCACAGACATGGCGAAAGATGGTGAATTCAGGCTTAACGAACGACGATTGTAGGGCCGCGGCCTTCTACACCCAATGGCCAATTATCACTAGAAGGCCGTATTTTTAGCCACTCCTCATACTGTAAATTGAAACAAAAAATACAGTAACAGGTTTTCAGAGTGGCTAGCACTCAGGCCAGCTTTGCCACTAACCCAGACTCACGCCTTGGCAAGGTAAGCAGTGCTGCCTCCAGCACACTTGCCTCACCACAGAGAACAAAGCGTGATTTTGCGCGTGTTACTGCGGTATAGATAAGCGGACGATCCAATACCGGTGTAACGACCTCCGGCAATACCAACAAGACATCGTCGAACTCGGAGCCCTGAGACTGGTGCACGGTCATGGCCCATGCNNGCGCAGCGCGTAATCGTTTACGCGAATAATGATTGGCCGGCCGGCATACCAGAGGCTACGACCAGCCTCCATAAGTGCATTAAGGCCTTCCACCCCGGCGGCACCCTGACGGTGCGCGCACAAAACGCGGAACTGCAGAAACGCTGCAAATGCCGTGGCAGGATCACCTTGTTTCGCCACCTCTCGATAAGCGGCATAGCCCTTATCCAATTGTGCCGGCAACTGAGCCACATGGCAGTGTGAGATATCCGGGCTGTTCACCAGTGCCTGCAGCAAAGCAGCGGCATCTCCTTCCCGTGCGGCCCTGGCGGCCGTACCGATACCGCTGTCTGCAGCAAAACGATAACTGCGGGTCAGCTCAACACGGCACTCGGCTATTGGGCTGCTAAGAGCCTGCGGCGCGATACTGACACCATAAGGAGCCAGTTGAGCACTGAGTTGATCGCTCATGCCCTGTGCAACACAGAGATCACCAAACACGCTGCCAGCCTCCACTGAGGCCAATTGATCACGATCGCCAAGAAGAATAAGCCGAGAATCTGGCGGCAATGCCGATAAAACAGCGTGCATTAATGCAAGATCGATCATAGAGGCTTCGTCAATGAGCAGCACATCGCAGGACAGTGGATTGCTCTCATCGTGACGATAGCGACCGGTATCGCCTTGTGCACCAAGCAGACGATGAAGGGTTTGCGCTTGCTCGGGAATGGCCGCTTTCACATCATCCGAAACAGACAATTTCTCTTTAGCACCGCGAATAGATTCGGACAGGCGCTGTGCCGCCTTGCCTGTTGGTGCCGCCAGCAGAATATGCAATGGCGTATCACCGGCCTGAGACTGCAGCAGGGCGAGCATTTTCACCACGGTGGTCGTTTTACCGGTACCTGGGCCACCGCTCACCAACGTCAGCGCTTTAAACTGCGCTAAGAGAACAGCCATACGCTGGCGGTCGGCCGGATCGCTCTCTGGAAACAAGGACTGTAGTTGCTCCTGTAAGGCATCGGGGTTTTGTGGAGAGAGCATTTTCTCGGCACGCTGACGAAGCGACTGCGCCACTTCTTTTTCATGATCGTGATAACGCGCCAGATAAAATCGGCCACTGTCTTCAAGAATAAAGGGGCAATAATCACCCTGCTTGCCAACCCAGCCAGTGGCATACCAGTCAGCGGCATTGGCAGCATCTACACGAATACAAACGTGGCCTGACTCAACAGCGGAATACAGTAATTCAATAGCGGCCTGAACATCCGATGGTAAATTCGGCGCTTCCCGCGACAGCCAGTTACGAGCCGACTGCATCAACGGAGATGTCATCATGTTCATGCCGACACTCCTGTCGCCACATTACTTCCGTGTTTCTTTCCACTCATAAGAGCATCCAGCGCTTCGATCAATTTGCGTGATGGCTTGCGTGCGTAAACACCGCGTGTTTCTGCCGCAATACCGCGCAGGAACAAGTAACGTACCCCGCCTATATCACGGTCATAATCGTAATCTGCTTTCACGGTTTTCAGGTGTCTATGCAGGGCCAGCACGTAGAGCCAGTACTGCAAGAAATAGTGCGAACCGGCCATGGCCTTTTCCATTCTCTCCTGCGTATAGCTGCTCTCATCCGGGCCCAACCAGTTGGTCTTGTAATCGAGGACGTAATAGCGATCTTGGTGGCGATAGATAAGGTCGATAAAGCCTTTTAGATAACCTTGCAGCGTAGGGAAATCGAGTGCGGTAAGGGCATCACGATACCGTGGCAGAAGATCAGGCAATGACAGAAACTGCGCAGGTGAAAGTTGCTGTACGGGATAAAGAAACTCCATTTCGGCACGGGCTGCATCCAGATAACCTAGGCGAGCGCCTTCTTCATCGAGTGGCGTTTCTAGTAACTGCACCAGCGTGGATTCCACCAGTGGCAGCCAATCAAGCGGCAATGCATGTTGCTGCAAACGCTCGGTGATGACTGCCACATGATCGGCCAATGGATTACCCACACAATCTTCCAGCACCGCGTGCCAGAACACCCCTGCATTGGCACCTTTCGGGAACGCATGAATACCTTGTGGCTCCTGCACTGCAGCAACCTCTACTGGCTCTTGTACATCGGAGTCATGATCCGGGCTTTCAGCCTTGCGCGAAACATCATGGGCACTTTCAGAGAGACCGGTAAAGCTGCTCACACGCCAGCGACGCAACAATGAACGGTTGAATTCAGGAACCACAGTCGCGCATTCACTCGCACGCTCAGCAGGCATGGCATTAGAAGATACTTCTTCCGCTATCGATTCCCAGGCAAAGCCTTCCGGAACTTTTTTGGCCACCCGCTCCAACGCCTCGGCATAATCGTCGTACTTAAAACGATCCAAATCACGCGTGAGCACATCCGCATCGGGCTCACCTTCAGTATTGCCACCCAGCAGCAACCAACTGAAAGGTGCGGTTTCACTGTCTCTGGCCCAGCCCCAAATACCATAGCAACGGTACTTGGCTCGCGTTAGTGCCACATAAAGCACGCGTAATTTTTCGGCCATGCGCTCGGTCTTCATGCGCATAGTGGCATGCACAAAGCCTTCGGAGCCGATATCCAGCAGGGAGTCTCCTCCAGAGCGGTACTCGGCACGATTGACATCATCTTTACGCGCCAACTTACCTTCCCAAAGAAAAGGGCAAAATACGATGGGATACTCAAGGCCCTTACTAACGTGAATAGTGAGCACCTGTACGCGCTCCGCATCACTTTCAAGGCGCAGCTGTGTATCTTCCGTTGTCTCCCTTTCGCGCACTTGCTCACGCAGCCAAGCCATCTGGCGCTCTGGTACCGGGTCGATATCCGCCTGTTGCTGCATGAGGGTGGCGAGGTGGCGCAAATTGGTGAGACGACGCTCACCATGGGAGCCACTTAATACCCGCTCATAAACGGTAAACGCTGCCAGCGTCTTCTCCCACATGGGCATAAAGCCATGGCTCAACCAAAGATCACGCGCTGCTAATAGTTGTTCGATCAGCGCCGACCAGCGTGCGTCATCCTCTTGATCGGCAAAGAGAGCCTCGATAGTGCCGCCCATTAAGGTAGAGATAAACGCCGCCTTGACTTGCCCTTCCCTGCCCGGCTCGGCAATTGCCTCAAGCATTGAAAGCATTTCACGCGCTTCATCAGTGGCAAATACAGAGTCCTGACTACGAATTACCGATGCCACGCCGGCCTCAGCCAATGCATCAACAATGGCACGGCCATCGTTATGCCTTGGAACCAGAACTGCAATGTCACCTGGGCGAAGTGGTTTATCGCCGATGACAATCTCGCCGCGTGCGGCCCCCAGAAGCAATCGAACTATTTCATTCACTGTGGTGGCAACACTGAAATGATGTGCCGTACCCTTGTCGAGTTTTTTTCCGTCATTAGGAGGCAGCAGCCAGCAATGAAAAGGCGGCTCATTAATCGACAGCTTACTTTCTGGCTCCACCGCATTAACATCGACAAAACTTAAGCGCGACAACAGAAAGGGATTAGAGTGATTCATAAACACATTGTTCACTGCTTTAACCAGCGCAGGTAGTGAGCGGCGATTTGTGTTCAGCGTGAAGCGTCCATTAGCATGCTCTCGGGCACGCAAATAGGTAAAAATATCTGCGCCACGAAAGCTATAAATAGCCTGTTTCGGGTCGCCCACGAGATACAGCGGCAAACCCGCTTGACGATAGAGCCTATCAAAGATACGGAACTGCAGTGGGTCCGTATCTTGAAACTCATCGATTAAGGCCACGCTGTAATTCTGACGGATACTATTGGCAATGGCTTCGTCTTCAACTGCCTGCGCCAACAGCTCAAGTAGATCCTGATACGATAACAAGCCCTGTGACTTTTTATGGTCCAGCAAACCTTTGCGCACATCACCAATAATATCAGTGCGGAATTTTGAAACCAGCAGATCGGCGTTATCAAACCACTCCTGCAATGCTTCCCAGAAGGCGTGCCTTGGGGCACTGCCTTTCTTTTTCATGTGCTTATCAAACTCGACTGGCGTCAAACGACGAACAGACTTTGTCAGGCTTGAGTCGTTCAGCAACCAAATTTTTAGCTCTTCAATAATATCGTCAAGGTACTTGTAGCTTTTCTCCGCACGGCTCAGACCATCGGCCTCACTTATATCCTTAATGATGGCTTCGTGGTCATTATTCCAGCGAGTACGAAGTGCAATTTTTCCCTCTCTCAGAGAATCAACATCACATGTCTTCTTTTTAGTATTCAGTTGCAAGTAAGGCTTAACCAGCAGCACCTCAATGTCACGCTGAATTACCTCTGGGGTGACGGCACTCAGTCGCAGAAGCTCAGCTTGTAACGGGTCGTTGCAATAACGAATCCATGCTTCCTGTAACAGGCCCGGCAACCACTCACGCTCATCGGGTACAATATCCGGCTCGCCCAGCAAGGCAGGCAACTGTGCTTCATTCAATACGCGCTGACAAAACCCATGAATGGTGAAGATCGCGGATTCATCAAAACGACGGATACTTTCATTCAGTTTGATAAGCGCTTTTTCACGCGCATCATCAACGAATTTATCCAGCGCCCATTGGCAAAAGGGATCAACACTTTCACCCTGCAGCAGGGCGGTTTCTACATCCACCAGACGCCGGCGCAAGCGATCGCGCAGCTCTGCGGTAGCTGCCTTGGTGAATGTCACCACCAAGAGGCGATTGATAGTCTCGTCTGTTTCTAACAACAGACGGACATAAAGACCCGCAATGGTCCATGTCTTGCCAGTACCGGCACTGGCCTCAACCAGTTGCACACCCTGTAAAGGCAAGGAGTACAGGTCGAGTGGCTTCAGCACAATGTCATTTGTCATCGCTTGCCCATCCCGTCCATTGTGGTCTTTATCGGTCCGTATAGGCGCTCGGCCCATTGTGTAAAACGCTCATCGCACGGGTCGGCATTACGCCAAAGCAGCTTTATCCAGGCATCCTCACAATCGCCCGTAGCATAATCACTGCCTTCCCACGTTTTATGCGCATCATCGATATTCTGATTTTTGATGAACGCTGGCGACGCCCGGCGAAATAACGGTAAAGGCAAGCAAAGACCTTCTTTATAAGCAGCGGCAAAAGCGGCTAATGCCTGTGGCGCATTTGTTATCGGCTGAAAAGTAATTGTTTCTTTTAAACCAACAAGATAGCTGCACAGCTCCATACCCTCTGGCTTAGTGGCACACAACAGCAGATGTGCAAAATAGAGACGGAGTACATCGGTAGCGTAAATATTGTTTTCCAGCGATACCCGTACCAATCCAGCACTTGTGACATCTTCCAGCATGCCGGTGAAAGTAACGCCATCCACTACCTCGTGCACACGCACAGGGTCGACTTCAGTCAGCTCTAATTCCATTACGCGCTGACGCACTTGCTCAACCAACTCATCCTGCTCGCCGCACAGCTGCGCGCCCCAGACGCCAGAAGGCAGCAGCCCTTCAGCACGCAGTCCCTCAACTTTAGACTGATCTTTATCGTACAAGCGCTGACGTAGCTCGCGTTGATCGGGAAGGTCGACGGGTTCCTCATCGGAGAGCACATCACTGGCATAGGGGATATGCACGCCCATCCGTTCACGCAGAAAGAACCGTTGCGGGTGTGCAATAAATCGCTCGAAGCGTTGCGGCGTGATAGATAGTAAATCGTCTGAAGGTGGCGGTAACGCTTCTTTGAATGCCGCTTCCTGCACTTCTACCTTTACTCCCGATAGCCCGCTCACCGCAGCAAATCGTGACGAGAAGGAAAACAGCTTTTCATCGCCAGAAAAGTAGCGAGGGCTGAAGGGCTGCAAGGCATGTTCTGTGTAAAAGCGCTGACGAAATGATTTTTCATCCGACACAGTGACGGTAGCGCGCACCTGATCCATCAGCTCAGCCAACACGGGAGATGGCGGGCGAACCGTGCCATCCACATCACTCAGGCCAACATAGCTAAGGTATAGCGTATTCCGCGCAGCCAGCATGGTTTCTAAAAACAAGTAACGGTCATCCTGACGACGCGAACGATCACCGGCGGCAGAATTTTCTGCCATCAAATCAAATGGCCACGGCTTTTGTTGGCGGGGAAACACACCATCGTCCATACCAAGCACTGCAATCATGTCAAACGGCAGACTGCGCATCGGCACCATGGCGCAAAAGGTCACGGCGCCGTGCAAAAATCCGCGACGACTTTCCAGTCCCTTTACTTGTCGATTTAACCAGCGCCGTATTACTGCAAACGGCTGAGCACCGGCTTCTGGTGCACGCTGGGCTTGATCGCGCAATTCCAGCACAGCATCCCGTAAGTACTGCAAGGCATCTCGGCTTTCGTCCGTTTCGGCAAAGAATGCCTCAAGCAAACCATCCAGCGTATCGGCCCAGTCATTTAAAGGCCGTGCATAAGCCAGACGCTCCTCCCACGCCAGCAGCGCCTCCAGCAGCAAAGCCAGACGCGCCATTACTTGGGCCTGACCTACGGAGAACACGGCCTGCAACGGCACACGCCCGGAAAAACGAGAGTCATCACCCTTCGCCAACTCAGCCGGCAGAGCAAAACCAAGTTGCAGGCGGGCCAGCGCATCGCGCCACGTAATGGGAATATCGGCAGGCAAGCCACGCTTTTCACGATCAGCAGCGTCACGACCCCAGCGCACATGCAGTTGCTC
>DDBN01000038.1 GCA_002333145.1 Moraxellaceae bacterium UBA2031
TCGTAGCGCAGCAAAAGATGCCAGTAAGGCGAGTTGGCCAGTGTTTGCAGTTGTGCTGATGAGAGACTGAGTGGAGTGGCGCTGGCATGAGTGCCAGACAAACCCAGACACGCCAAGGCGCCAGCAAAAAACAGACGCAGAATCATAGGGAAAGAGTTTTAGGTGTCGACAAAGAGAAACACCCGGCCTAAGCCGGGTGTCATATTACAGACTGATTAGGCCTTGGTGTAAGTTGCCAAGACGTTATCATTCGCCATGACTTCTTCAAGGGCGGCCAAAATGGCACCAGCAGTTTCATTTTCAGGAGCAAAGATCTTGCCGAAGTTGGTGCGAGTAGCCTGGAAGAAATGATCCTTGTCGGCATTTTTTACGCCCATCAGGTCGGCCAACACATTCAGTGTTTCGCCCTGACCTACAGACATATCACGAGCCAAGCGATCCAGGTTGGATCCGGTGAACATGCCAAGACGTGCGCGAGAAGTTACGGCACCGGAGGACTGGCAGCCCAAGGTGCCAGTAGTGATACCGAAGGTCTGGTTGCCGGAAGTGCCGTTAGTGGTGGCACCCAGTACCTTGAAGACCGGGCCGGACTGGCCTGCCATAACCATGGAACCGAGGCCACAGCCGATATCTTGGTCTGCAGTAGCGACATTGGCGGTGGTGGCCAGCAGAGCAATTGCGAGAAGTTTTTTCATGGTGTGCATCCTTTTAGCGATTGTAGGCTTCCGAGTTGGACTGGAAACGGACTGGCTGCTTCTTTCCGAGCAGTGCCTCGAGTGTAGCCAACTATAGAAATCTGTACAGCCCTCATTTTCATGAAATGGAGCGTTATAGGTAATCATAAAGTAGGCTTAACGTCCCCAAGGGAGGTTGGTAAAGTCTTTGATAATTTGTTGCTGTTGTAGGGTCGCATTAGGCTCAGGCGATAGCGGTGGTAAGGAAGGGCGGGACATTTGCATGGCAGGGCCTGTTTCCAATGACTCCTTGATGCTATTTCTTGTTAGTTCATTCAGTTGTTCAGTATTGCTACAGTCGCTCTCCTTATCGTCGGATGTGGGCTGGCAGGAGGGGGCAGTGGGCAATGTGATCTGAATGCGGCTCAGCTCTTCAGTAGGCAGTGGCTCAGCGGCTTTTACAAATGCAGTGAGAGTGACTCCAATTGCGATAAATGCAGAAGAGGCAAGGCGTGCTTTCATGTCGGACGCTCCCAGCATTGGTTTGGTTTAATCACTACTCTAAACCGCAATGAAAAACCAGTCATGGCTTATATGGTTGTTATGCAGAAGCTCGTTATACTCAGGCAGCCTAATTAAACGGGATTATCTATGAGCACTCCACAGGCTCTCAGAGTTGCAGTTCTTGGCGGCGGTAGTTTTGGTACTGTTCTGGCTAATCTGGCGGCAGAGAATGGCCATCAAGCTACGTTATGGTTACGCGATGAGGTACAGCTCGCGGACATGCAGAGTGTGCGTGAAAATACACGCTATCTGCCCGGTTTTCGGTTGGCTGACGGGTTGGCTTTCAGTCGTGATCTTGAGGCAACACTCGCCGCGGCGGACATTATTTTTGTGTCTATCCCCAGTAAGGCATTTAGGTTGGTAATGCAGGCAGCAAAGCCGTTCATTCGTCCAGACCATATGCTTGTCAGTACGACAAAAGGGATAGAGAAAGAAAGCTTTGCCTTGATGAGTGAAATCCTTCGTGAGGAGTCTGGCAGCAAACGGGTTGGCGTGCTAAGTGGTCCCAATCTCGCCCGTGAGGTTGCCGCGCGCATGGTATCGGGTACGGTAATCGCCAGTACTCAGCCGGATGTGCGTGACCGCGTGCATCACGTTCTCTCTTCCCGATATTTTCGTGTTTTTGCTAACTCGGATGTCTATGGTGTCGAACTTGCGGGCGCACTCAAAAATGCCTATGCCGTGGCAGCAGGTATGGCGGCCGCACTCAAGCTTGGTGAGAACTCTAAAAGTATGCTGATGACTCGTGCATTGGCTGAAATGAGTCGCTTTGCAGTGCAACTGGGCGCCAATCCATTGACCTTCCTTGGTTTGGCGGGTGTGGGTGACTTGATTGCTACATGTTCATCGCCCTTGAGCCGTAATTATCAGGTTGGATTTGCATTGGGCTCAGGCCAATCGCTGGCGGATGTGATTGAAGAGTTGGAGCAAACGGCAGAAGGCATCAATACTATTCAGATCGTGAAGCAGAAAGCGGATGATTTTGGTGTCTACATGCCGATCGTTAGTGGGCTCTATGAAATCATTTTCAATGAGCAGCCACTGGATGCCGTGTTGGGCAAAATAATGCAGGGCGGGCAGAGCAGTGATGTCGAGTTTGTCCTACCGCGGACGAGTGCTCCAGTGTGAAGCTGGTATTGATGCGTCACGCAGAGGCTGAGCCATTACGGCTTGCCGACAGTGAACGGGCATTGACGGCTCGAGGCCATCGTCAGGCAGAAGAGGCGGGGCGTTGGCTTTCGATGAAAATAAGTCAGCCCTTTATTCTGGCCAGCAGCCCTTATCGTCGCGCCAGAGAAACTGCCGCAGAGTTACAATTAGTGATGCCGTTGGCCGCGCTACATATCGTTGAACGCATCACGCCTGAAGACCTGCTTCGTAACGCATTGTCTGAGTTGGAGGCTGTTGCTAATGGAGAGGTAGTTGTTGTGGTTACGCACATGCCACTAGTAGCAGGCTTAGCGGGTTGGCTAGAGCATGGAGTGATGACGGGGTCGCCCTTTTCCTTGGCGGAGGCGCGGTTGTATGACCTTGATTTACTCGGACCAAGCCAAGCACGACTCCTTGACCGTTTTGTCCCTGTCGCCTGAGGAGTCTCTTTGGATTAGGAGTTCACGAATCGGCGCAACGATATTCCACTAATGCTGCAGATGTTCGCCCGAACCCCTCGTTTCTCGAACTCTTCTTTCAGTTCACTGATAATGATGCGCTCCACTTCTCCCTCTACATCGGTCACCAGTTTGCCGAACATGGCAGAAAGGGGCCCACGATGCTCTTTGACCAGTTCATCAAGATTAGTTATTTCAATTGTAATCATGCTAGGTGGCAGCCTTAGGGAGCGGTTTATGACATGCATCATACCGATGCTGATAGTACGGCGTACAGCATGACATTGCAGGCATAAGCCAGAGCATTTGCTTACAACTGGCTCAGCTCATTGAAAGCATGTTTGCTAGAATCTTGCTGCCTTAACGGGCAGTACATTGTAGATAGTGAGGTTTTCATGCTTGAGCCACTGGTCATCATCATTGCTACGGCACTTCTGTCGAGTGGCATTACGTTGGCATGCGCTTGGTGGTTTTTTCAGCGCACTTGGCGTCAGGAGATGGAGCATCGCTTAAGAGAGTTACACGATGATATTGGCCGTACGGTTGAGATTAGGGTCAAGCGATCCATTGCAGAGGCTTTGGCAGACATTAATGCCAGTGATGTATTAAGAGAGGCTACTTGGAAGGCTGCGCGATCGGGTTCTGATCTGCTTAACGACGGCTTCAACGCTCTACTTGGTAAGAAACGTCGTCAGGATAATACTTAAGCAGGTCTCAGGACTTGTCGCGTAGACGAGAAAGAACCAATGTTAGTCCCGCGATCAGAAGCAAGATACGTTCCGGCGTAAGAGCAGTCAGTGCTGCTGATGTTAATCCGCCTGTCAGCCCTCCCAGTATGACCAGAAATGCCACCATCATGATCAGCAGATCTTGTTTTCGCTGCCGGTTTAAACGTTGTCTGAAGGTTTCTAGCTCCTCCTGATGTCGTTGCAGATTATGGTTGAGCTGTCTGAGTTCATTTAGTGCATCACGCATCAAGCCGGGCAGCGGGATAAAGTCCTGAAGCCAACTAGGATCGTGGCGTCGTATACGTTCCCACAAACTGTTGATATCCAGATGCTCGTGCATCCATTGCCTGGCCCGCGTACGAACGTTGTACTCAGTGAGCAGGTGCTCTAGAGAAGCAACGCGCTCGGGCTCTCCCCAGACCTTGATACGAGAGCGACCCGATGTTGTCTGGTTGGGTGTTCCCAGAAGGGTTCGCATCAGGTCATAAACCTTAGCATTTATTCTGACGCTGGCTGGCCCTGGTGCTACATCTAGAACCTCAATACCTTCTGGTGTGAAGTACAGGTAGAACGCATAGTAGGGGCTGGCCAGTTTGACACGAACAATCAGACCACTGAGTGCCGTAACCTCATTGAGGGTTGCTGGATCCAATTCGATAAAGCTGTTTAGTAACGATTCGATCAGGCCAAGCACCAAGTGCTGGCCTAATGGGCGCCCTTCATCACGATGCGTATTATTGTAATTGTCGTGGTCGGCCATCATGGGGTTATTTGCTGCCTTGGTCTGCCGCTCTTGGGGCGGCTAGTGGGTATTCATTCTAGCGACTCGAGTCCGCCATACAATCTATTATAGAAGTAAACGTGTAGCGAACGGGTGGCCGGTGAGCGCTGATGGTGCGTCAGTCGGGATGATGCCGCAGGTAAAATTCGGTGTATACTCTTATGCCCTGACATCGGCTGCCTCCTTAATATAGAGGGGTGCTACCAGCCGATGGACACATGCAGGAACTGCTCCATGCAAGAATTTTTTCTGACCATCTGGAACCGTCCAGATTTCTGGTCTTATGTTGCTATCCCTTTTATAGCTGCTGCTGTTGGTTGGTTTACCAACTGGATAGCTATTCAGATGACCTTCTGGCCTTTGGAGTTCGTGGGTTATAAGAAGCTTAGGCTGGGCTGGCAGGGCATTATTCCGTCTAAAGCGGAGAAGATGGCCGGGATTGTCGTCGATAATACTTTGGCCAAGCTGGCCAGCCTTTCCGAGCTATTCCAGCAAATGGAGCCGGAAAAAATTGCTAGCCACATCAGCAAATCTATCATGGGCCGTATCGACGAGTACGTCGATGAGATCATGTCTGAAAAGAATGCCGTGCTGTGGGATAACTTGCCGCTCATGGTTAAGCGACGGGTTTACTCTCGTGTTCGTCGTCAGTTGCCATCCATCATGGATAACATGGTCGATGATATGGCAGAGAATATCGAAGAGTTATTGGATCTCAAGCAGATGGTTGTTACGCTGCTTTCCGGAAATAAGGCACTTATGGTGCGTGTATTCAAGGATGTAGGTGACGTCGAGCTCCGCTTTGTTGTGAATTCAGGGTTCTACTTCGGCTTTCTTTTCGGGTTAATTCAGATGTGGGCGTGGGCGGTATACCCCAAACCATGGGTGATGCCTTTTTTTGGGTTTTTGGTGGGTTATGCCACCAATTGGCTCGCATTGAATCTGATTTTTCGCCCTCTAGACCCGATCAAAGTAGGGCCGGTGACGCTGCACGGTCTGTTTTTACGGCGCAAATTTGAGGTGTCAGACAAGTTTGCCATGATTGCTACTCAAGAAGTTATCAACCTCAAGAACCTGATGAATGAGGTAATGACAGGTCCGCGCTCCGATCGTACTCGTGCCATGATCAAGCGGCATATGCGGCCTCTACTGGAGTCTGGTGTTGTGCGGACGGCGGTACAGTTGACGCTTGGAGCCGAGGGCTATGCACAAATCAAGGCGCTTGTGCTTGAAAAGGCTGTGGCTATGACGATCGGGCCACTGTCCGATCCAAGCTTTAATCGTGAGCGGGCAGGCGTCATTCATGAGATATTCCGCGACAAGATGCGCATCATGAGTAATGTGGAGTTTCAGGATTTGCTTCGCCCAGCCTTTCAGGAAGATGAATGGATTCTCATTACTTTGGGTGCCGTACTAGGGTTGCTGGCAGGTTATCTGCAGTATGTACTGATGTTTTGACGGATGTTGATTGTCTGACAAACTGAGGCGGAATAAGACTGTGGCTCGCTAGAATGGCTGCGCTGTTAAATTGATACGGGGTAGAACATGACGGGTCTCAAGAAGCCTTCCGACAAGAAGCTTAAAGTTGCTCCAGCGAAAGACCTTCGCAAGTATACTCAGCAGATATGGCTTGCTGGCTTGGGTGCTTTTGCCAAGGCAGAGGAAGAGGGCGGCAAGCTCTTTGATAATCTCGTTAAGATTGGCGAAGATCTTGAGAGCAAGACCCGTGAGATTGCAGACCATACGGTGGGAGAGGTACGAGGTCGAGTGCTAGACAAGGCAACTGATACCCGTGAGCGGGTTGAGCGTGCCTTCGATGATCGTATTACCACTGCACTGACCCGACTGGGCATCCCCTCCCAGCGCGATTTAGATCAAATTAATGACCGTTTAGACACGCTAACGCAGATCATGCAGGACGTGTCCCGTAATATGCGCTCAGAGTCCTCCCGAGGGGAATAAGGGCGCCCGGTTCTGACTTAGGTCACCATTTGCGGCAAAAAGTGTGACCTTTGTCGTAAACTGGTTAAAAACCGCCCACATGCTGTTCATTCTTGCATCATCTCAGTGTACAAAAGAGTGAGTGACAAATTTTGTCAGCTTGGCCTTGGTGGCCCGGAGCAGTGAAATGTCGGTAGATCAAAGAAAGATTCTAGTGGATGACCTCAAGGAAGGGATGTATGTCTCCCGTCTTGATCGCCCGTGGATTGAGACGCCGTTTCCCTTGCAGGGGTTCTACGTAAAGGATTTGATGGAGCTGGATCAGCTACGTCGTTATTGCCGTGAAGTCACGGTTGATATTTCACGGAGCAGGGTAAAGATTGACCCTGTCAGCCATGCGGTTGGTGCTCAGCAGTCCGCTAAGGCGTCCACTGCACAGTCCGCTCCCTCTAATGTTTCTAGTGCTCCTCGCGCCAAGGTTAATAAGCTCGTCTATCGCACGACAGTTTCGATGCCTCAAGAGGTTGGCGCCTCCCGTGAACTGCATAGCGAATTTGCTCAGTCGGTTGCAGATGTCTACAAGCAGCTGCAGTCAGGACATATGCCTGACATTGCTCATACTCGTCATTTGGTCTCAAGAGTAGTAGAGAGTGTTGTACGAAATCCTGACGCAATGGTTTGGTTGTCGCGGGTTCGTGAAAAGAATGCCTATAGTTATCACCATGCTTTCCGCTGCGCCATCTGGGGGACTGTATTTGGCCGTCACCTCGGACTGTCTCGCCAAGCGCTTGATAACCTTGCTTTTGGTCTGACCTTGATGGATGTGGGTAAGGCACGGTTACCCGATGGCTTACTGAACAAGCCGGGGTTGTTGCTGCCAGCTGAGCGTGTCGAGTTGCGCAAGCATGTAGATTACAGCCTCGAGATTCTTTCGGCGATGCCTCAGGTGCCTTCGCAGGTGTTGCAGATGGTAGCCGAGCACCACGAACGCTATGACGGAAGTGGTTACCCGAATCAACTGATGGGTAAGGCTATCTCTCCATTAGGCAAGATTGCTGGTTTAGTCGATACATATGATGCAATGACCTCTGAACGACCGTATGCACGGGCACTGACATCTGTTGAGGCCGTTTCACACTTATACGAGTTGCGTAATACAGAGTTCCAGTCGCAATTGGTTGAAGAGTTTATTCAGGCTATTGGTGTGTACCCGACAGGGTCGCTGGTGCAGTTAAGTAACAATGAGGTTGGGGTGATCATTGCCCAGAATGCAGAGCGTCGTCTGCGTCCAAAGTTGCTGGTACTGCTGGATACAGACAAGCGCTCATTGCAGCGCCCACGCTATATCGACATGATGACAACGACTCATGATGGTCGCGGAGAGCCTCTGAGTGTTATCACGAGTCTTTTGCCGGGAACGTTTGGTGTGGATCCGGCCAAGGTACAGTTGGCGGCTTAGTCAGTATGTACTTTAAGAAAAGCCGGCTAATAGCCGGCTTTTCTTATTTATGAGCCCTTTTTTCATGAGTGTGTAGTGTTTAAAAATGTCACTGAGAGAGTAGCGTGGGGTTAAGTTGAAGGTTTCCTGAAAGTGGCGACCATTGATAGTGGCTTGGCATCTGAAGTAACTCATTAAGTAGGGTGAAAATTGTTTTCACCCTAACAGACGACTCAGAACGACAGGCAGGGCAGGAGGCATGGAGGGAATACGCTGCTTGCGACAGCCGCTTCGGTTGGTACGGCTGTGAAAACCCAGCGATCATAGTCATGGCTACGACTCCAGAAAAAAACATTAATTATCTTTAGACGAACATAGCTGATTGTATTGAAATTACCGTATGACGGGGCTCGTTGGCGTTGACTCTTTGGCTTGCCGTCCCTAAAATGTGCGCACTTCGCGGGAATAGCTCAGTTGGTAGAGCACGACCTTGCCAAGGTCGGGGTCGCGAGTTCGAGTCTCGTTTCCCGCTCCAGAATTAAAAAAGCCGGCTTATATGCCGGCTTTTTTAATGCCCGGCCGAAGGGTACATTTACGGTCCGGGCGTGCAAATTACGCCTATGGTTATAAGAGGCCTTCCATGTCAGCACAGGCATCCAGTCCAATTGGTGTTTTTGATTCCGGTATCGGGGGACTGACCGTTGTACGTGCGCTGATGGAGCGTTTGCCGTTTGAGGACATCATTTATTTTGGGGACACTGCGCGTGTTCCTTATGGGGTGAAGTCGCGGGAAACCATCCAGAGCTTTACAGCCCAGATCACCGAGTTTTTGCTGGCACATGACGTTAAGCTGTTGATCATTGCTTGCAATACCATGGCCGCTGTAGCCGTTGAGACGGTAAGGGCCATGTCACCTGTGCCGGTGCTTGACGTTATTGATGCAGGCGCGAAGGCGGCTGTTGAAATAGCGCACAAAGGGGTGGGTGTCATCGGGACACCGACAACCATCAACTCCAATGCTTACGCACGTAGCATTCATGCGCTGAATCCTGCCATTCACGTATATTCTCAGGCGTGCCCACTTTTTGTGCCGTTGGTGGAAGAAGGCTGGCTGGAGCATGAGGTCACTCGTATGACCGCTCGAGAGTATCTGAAGCCGGTGTTTGTTGAGCAAATTGATACACTGGTTCTGGGGTGTACCCATTACCCTCTTCTTAAACCGCTGCTGCAGGAAGTGGCAGGGCCAGGTATTCGTCTTGTTGATTCTGCGATT
This sequence comes from Moraxellaceae bacterium UBA2031, assembly GCA_002333145.1. Classification (GTDB taxonomy): domain Bacteria; phylum Pseudomonadota; class Gammaproteobacteria; order Pseudomonadales; family Moraxellaceae; genus UBA2031. The sequence continues at coordinate 9,007 of DDBN01000038.1, forward strand.
ACGATGGCCGAGCAAACGGCTACTTTGCTCGATCGGCTCAATCTTCATAATCCGCAGCGTAAGGCACCGGAGTACCGCTACTTCGTTACCGATGTGCCTCTGCGGTTCCAAGCCATCGGGGGGCGTTTCTTGGGGCGTGAGCTGACACATCTTGAGCAGGTCAGATGGTAGTTCACCTGCCGGGCAGTTTTGATTCTGCTAGGCTTTGTCGATTATCATCAAAAAGTGTCCTTTCTGACCAAAAGGGGTGCGACAACAAGCACTTGCCGTTATTATTTAAATGTAATTGGCGAGCTCGAGAGAGCAGGTCCAGCGGCCTGTCGAATCGGAGTGTTTTGTGAGCGAAAAGCGTTATCAGGTATTTGTCAGTGCTACCTACTCTGATTTGCAGCCGGAGCGGCGCTTGCTTGCCCAGGTATTGCCGGCGTTGGGCTGCATGCCCTGTGGCTTGGACCTCAATCCCTCTGGCATCAGTGCTTGGACGTCGATCAAACGTTTAATCGATGAGTCTGACTATTACCTCCTTCTGGTTGGTAGCCGTTACGGCTCTCTCTCTCCTTCCGGGGTTAGCTACACCCACATGGAGTATGTCTACGCAACGACTAAGCAGAAGCCTGTTCTGGTGTTACTGCACGATGCTCCTGAGACGCGCTCAGTTGATCTTCAGGAGCTGACATCAGAGGGTCGGCTCAAACTGCGAGATTTTCGTCAGCTTCTGCAGCGTGGACTGACTGCCGGTTGGTCAGATGAGCGAACCCTCGAAATGACACTGCGTCAGCAGATGCCCGAGTTGATTTCATCGCGCCCGATGCCGGGGTGGGTGCGAGCAAATCAGGTTAGTAATCCGCAGCTGGAGCGAGAAAATAATGCCCTAAAGCAGCGTTTGTCGGAGTTGGAGCAAGAGCGTGACGATTGGCTGGGTAAGGGTGATGATCTAGGACCACTTTCAGAAGGACGTGATATTTTCGATGTTTCTTATCGTTGCAAGGCTTATGCGGCCGGCAATTGTGAGGAAGTCGCTGTGCGCTCACAGCTGCCATGGAATGCACTTTTTCTGAGTTTTGCTCCTTACTTGAGCCAGCCTCAGCATGAGGACTTTATTGCGTCAAAAGTAGCAGAGCGTGTTCAAGAGGTTGCACTGAAGGATGTTCAGACCAGTCGCCCCAAAACACATGCGGTGACTGATATCTCACTGGCACCTCTTTGCTTCAACACCATCAAGGTTCAGTTTAGAACTTTAGGCCTTATACGTAGGGTGCCGCGCCCAGAAGATGCCCGTGTTTGGTGGCAGTTGACGACGGTGGGTGAAAAGCTGATGACGACCCTCATGGCGGTGCGTAAGTCTGCAGCAACTCGGCAAGCTTGATTTGTCCCTTTTTGTGATCTAATGGGATCAGATTGTCATCGTCTTTTGTCTGATTCCTGCTAGCCTCTCCCGATATACACGGCGTTCTCTAATGCCAGTCTGGTGAGGGTCTTATGCGTAAATGGAATGGCTGGGGGGATGAGTCGACAGACTTTCCCGCAAACCTTGGCGTCAAGAAATTTCTGATTCAAGAACTGGGCGAATCCAGTGCGCTGCCTGAGGCGGGTAAAGATGAGGTGCTTGCCTCTGTTCCGCCCTCGCGACTTCCTTCTCATCCCCTAGTTTCACTTGATCCGTGGCAACGCGTCTTGCATTCCCGCGGTCAGAGCCTGCCTGATTGGTTGGCCATGCGTGCGGGAACAATGGCACCGTTTCCGGATGGTGTGGCGGAGCCAACTTCGGCACAAGAGGTTCGGACCCTGCTGGAATGGGCTAAACAAGAAAATATATCGGTTATCCCCTATGGTGGAGGCACGTCAGTTGCCGGTCATATCAATCCGCTATCAGGCACTCGACCTGTTCTGACGCTTTCACTTGCCAAAATGAATGGTTTGCTAGCGTTGGATCGTGAGTCGCAGCTTGCAACGATGGGTGCTGGTGCCAATGGCCCGCAAGTAGAGGCGCTACTCAATGCTGAGGGCTATACCCTTGGTCACTTTCCACAGTCGTTTGAGTTGTCCACGCTGGGTGGTTGGGTGGTGACTCGATCCAGTGGCCAGCAGTCACTTCGGTATGGCCGTATCGAGCAGATGTTTGCGGGGGGCTCTTTGGAAACCCTGCAAGGGACGATGGATATCCCGACCTTCCCTGCATCCAGCGCAGGGCCAGACTTGCGTGAGATGGTATTGGGCTCGGAAGGTCGCCTTGGCGTACTGACGGAAGTCAAAGTGCGTGTTACCCGCAAACCAGAATGTGAAGAATTCCGCGCTTTCTTTTTACCAAATTGGGCAGTAGGAAGCGCCGCCATTCGTGAGCTGGCTCAGTTGAAATTACCGCTATCGATGCTGCGTATCAGTAATGCGGATGAAACACGTACTCAGCTCGTCATGGCGGGTCATGAAAATCAGATCGCTTTGCTTGATAAATATCTGCGTTTGCGTGGAGCAGGGGACGAGCGCTGCATGATGATGGTCGGGCTAACAGGCTCCCGTGCCATCGTGCGGTTTGCCTTGGCGCAGCTAGTGCGTCAATTGCGACCCTACGGTGCAGTGGGTACAGGGCAGCTGTTGGGTAAAAAGTGGGAGTTCAATCGCTTCCGTTCGCCGTATCTGCGTGAGTCACTGTGGCAGCTTGGCTATGCCGTGGATACGTTGGAAACAGCGGTTGACTGGCCCCGTGTAACACCTGCGCTGGAAGCAATTGAGTCTGCTTTGCGTGAAGGTTTACGTGATGAGGGGGAGCAGGTATTCCCGTTCACGCATCTTTCACATATCTATTCGCAAGGCTCCAGTATTTATACGACGTATGTTTTTAGGGCTGGCAAAGACTATAAAGAAACGTTGGCACGCTGGCAGAAACTTAAGCATACCGCCAGCGAAGTTATTGTGAAGATGGGCGGTACGATCAGTCATCAGCATGGTGTGGGGCGTGATCATGCACCTTACCTGCCTGCCGAAAAAGGCGAGCTGGGGATGAAGGCACTGACAGCACTGTGCCGCCATTTTGACCCGGAAAAGCGTATGAATCCGGGCAAGCTGTTGCTGGACGAGGAGAATTAATATGACGGAGCGTATCCGTCTGGAACGCGCTGATACCTGGCAGAAAGTTGCACAGGAAGATTGGGACCTAGTGGTGATTGGTGGTGGTATCACGGGGGCGGGTGTGGCGCGAGAAGCAGCGCGTCGCGGAATCAAGACCTTGCTAATTGAACAGCGTGATTATGCTTGGGGTACTTCCAGTCGTTCTTCGAAAATGGTGCATGGTGGGCTGCGGTACATTGCTCAAGGCGATATCAAGTTGACGTGGCATTCGTTGGCTGAGCGTGAGCGTTTGCTTATTGAGGCGCCGGGCTTGGTCACTCGCATGGGATACTGGTTTGCGCACTATCGCCGTGCGTTTCCAGGGCGTTTTGTGTTTGGCATTCTGCTGCGTTTTTATGACATGCTGGC
>DDBN01000104.1:0-5874 GCA_002333145.1 Moraxellaceae bacterium UBA2031
GTTTTCAGCCAGCCATCGCTATCAATCGTTTCGGCGGTGGACTCAGGACGCTGCCAATAACCCTTCATGACTTGCGGGCCCTTGACGCAAATTTCACCTGGCTCACCAATTGGCGTGTCCACGCCGTCATCATCAACCGTCTTCACCTGAGTATTGGGCACTGGCATACCAATCGTACCGATCTGCACATGGTTGGGCGGATTCATCGATACCACCGGAGAAGTCTCCGTCATACCAAAGCCTTCCGAAATACGGCAACCCGTAATGCGTTCCCACTCTTCTGCGGCGTGATGCTGCATGGCCATGCCGCCGGCCGCAGTGGTCTTAAGGAATGAGAAATTCAGCTTACGAAACTCCTCGTTATTCATCAGCGCCACAAACAAGGTATTAAGGCCCGCAAAAGAGGTAAATTTCCATTTGGATAGCTCCTTCACAAAGCCGGGGATGTCACGAGGATTGGTGATGAGCACAGCATGCCCACCCATCTCCATCATCCCCAAGCAGCACACGGTGAAAGCAAAAATGTGATAAAGCGGCAGTGGGGCAATCATGATTTCTTTGCCCTGTTCGAAGTTGGTCAGTACCGCCTTCATCTGCAGCAGATTGGCCACCAGATTACCGTGGGTCAGCATGGCGCCCTTAGCAACGCCCGTAGTGCCGCCGGTGTACTGCAGCACCGCTACATCAGCACGATGCGGCGTAGCCTCTGTGAATTTACAACGGGCACCACGCGACAAAACATGGTTAAACGGAATGGCACCCGGAATATTGAACTCCGGCACCATCTTTTTAACTTTGCGCACCACGAAGTTGGTCAGCAGGCGCTTGAAGCCAGGCAACATGTCGCCCACTTCTGTGATGATGACGTGCTTGATGCCGGTGTGTGGCACCACTTCTTGTACTAGATTGCCGAAATTAGCCAATGCCACCAGTGCCTTAGCACCAGAGTCATTAAACTGATGCGTCATTTCGCGGGTGGTGTACAACGGATTCGTATTGACCACGACCAGCCCTGCACGCATGGCGCCAAATACGGCTACCGGATACTGCAGCAGATTTGGCATCTGAACCGCAATACGATCGCCTGGCTCAAGATCCGTTTCATTCTGCAAGAATGCGGCAAAAGCAGCGGAGTACTGATCAAGTTCACGATAGGAAATCGTGCGGCCCATATTGCTGAATGCAGGCTTGTCGCCAAAACGTTTGCAGGACTCATGAAATACATCAAGTACCGAATCATAGGCCTCCACATCAATGGTAAAAGGCACATTAGACGGATATTTATCCTTCCAGAATTCAGCGTGCATTTTTCTACTCCTGCTTTATTTTTCTTTGGCGTATTACATATCCGGGAGCACCAACCGCCAACTCAGCGTCCTAGAATCCATTCTTCCACCTGCCGACAACTCTCTACGTCATCAGGCAGCTGCAACACGCAGGTATCTTTTAGGGCCTGTCCCACCGTTACCTGAAACTGCATCAGCTCATCACGACGGAACGCATGTACATCCAGCACATCTCCAGGCTGTCGCGACGCGATGACTTTCTCGATAGTCCCGCCATTCACACGGAGACCATCTACTGCTATTAAAACATCGCCTGCCGACAGCCCAGACGCACTGGCCGTGCCACCGGCAAACACGATCTGCAACTGTGCACCGCCATCGGCATTCTGTACCTTGATGCCCAGTGAAGGCTTCGGTGCCGTATCCGTTGCAGGCTTACCGCCGGTATCGGCCATATTTTCTGCTGCACGCAATATCCATTTCACACCACGTGCCGCTAGCAACTCCGCCAAGGGCAGCTCTGCCGTGCCGTATAACGCGTTCTGCCAAAAATCCTCCAGCGAATCGCCACACAACTCAGCCGCGAGTCGAGGAATATCATTCTCTCTCACACCGATACCGGTCTGACCATACTCGTGCCACAAGCGCTGCATGAGGGTATCCAGTGACACATTGTCATTGGTGCGCTGACGCAGCAGCAAGTCTAGGCACAACGCAATAAGTGCACCTTTTACGTAATAGCTGACCAGAGAGTTGGGTGAGTTCTCATCCTGTCGGTAGTACTTGCTCCACGCGTCCACACTGGACTCGCTCACACTTTGGTGAAAACGACCGGGGGTGCGTAAATGCCGAGTGATCTGTTGTGCCAGCAACTCCAGATAGCTCTGCGAGGACACTAAGCCAGCGCGAGCCAGCATAAGGTCATCGTAGTAGGAGGTAATACCCTCAAACGCCCAGAGCAGAGGGGTATGCGTTTCCGACCGTAGATCATAAGGCATGAAAACAGCTGGTTTAATGCGTTTGACGTTCCAGCTATGGAAATATTCATGACTGCAAAGTCCCAGAAAGGTCTTGTAACGGTCGCCGGGATTACCTTCGGGCTCGCCTTGCTGGGGTAAATCGTCTCGGGAACACAGCAATGCCGTAGAGGCACGATGCTCCAATCCGCCATAGCCATTGCCCACCGCCGTAACCAAAAAGACATAGCGTGAAAACGGCGCCGGCTCGCCGAAGAAGCGAATCTGCGTCGTGCAAATGCGCTCCAGATCCCGGACTAATCGATCCATATCCGTTCGGTGGCGCCCCGTAATCACCACCTCATGTTCCACACCACACGCCATAAAGGAGGCATGCGTAAAGTTGCCCATTTCCACTGGATGATCGATCAGAGCGTCATAGTTCTCGGCCTGATAGGTGCCAAATCCAAGTGCAGGAGCATCAAGACGCGGCAGGCTGGTCGCCACTCGCCACTCGCCCGTAACACCGACTGGTGGAACAATACTGACCTCGTGGGGCAGATGCTCCTGCCCGCTGACAACAAGAAAGACCGAGGTGCCGTTAAAAAATCCATGGGTCTGGTCGAGATGAGCTCCGCGCACAGACAAGTCCCACGCATAAACCTCATACTTCAAGGTCAGCGGCCCTTTCACCGGATCGCACTGCCACTCTGACTTGGCCAGTTTCTGGACAGACACAGGCCGACCGTCCGAATCGGTGCCGCATACCGTCCCCACATGTCGGGAGAAATCCCTGATCATATAGCTGCCCGGAATCCAGTTCGGCAGCGTAAGACGCTGTCCTTCAGGAGCAGGATTGGCGATAGTGAGCGTCACCTGAAAAAGATGGGATTCGGGTCGGCTGGCGCCGATTTGATAACAGACAGCAGCGGTCATACCGGAAAGGCTCCCCTGTTGAGCAAAAATCTGACAAGCAGAATGAAAGGCCAAGAATAATGAACAATGATGCCCCGAGCCATGCCCCAGTCTACCCCTCATCAACCGAGGAGTGGCTGAACGCCAGTGATGGCCACCAAATTCCTTTACGCTGCTGGCTTATTGAACGTCCGCGCGCAATTGTGCAAATCGTCCATGGCATGTCTGAGCACAGTGGCTGCTATACCGATGTTGCCCTAGAGCTGAATAAGAATGGCCTGAGTGTGGTCGCTCACGATCACCGCTGCCACGGCAGGTCTGTCACACAGACCGATCTGGGCAATACCAGCACTCTGCAACACTGGGCAGGCGTACGTCAGGACATGGCGGCTGTGAATGCGGAGCTACACCGCCGCTTTCCTAGCCTGCCCCTAATAGTGCTGGGACATAGCATGGGCTCCTTTATTGCACAGGACTTTGCTCAGCATCATCCAGACCAGCTCAATGTGCTGCTGCTGGAAGGCAGCAACTTCGAGGCACCCTGGTTTACCACCACCGCCAGCTGGCTTGCCGGCTTTGAAATCTGGCGTCAGGGTGAAAATGGCCGCAGCCCATTGATTCACGCCCTGTCTTTTGGCGCATTCAACAAAACGATTCGCAATCCACGCACGGCATTCGATTGGCTGTCTCGTGAAAATATATTTGTTGATCGCTACTTGGCTGATCCATTGTGCGGGTTTCAGCTAAGCAATAATTACTGGCGTGATTTTCTCAAAGGTCTTGCAGCGCTCTACCGTCCCGAGAGCATTCAGCGCATGCGCAGTGACCTACCCGTGTATCTGCTTGCCGGTGATAAGGATGCCGTCGGCCACATGGGCAAAGGCGTAGAAAAACTGGCACAGGCTTTTAAGAGCGCGGGGATGCGGGATGTCACTTTGCGCCTGTATCCAGATGCGCGTCATGATCTTTTGCACGAAACCAATCGAGAGGAAGTGCTTCAGGATATTTTAAACTGGCTGAAGCGCCACCTCGGTTAATGGCGACAGCAAAGCACCCATGTAGAATCAAAAAGCCGGCTGATCAGCCGGCTTTTTGATTAGAGAAAATCTCACTTACTGAGGTATTTCATTCCCTCTTCAATCCCCTTGACCGTCAGGGGGTACATCCGCTCCGCGACCAGTTGGCGAACCTGCTGAATAGACTGTGTGCCGCTCCATGCCCGCTGCGACTCTGGGTTCAGCCAGATCATCTTTTGGAAGTGATTCGTCAGGCGCTGCATCCATACCGCCCCTGGCTCTTCATTAAAATGCTCCACAGAGCCCCCCACCGCCATAATCTCATAGGGACTCATGCTGGCATCACCAACAAAGATCACTCGATAGTCTGGGCCAAACTTGTGGATGACATCCCACACCGACAACCGCTCACCCCAGCGTCGTAAGTTGTCTTTCCACACCCCTTCATAAATGAAGTTGTGAAAGTAAAAATACTCCATGTGTTTGAACTCAGTTCGCGCTGCCGAGAACAACTCCTCGCATAACTTGATATGCGGGTCCATAGAGCCGCCAACATCGAAAAACAACAGCACTTTTACCTTGTTCTTACGCTCAGGCACCATCTTGATATCAAGCAGCCCTGCCTTGTGTGCTGTAGAACGAATGGTGTCGTCAATATCCAGTTCTTCCGCCGTACCCGTACGGGTGAACTTACGCAGCCGACGCAACGCCACCTTGATATTACGAATACCAAGCTCTACGGAATCATCCAGATTACGAAACTCCCGTTTCTCCCATACCTTCACGGCCGACTTATTGCGTGATGGCCCGGTGAGGCGTACCCCTTCTGGATTAGCGCCATAGCCCCCGAACGGGGAAGTGCCGCCAGTCCCCACCATACGGTTTCCCCCTTGGTGGCGCTTGTGCTGCTCCTCAAGACGCTGGCGCAACTCTTCCATCAGCTTTTCCAGAGAGCCAGTTTTCTGCATCTCGGCAAGCTCTTCAGGCGTCAGGTTTTTTTCTAACTCCTTGCGAAGCCAATCTTCAGGGATCGACTTGGTCAGCAGGTCTGGGTCAATCGACTCGACACCTTCAAAATACTTTGCAAAGGCCTTATCAAACTTGTCGAAGTGCTTTTCGTCTTTGACCAGAATAGCGCGGGACAACAGATAAAACTCGTCGATGCTGGAATAGACAACGCCTTGCTTCAACGCCTCAAGCAGATCAAGCAGTTCGCGAATTGTCGTGGGAACACGATACTCACGCAGGGTGAAGAAAAAATTGATCAACATACACAGTATCCGGTGTAGAGCCTGATGCGCTGGGACAACGCATCAGGGATGCAACAGGTCAGCCTTCTCTGCGTGTCATAAACGCCAGACGCTCCAGCAGATGAACATCCTGTTCATTCTTTAGCAATGCTCCGTGCAAGGGCGGTATCGCCTTACGGGTATCACGGTTGCGCAGAATGTCATCGGGAATATCGTCAGCGAGCAGCAACTTGATCCAGTCAATCAGCTCAGATGTTGAAGGGCGCTTCTTGAGACCAGGCACCTTGCGCACATCGAAGAAAATCTCTAGTGCCTCTGTCACCAGTGCACCACGCAATCCCGGGTAGTGCACATCAACAATGCGCTCCATCGTTTCTTTATCCGGGAAGGTAATGTAGTGAAAAAAGCAGCGGCGCAGAAAGGCATCCGGCAAATCTTTCTCGTTATTAGA
>DDBN01000104.1:5989-17991 GCA_002333145.1 Moraxellaceae bacterium UBA2031
CATGGTTTTGCCGGTCCCTGGCTCACCTTTGATAAGCAGGGGCTTTTCCAGCACGATCGCCGCATTTACGGCCATCTTAAGATCGTCGGTGGCCACATAGGCCTCGGTACCCTGAAACTGCATGAAAACCTCGTCGCAAATCAATAGCGCTGTAAGTAGCGCCCAGTGGTGAATACTGATGAAACCCGTTGGCCGGAGTATATTCAGGCGAATAGACCTTTTACAGTACTACAGCCCTGACACGCCACCCGGAAACTATTAACCATGCTGCACGAAACGCCTAATCTACCTGCTAACCTGGACTTGTCGCAGTTGCCCACCACGGCCCCTTTGGGCTTGGATAAGGCAGCCATCAAGCTGGCAACAGAGCACATGGCCAAAGAGCTAGCCAGCCTGCAGGAGCTGCTCTACGCCAATCGCACACACTCGCTTTTGGTTGTTTTGCAGGGGCTAGACACCAGCGGCAAGGACAGCAGCATCAAACAGGTATTTCGTGATGTGAATCCGATGGGCATCGACATTCATTCCTTCAAGGCACCCACCACCAGAGACTTAGCCCAAGACTTTCTCTGGCGCAGTCACAAGCGCCTACCTTCTCGTGGATTAATCGGTATTTTCAACCGCAGTCACTATGAGGCTGCCGTCACTGATCGAGTTATGGGCTTTTGTGATTACGCCACTCAGCTGGATCGCTGTCAGAGTATTCGTGATTTCGAGCGGCATCTGGTGGCGAATGGCACGCTGGTGTGCAAATTTTTCCTGCATGTTAGCAAGGCCACACAAAGGGAGCGTCTGCTAGTCCGTTTACAGGACCCTCAAAAACATTGGAAGTTTACGCTTTCAGATTTGGAAACCCGTAAGCATTTTGAGGTGTTTCTGGAAGACTGGAGCAGCGTAATCGCTACCACGCATCAAGCTGAAGCTCCGTGGCAGGTCATTCCCGCCGACCAAAAATGGTACCGCGATTATGTAATGCTCAAAGTACTCACTGACAAGCTTAATTCGCTCAATATGACGTGGCCGGCACTTGCTCATTCAGTAACACCGGCAGACATTCCGGACTGAGCGCTTAGCTATTATTTTCCGAATAATTTGCAGCCGCCTGACGTCGTGATTCTCGAAAAAGCAGAACCCCAAAGACAACTGAAGCAACCACGAGTATCGGCAGGCTGGCCTTGACCACACCTAGACCTGACTTAATCAGCACATTAAACAGAATGGCAATACAGGCAGGCACCATATAGACCGTTTCTGCTGATACGACACCCGGCGTAAACAAACCTACTGCCAACAGCGCACGAATAAAAAGTCGCGGCTGATGCGAAAGGTACTCGCTTAGGTAGCGCTCAAAGGCCACCATGATTAGGGCCGCCATCAATAAATACACAATCCAGGCCATCGCATAAGCCATAACAACTCTCCTCAGATCCGCCGTATCCAGCGAATCACGTGTTCTGGGTAATCCTCTTCTTCTACCGCCGTTTCTGGTAGCACCCGACCGATCACTGACATTTTTGCTTTAACCACCGATTCTGCTGCACCAGTAAGCAAAGGGTGCCAGCGTGGCAGGCCTCGCCCTTCATTCAGGCGACGATACGCACAGGTACTCGGCAACCAGTCGATTTCGGCAACGTTCTGCGGTGTCAGCTGCACGCAGTCCGGCACATGCTTATGTCGCCCCGCATAGTCACTGCAGCGCGCAGTCGAAACGTCCAATAAACGACAAGCAATACGGGTGAAATCAATCTCTGGAGAATCCTCATACTCCAGCTTATGCAGACAACAGCGGCCACAGCCATCACACAATGACTCCCACTCCGCTCTACTCAGCTGATTAAGGGGATAGCGCTCCCAAAAGCGTTCGCGTAGCTCACTCACCGATTAATGTCCCGATATTTGCTGTCGTCAGGATTGTAGAGATCAAGCAGATAGTCCTCCTTCTGTGGTGGCATCTGCAAATAGAACCCCTTCTCGGAAATTTCACTGCGTAGTTTTTCATCCGTTATACGGGCAAGGTTACGGCCTGCTTTATGCGGCATGTCCATCACATGTACCGGCGTACCGAATACTGAAAGCAAAGCATCAGGAATATTCTTTAAACCATCCGTCTTGGGAACGTACAGGTACATCTCATCTTTTTTGCTGCTTTTGTAAATACTCAGAAGCAAGAGGGACATGGCAAGTTACCGCAAATCAATAAAAAGGAGATGGCTTAGCGATGNNAAGGCCCGTGGCAACAGCGCTTGATCACCCGCATCCACACGACCCAGCACAAGCGCCTCGATATGCTTCTTGCGTAACAACACCTCAATTGGTACGCCGACACTGTCTGCCACACCAGAAGCCGCTTTGCGCAGATCGTCATAAAGATCACGAACTTCGCGTGGCAGCGGCGTAGGCAGAGGGGCCGGCCACGTTTCAGGTGCGCGTTCCTGAGCCGCACGAATCACTGCAAGGATGGACTCGCCTTCCTTGCGCAANNAGCAAGTCCTGCAACACCGCCAACTCTTGCGGGCGTAATCGCCAGGCATTATTAACGTCACGATAGAGCAGAACAGGATCTGATACTTGACTCAACTCATCCAACATTAGACGGCAGTCACTCTCAAAGTACGTCAGCAAATGGCGCGACTGAAGGTCATCTTCTGTATGCCGGTACAACGGCGGCAGATACTTGACGTCCAATGCCGCATAAGCGATCTGCCCCGCACTCAGGGGCCGAGCCAACCAATCAGACCGCGACTCATCCTTAGGGATATCTACCCCCAGATTCTCCTGCAGCGCCTTCTGATAGCCTATCTGCAAACCCTGCCCCAAAAATGCNNACCTCGATGTCCTCCGAGCAGGCATGCAGCACCTTGCGCGGGAACTCACTGACAAGAAGCGGAATAAGGGGCGACAGGTCCGTCACCCTCAAGGGATCAATTAGGTATTCGTGCTGACCGTCACCGATCTGGAGAAGCCCCAGAATGGGATAGAAGGTATCTACCCGCATGAATTCGGTATCAACAGCGATGCTGTCGCATCGGGTCAGTGCATGTGCCAGCTCGGAAAGCGCGGCATTATCGGTGATATGGACAGGCTGCAAGATGGTCTCGTCGGGTTTGGACTAGCGTCTGCCCACCCTCGCGGAGTGGACAGACGCGACCTTGCTACAGTCCCAGTTGCTTGGCAATCACTTCGTTCATGATTTCGTAGGTACCGCCGCCAATGGACAGGATACGGTTATCACGAGCAAGTCGCTCAACGAGCGTTTCACGCATAAAGCCCATGCCACCAAAGATCTGAACAGCCTCATAAGTGACATAGTCACTAACCTTGGTCGAAAAGTTCTTCGCCATGGAGACTTCTTTCACCGACGGAATACCGGCCTCAATACGGGCTGCCACACGATAAGTGAACTCACGGCTGGCCTCAATCTGGGTGGCCATATCGGCCAGCTTGTGACGAATAACCTGCATCTTGGCCAATGGCTTGCCGAAGGCTTCCCGTTCGTGCGCATAACGCAGCGCCTCTTCGAGTGCCATCTGCGAGGTGCAGTTCGCCATCACCGCCAGATTCAGTCGTTCCATCTGAAAGTTGGTCATAATCACGAAAAAGCCGGCATTCTCACTGCCGATCAGATTACTTTTGGGCACCTTCACATCATCAAAGAACAGCTCTGCTGTATCACTGGCCCACCAGCCGTGCTTTTTCAGCGGGGTGCCTGTCGTAAAGCCGGGCATGCCCTTTTCCATCAGCAGCAGACTGATACCACCATACCCGTCACCACCGGTACGCACCGCCACGGTGTAGTAATCCGCACGAATACCCGAGGTAATAAAGGTTTTGGAGCCTGACACACGGTAAAAATCACCATCACTCACTGCACGGGTTTTGATATTGGCCACATCAGAGCCACCATTGGGTTCAGTGATAGCCAATGCAGCAATCTTTTCCCCACGCAGAACAGGCGGTACCACGCGATTTTTCAGCTCGTCACTGCCCCACTTAACGATAGGCGGCAGGCCAATATCGAGCGAACCCAAGCTGGCCACTAGCCCGCCGGAACCGCTGCGCATTAGCTCTTCGCTGGCGGCAATCTTCATAAAGACATCGCCTTCGCCAATACCCCCCAATGCCTCGGGATAGCCCAGCGCTAGAACACCCGCACGGCCTGCCTCATCGTACAATTCACGAGGAAAAGTGCCTGCCTCTTCCCAATCGTTAATATACGGAAGGACGCTGTCCTGCACTATTTTACGTACGCTGGCACGAACCTGATTATGGGTCTCGTTGAAATACTCGCTATAACTCATGACATACCCTTTCTTTAGGTTACGGTGCACTGCTGATTTCACGGCATGTCACACCGCAACAGTACACCGGATAGGACGGCAGCCAATCTGGTTCAAACAGTGCAAAACAAATGCACGAACCTGGGCCGATTGCGCCGGGGGGACAGAGAACCTAACAGCCTACACGTAAAGGCAGGCATATCAGGTCGGAAACAGCCAAAAGAGCCCTCTCCGAGAGACTCAAAGTGACCGAACAGTTCTTATCTGATCAGGAAGGGATTGTCAAAGAATACTGGGCGCATAGAGCTAAGTGAAACAGCTGTTATGCCGGCAGAAAGAAACCAGATTAGCCCAGCGTCTTTCGACCCGCCAGAGCATGAGCCAGAGTATTGCCGTCGACAAACTCTAGCTCCCCTCCCATAGGCACGCCATGGGCGATACGGCTAATAATGATCGGGAAGTCACGCAGGGACTCACGGACATAGTAAGCCGTGGCCTCACCTTCTACCGTGGGGTTGGTCGCCAGAATCATCTCTTTGATTTCACCCTGACGGACACGTTCGAGCAAGCGAGGAATGCCAAGCTCCTTTGGGCCGATGCCATCAAGCGGCGACAAATGCCCTTTAAGCACGAAATACAAACCGCGATAGGTACCCGCACTTTCAACCGCCAATACATCGACCGGATTTTCCACCACGCACAGCATGGAACGGTCACGCGTTGCACTGGCGCAGATATGACAAATATCCTGCTCTGTCAGGCTCTGACACTCGCGACACTCGCGCACCTGCTCCATCGCACGCACCAGCACGTCCGCCAGACGCTTTCCTCCCGATCGCTGTCGCTCCAGCAGATGGAGCGCCATTCGCTGAGCGGACTTGGGGCCAACTCCCGGCAATATGCGCAGGGCTTCGACTAATTCGGTGACGAGGGGGCTAAGAAACATCAGGGACAGGGTACCGGTTTCAAGGTCGACACATTTTCTGCCGAGACAAAGGTGGCCAGATCATAGGTTTCGCCCATGCCATTTTCCACGACATAACGAGAGATACTCACCGTAGCCGTTCCTATCATTCCACAGGCACCTTCAGGCGGCTCTGGAGGCAGCCCTAAAGCATTAATGGCCGTGCGTGTGTTACTGAAGCAAAACATGGCAGGTTTGTTAGTCGGAAAAACACGGGGCAGTAACTTGGCCGGGACGGCATCTGGATAAAAGCAGACGCGATCGCCGCGCCAATCCAGCGTAATCGAATCCTGCTGACGCTCAAAACGACCGCTAAGCCTCAAGTCGCCTTGATACTCAACATAGCGCCCATCTCGACTGACTTCCTTAAAGCCGGCGGCTACAACAGGCGCCGACATGCCAAGGCACAGTGCTATCACGACAATCTTTTGCATGATTGTTCTTCTCGGTTGGCAGGCAGATCAAAAAGGCAGCTTCATTCCTGGCGGCAGATTGAGCCCTTGAGTCACGGCTCCCATCTTGCTCTGGCTGTGTGCCTCTACCTTGCGCACGGCGTCATTAACAGCCGCGGCAATCAAGTCTTCCAACATTTCTTTATCTTCTTTGAGCAAGCTGTCGTCAATTTCGACGCGCTTTACATCATGACGGCCTGTCATTGTCACTTTAACCAAGCCGGCACCAGATTCACCCTTAAGTTCGGTGTTGGCCAACTCTTCCTGAGCCTGTGCCATTTGCTTTTGCATCTGTTCCTGCATGCGCTGCGCTTGCTGCATTAATTGCTGCATATTCATGAGCGGATTCTCTCCTCAATCAATAGGGGTAATAGTGTCTGGCAGAATTTCTGCCTGAAAATCATTCATCAACGTCTGCACAAAAGGATCGGCCTTAAGGCTGTCGGCTGCCGCCTGCATGCGTGCCTGCTTGCGCGCAGCAATGACCTGCATAGGAGTAGCATAACTCGGTTCTTTCTTGGCCAGCACCAGCCGTACCGTTGGAAAGTACTCTTGAAAACAGTGTTCCACCTGCCCCCATGACTGCGTTGTTATCAGAATTTCATGCTTAGGCGATAGCTGGAACTCACTACTCTCATCATCCTGCATCACCAACGCCGCATGGCGCGCTAGATTAAGTGCACCACCAGTGAGGCCACTACCACGCACCCACTGCTCCCAGTGCTCAGGGCTGGTCATCTCTCGCGGATGTACAAAGATCGGCGCAGACTGCTCGACCGCAACCGTTACTGGCGCCGCTGTTGCCGACTCTGAGTGGGGAGCCGAGGCTGTCTCGTGCGAAGCCACATCCGGCTTTATCGGCACCACATTGTTAAGGGGCGGAATTATCGGCAATCCATCAGCACGGAACGGCACGGGAGCTGACTGCGCTACAGCCTGCGTAACGGACTGTGCGGCCGGCTGCGCCACTGCCACTGTTGCGGTGCGGCCAGAGGCCACCTGATGTGCTTGCGGACTGCCTGATGAGCCACTGCTGCCCATCGGTGCCCGAGGAGGGGCTGGGCGCGATGGTATAGCGGGGCGACCACCTGCCTGANNCCACCTTGATTAGCACTTGGCGCCGTTGGTACCGGGCGGAATGCGAGCATACGCAGCAGCGTCATTTCAAAGCCGGAGCGCGGGTCGGCCGCCCAAGGCATATCGCGGCGACCATGAAGCGCAATCTGGTAATACAACTGCGTATCTTCAGCCGTCATTGCCTGAGCCAGTGTCAATACACGTTCGGCGTCGCCCAATGCATTATCAACAGCGCCGGGTAACATCTGCCCAAGTGCCACGCGGTGCAAAGTGGACACAATTTCGGCCAAGGCACCGGCAAAATCCACACTCTGCTCTGCCAACTGCGCACACACATCCAAAACGATGGCGGCATCGCCAGAATTGACCGCATCCATGACACGGAAGACGAGATCACGGTCAATCGAGCCCAACATACTGCGAACATCGACCGTACTCAGCCTGCCGTTGCCAAAGGCAACTGCCTGATCCGTCAGCGACAGTGCATCGCGCATGGAACCATTGGCAGCACGCCCCAGCTCCCACAACGCACCATCCTCAAACTCCACCATCTCTTTTTGCAGCACAACAGCAAGATGATCAACTACCCGCTCAGGCGACATGGCCTTGAGAGAAAACTGCAGGCAGCGCGACAGGATGGTGGCAGGCAGCTTCTGCGGATCGGTCGTGGCAAGCAGGAACTTTACATGCGGAGGCGGCTCTTCCAGCGTCTTCAGCAAGGCATTGAACGAGTGCCCGGACAGCATGTGCACTTCGTCAATGAGGTAGACCTTGTAGCGGCCTCGTGTCGGGGCATACTGCACATTATCGAGCAGCTCGCGGGTGTCTTCGACTTTAGTGCGAGAGGCAGCGTCAACCTCAATCAGGTCAATAAAGCGGCCTTCATCAATCTCGCGACAGGTCGGACAAACACCACAAGGCTCGGAGCTAATGCCCGTCTCGCAGTTCAGGCACTTGGCCAGAATACGAGCAATGGTGGTCTTGCCGACACCACGGGTACCAGTAAACAGATAAGCATGGTGCAGGCGATCCTGATCCAGCGCATTAATGAGCGCGCGCGCCACATGCTCTTGGCCGACCAGCTCGCGGAAGCTTCTGGGGCGGTACTTGCGCGCCAGCACTTGATAACTCATGCCAAAGTCCTTGCCCATTGGGGTGTATGCATCTGAGCCCCCTAATCAAAGGAACAAAATTCTAAAGGAGCCCTATGCTAGGGAACCTGCTGGAAATTATCCATGCCGGAATCGTCATTCCCTTTGGCGCACAACAACAAAAGACCTAAAGATGGCCTAAATTGCGCTTGCCTTGGTAGAGGGCTACTCCTTATCTTCACTCGACCAGACAGTCATTAGAATAGAAGTATTATGGAAAAAATTGCCCAGTATGTCTCCCGCGTGGCCAACGAAACCTACGGGCATTCTCGCCGCCTAATGCCTGAGCAGCCTTGGTGGAACAATCTGGACCCTGCCTTTCACAAGTTTCCCGACGACTTCTATCTTGATCTTAAATCCCAGGCCATGGTGGGAGCCACCGCCGCTGTAGACCTAAGCATGCGCACCGCACTAGCCGCCTTTACACTGGGCTTGGCATTGCCCTCAACGCTCCGCCCAGGCCAAATCAAGCAGGACGCGGCACAGTTCAGCTTCTACAAAGACATGGCCGACACGCACGACAGTGCCCATGTCTTTCAACGCCCACAGCAGAAAGTGCAGGTTCGACACCATCCGGCGGGTCGACTGTCTCACAAGCTTGATGATGGCCGGATAGAGGTGCTGTCGTTTGAAAGTAACTTCCGGGCCGTCAATCCGGCGATGCGTGAAAAATACGCCAAACATCGCCGTAACCGCCTCGCGTGGGCCGAGCACTGGCGCCATGACGGCCCTGCCCGCCCAACTATCTGCATGATTCACGGCTTTGTTGCCGACCCTTACTGGATCAATAGCCGCTGGCTCGCCATGCCCTGGTTTTATAAGCAGGGTTATGACGTTCTGATGTATACCCTGCCCTTCCATGGCCGCCGCCAAGAGGCAATGTCTCCCTTCTCCGGACACGGCTACTTTTCGCACGGTTTCTCGCATATCAACGAAACGATTGCGCACTCTATCCATGATTTCCGGCTATACATGGATTATTTGGAGGGTCTTGGCGCACCGGGAATCGGTGTCACTGGCATCTCGCTTGGCGGCTTCACTACGTCGTTATTGGCCGCAGTAGAAGACCGATTGGCCTTCGCCATTCCGAATGTGCCACTCGCCAGCATTGTTGATCTGGTGCTGGAGTGGAGTCCTATTAGCGAGGTCGTAAAAACAGGCCTACGCCTAGCCGGCATGGATATCCGGGAGGCCCGCCATATCATGGCGGCAACTAACCCCCTAACTTATGCGCCGAAAATTCCCAAAGAACGACTGATGATTATCGCCGGTGCCGGCGATCGTTTTGCCCCGCCAAAGCACTCACGCCTGCTCTGGGATCATTGGGACCGCCCTGCCCTGCACTGGTTCCCCGGCAACCATCTTATTCATCTGGATCAGGGCAAGTATCTCAAGGAAATGGCTTCATTTATGCGCCATATTGGCTTTGATCGAAGCTAACACAGCCTTGCGATTTAACCTCTCTCATCGCATGATGACAGGAAATAAACACGGCAGTTTATCGCCGCACCTGCATTATGCCGTTTGCGAGGAAGCTCTGAATGTCCGTCCAGTATCCTGCAGTAGACCCCGAAGGCCTGCTGGAGTACTCGGTCGTTTTTACCGACCGTGCACTCAACCACATGTCCACCGTATTCCAGCAAGTAATGCGCGACATTTCTTCCACGCTAAAGCAGGTTTATAACGCCGATGCCGTAGCACTAATACCTGGCGGTGGTAGCTTTGGCATGGAAGCCGTCGCACGCCAACTGGCCACCGACCAAAAGTGTCTTGTGTTGCGTAACGGCTGGTTTAGTTACCGTTGGACGCAAATTTTTGACACTGGCCGCATTCCTTCCGCCAGTATCGTTCTGAAAGCACGTCAGATAAGCACTGGCAAACATGCCGCTTTTGCACCCGCTCCCATTGATGAAGTGGTTAAGACCATTCACGCAGAAAAGCCCACCATTGTGTTTGCTGCGCATGTTGAAACCGCTTCTGGCATCATTCTACCCGATGACTATCTGCGCGCCGTCGCTGAGGCTGTTCACGCTGTTGGTGGCTTGTTCGTGCTTGATTGCGTGGCTTCCGGAACAATCTGGGTAGACATGAAAGCTTGTGGCATTGATGTGCTGATCAGCGCACCGCAAAAAGGCTGGAGTGCCTCTCCTTCCTGCGCCCTCATCATGATGAGCACCGCCGCGCGTGAACGCGTTGAAGCCTCCACCAGCACAAGCTTTGCAGTCGATCTGAAGAAATGGCTGCAAATCATGCTTGCCTATGAAAACGGCGGGCATATGTATCATGCCACTCTGCCTACCGACGCCCTCGCCGCATTCCGTGATGCCATGCAAGAAACCGTCAACACCGGACTGACGCTCGTTAAAAGCCAGCAATGGGAACTGGGACGCCGGGTACGCGCCGTGCTAGCTCAAAAAGGCTTTCCCAGTGTTGCCGCCCCAGGTTTCGAAGCACCAGGCGTGGTCGTGAGCTACACGGATGACGACCAAATTCACAACGGTCGCAAGTTCATTGAACAAGGCATGCAAACGGCCGCGGGCGTACCATTAATGTGCGATGAGCCAGCAGACTACAAAACGTTTCGTCTTGGCCTTTTCGGGCTCGACAAACTGCAAAATATCGAACAAACAGTCAGTGACCTGGACAAGGCACTTACCGCCATCCAGTCTATTGCCAAAACAACGGCCTAATGGCATGAGCTCGTATCATGGGTGATGTTGTTCCATTCAAAAAGCCGGCTGCCAAACCGAAAGGGTTGTGCCAGCACGGCTTTCATCAATGGAAAATCTGGCAGGATAAACAGTTTGATGTGCAGCAGGGCAAGTTGGTGACGGTGTACCGCTGCTCACGCTGCGGCGAGCAAAAAGTAAAGGCACTCTAACTCCATGCCTTATTGTACAAGGGCTCAGAGGCAGTACTTTCTTTTTGCATAGCGGCCAAACATTCATATCTACTGCAAAAATTAAAAAAACAGGGTTATGCTTGGCTTTTTATAGCACTCTTTGACTGAGCCCCTGACCGACTATCTGAACGACCATCTGACTGAGTAGATACCGCATGAAGATAACTCTCCAGCAAGACTACCCCGCCAGCATAAAAACCCTCTGGCAAGTATTCGGTGATACTGAATACCCTCAAAAGAAGTATCAGGCATTAGGCATCACCGCCTACGAAGTCCATCAGTTCGATGTATCTGACAATCAGATAGACCTCGACATGACGCGAACGCTCAGCCTCCCTCCAGATCGAATCCCTACCATCGTGCAAAAATTCCTACACCCAGAACAGGATCTTCGTTATGTATCAAGTTGGCGAATGATCTCTCCAGAATCCGCCACATTTGATTTGAAAGTCATTCCACACGGCCTTCCTGTCAACATAGTCGCCACTGGCAGCCTTGCCCAGCAGAACGATCAATTCTCTACCATGACACTAACATTCGACATCACCGCGAATGTCCCATTATTGAGGGGGAAAATCGAAAGCATGATTGCGCAACAATTGGAAAAATCTTATCAATCAGATCATGCCTTTACCCTAAAATACCTCGCTGAAAATACCTAATCTGCCACTCCCGCGATAAAAAATTTAATAAATAAAAAAGGGTACGGAATTCGCACCCTTTCTTATTTCATTGAAAATCCAGATCAGATCAGGCGGTTGCTGCCGCCTTTTTCTTCTTATCCAGAAGTGGTGGCTTGGCATAGCCAAAGTCATAATCAGACTCTTTTACTTTTCGGGTTTCCAGCCAGAATTTCCAAGTTGAAAAAGGCCACAGTGCAAAATTTCCACCTTCTGCACTCTGATACCAACTCGTGCATCCTGTCGTCCACACAGTGTTCTTGAAGCCTTCCTGCACCTTCACATTGAAGCGATCCTGAGCCTCTGGCTTTACATCAATGAAGTCTGCCCCATTTTCACTTAGTACCTTCAGACAGGACAGGATGTAATCAACTTGAGCTTCGATCATAAAAATAATCGAGTTATGCCCCAGTCCTACGTTCGGCCCTACCAACTGATACATATTCGGGTAGCCTGTGGTTGTGGTACCCAGATAAGACTGGGCAATATCTTTCCAGTC
>DDBN01000104.1:18010-18559 GCA_002333145.1 Moraxellaceae bacterium UBA2031
CTTCATCTTGATAAATAACTTGGCAAGATTCTGCAGGCTCTTGGCAATTGATGGATTAATAATCGGCCAGACACGAGATTCATTGGTCCAGTACAAGCGGGCCCGATGCAGCTTGCGCAGCAAAGGAAACTTGGCAAACAGGCTCTTCTCTACGCCAAGGTAGCCGCGCTCATCCCGCGGAATTACCCACGCAGGGGTGCGCTGAAAAACGTAAAGCTGCTTTACCTTCGGGGCAATTTCCGGGCAATACTGAATGGCGCTACCGCCGGTGCCGATAGACACCACATTCTTGTCAGTCAGGTCGTAGTCACCATCCCACTGTGCAGAATGAAAGACCTTACCCTTGAAGTTTTCTAGCCCAGGAATCTTCGGGATTGATGGCACATGCAAAGGCCCCGAGGCCAATACAAAATGCTTGCAGATCACCGTATCGCCAGCCGCTGTCTCGATAGTCCAACGGGCCGTGTTTTCATCAAAACGAGCCGCGACAACTTCCTGATTGAAGCGCACAAACGGGCGAATGCCGTACTTCTCCGTGGTATCGAGAAT
>DDBN01000126.1:0-8428 GCA_002333145.1 Moraxellaceae bacterium UBA2031
GCACGGGACAGATCAGCATCGTTGAATACGATCATGGCGTCTTTTGCGCCCAGCTCCATGATGACGGGAATTACCATGGGCGCTGCTTGCGCCAGAATTTTTTTGCCGGTGTTCAGGCTGCCGGTAAAGCAGATTAAATCAGGACGCTCGGCAATCAAATCGACGGCGACTTGGCCAGTGCCGTGAACAACATGAAGGGCTTGCTCAAAGAGCGGGTGCAGATGCCGAATCTCCTCCAGTGCCTGCACCATTGGGGTGTGCTCAGAGGGCTTTAGCACCACTGCATTACCTGCCATAAAAGCAAACATGGCGGCCGTCATGCCGATAGCCAACGGCAGATTCCAAGGGGAGATGACCACCACAACGCCGCGCGATTGATAAAGGATGCGACACTGCTTGCCCATCAGCGTGATAGGCGTGGGCACACTTTCGTCAGCCAGCACTTTTGCGGCATGATGACGCAGCCACAAGCAATCTTCGGTGAGCTGAAAAATGTCGGACAGCATGGCATCGCCACGGCTGCGGCCTGATTCGGCAACAATGCGGTCGAGCAGCCATTCCTGCTTTTTCTCCAAATAAGCCAGCAGTGCATCCAGCGCATCCAGGCGCTGTGCCATCGGTACATCACGCAGCGTCAGCGAAGCTTGGCGNNCTGCTTTCTTGTTCTTTTTCGTGCAGTGCTTGCATCAGTCAGATCCTGGCCAGTAGCGCAGTGAGTAAGTGCTTCATTTCATCAGGGTTCTTTTGCGTGACATGCTCGCCGTCACGCCCTTCCTCGGCATTGCGCTGGCCGATGTCTAAACGCGATAGCCAGAAACGCAGTGCAGCCACCGCTAAAAATACTGGCAATGCGGCCTGCTCATCCGTGCCCAGATTACGAACATCGCTATAGCCACTCATAAAAGCAGCCAGCCGTACTGTATCGGGCGCATCAGTTGGCCACTGTCGGCAGAAATCGTTGGCGGTGATGGCAATGTCGAGCAACCAGCAATCATGGCTGCATTCAGAGAAGTCCAGTAAGGCGGATACGTTAGAGCCGGTAAACAGAGTGTTGTCGCGAAACAAGTCGCCGTGAATGAGGCCGGCCGGTAAGGAGGGGTAGCGCTGCGTAATATCAGCCAGTGCCGCCAAGGTGCGGTCCAGCAAAGACTGGTCGGCAGCACTCATCTGAGAGCGGCGCCGTGCTGCCACCGCCTCCCACCATGTGGCACCGTGGGTATTCTTTCGTGCCAGCGGATAATCCAGAAGGGCAAGATGCAGGTCGGCGAGTGTCCGGCCCATCGCAGCGCATTGGGCAATATCAGGTTGATCAGGGTGCTGCCCCGCCAGCCGCGGTGCTAACTGGGCGGGCTTGTCGGCGAGCGTACCCAGACGCAGACCATCACGATCGGCTAAGGGCCCCGCCACAGGTAGACCCTGCGCGGTAAGGTGGGCCAGTAAGGGGCCAAGAAACCCCGCTTCGTCACGGCCCAGTTCTTCGAAAATGGTCAGCACCAACTCACGGCCATCGGTGAGCGTTAAAAAAAAGTTGCTGTTCTCAATGCCGCCTTTAATAGGCACGAGCGTGATCGCCGGCGGTAAACCATGGCCGGCAACAAAGGGCTGAACGTCAGCCAAGGTGATATGGGTATAGACAGACATAGCTGCAGTGTAACGCGAGTTGCCAATCGGAAAATGGCCGCAGGGCGCCAGCGACAGGCCGGGCGGTTCTGCGTTACCCTTCCCTTCATTCCTTTGTCTTTTTCATAAAGCCCTGATGTTGCGTGGGCGGAACGCTGTTATGTCCAATACCCCTCCGCTTATCCTTGTTGATGGCTCCTCGTATCTCTACCGCGCCTTTCACGCCTTGCCGCCGCTGCTGACCCGATCAGGCCAGCCCACCGGGGCCATCAAAGGCGTGATCAACATGCTGCAGAAACTGGTGAAGACTTACGGGCCAACGCACATAGCGGTTGTATTTGATGCGCCAGGCGGCACCTTTCGCGATGCGATTTATCCTGAGTACAAGGCCAATCGCCCGCCCATGCCAGATGACCTGCGTTTACAGATCGAGCCTTTGCATGCGCTGGTGCGAGCGCTGGGCTTGCCCCTGCTGTGTGTGCCCGATGTAGAGGCCGATGATGTTATTGGCACCCTCGCGCAACGTGCCGCGGCCGCGGGTATGGATGTACTGATTTCAACGGGCGACAAAGACATTGCTCAGCTTGTTAACGAGCGCATCACACTCATCAATACCATGAACGACACCATTTTGGATCGCGATGCAGTCATTGCCAAGTTTGGCGTGCCGCCGGAACGTATCGTGGATTACCTTGCGCTGGTGGGTGACAGCGTCGATAACATTCCGGGTGTGTATGGTGTTGGCCCCAAGACCGCCGCGAAATGGCTACAAGAATACGGCACGCTAGACGCGCTGATGGCGCAGGCCGACAGCATCAAAGGCAAAGCGGGTGAAAATCTGCGTAACGGTTTGGGGGTATTACCGCTGGCGCATGAGCTCGCCACGATCAAGTGCGATTGTGAATTACCACTGACGATAGATGAATTAAAACCCGGCAAGCCAGACCATGATGTGCTGGTACATTGGACGCGAGAGCTGGAGTTTCGTGCGTGGCATAACGAGCTGCTGAGTGAGGGTGCCGACGTTGAACCGGAAGTGCCTGTTGCCCCTGTTGAAGTGACCTACCACACCGTCAGCACGGAAGATGACTTTAATGCGCTCCTAAAAAAGCTGAGTGCCGCCACCGTGTTTTGTGTGGACACAGAAACAACAAGCTTGGATTACATGCAGGCCGAAATTGTTGGGCTGTCATTTGCAATACGGGCTGGCGAGGCTTGGTATGTTCCCGTTGGCCACGACTATATGGGTGCGCCCGATCAGTTAGCACGTGATGATGTGTTGTCAGCGTTGAAGCCGATTCTAGAAAATCCTGCTATCGGAAAAATCGGACAGCATCTTAAATACGATATGCATGTGCTGGAAAATTACGGCATCGTTCTGAACGGTATTGTCTTCGATACCATGCTCGCCTCTTATGTGCGTGATGCCACAGCGACACGGCATAATATGGATGACATGGCCGCACATTATCTCGGCGTGAAAACAACTAAATTTGAAGAGATTGCGGGCAAGGGCGTAAAGCAGCTTACCTTTAATCAAGTAGATGTTGAGAAGGCCGCACACTATGCCGCAGAAGACGCGGACATCACCCTGCGACTTCACGACATACTGGCGCCGCAACTGATAGCTGAGCCAAAGCTGGAATCAGTATTTCGCGATATTGAAATGCCGTTGGTGCCTATTCTTCAGGCTATGGAGCATCGTGGTGTTTTGATTGACACCAAAATGCTCGCGACGCAAAGTCGTGATCTGGGTGAGCGCATGCTGGCGCTGGAAAAACAGGTTTACGAACTGGCCGGGCAAGAATTCAATTTGGCATCACCTAAGCAGCTGGGTCATATTCTTTATGAAAAGCTTGGCATTCCAGTGCCTAAGAAAACAGCAACAGGGCAATACTCGACCGCTGAAGATGTGTTGGAGCAACTGGAGCATCCGCTGCCAAAATTGCTGCTCGAACACCGCTCTCTGGCAAAGCTAAAGTCTACGTATACTGACAAGCTGCCGGAATTGCTGGATCGAAAAACCGGACGCGTGCATACCTCCTATCATCAGGCTGTGACGGCTACAGGACGCCTGTCGTCTTCTGATCCTAATCTGCAAAATATTCCAATTCGTACCGAGGCGGGCCGAAGGATTCGTCAGGCGTTTATTGCGCCACCAGGCTATCACCTGATGGCGGCCGATTATTCGCAAATCGAATTGCGCATCATGGCGCATTTATCTGGCGATGAAGGCCTGCTCAACGCCTTCCGTCAGGGCGAAGATGTGCACCGTGCCACTGCTGCTGAAGTATTTGATGTGCCGCTGAATGAAGTGACCAACGATCAGCGTCGCAATGCCAAAGCAATTAACTTCGGTTTAATTTATGGCATGTCAGCATTTGGATTGGCGAAGCAGTTAGGCATCGGTCGTGGTGAGGCGCAGGGCTATGTCGATCTGTACTTCACGCGCTATCCGGGCGTGAAGCGCTATATGGAAAATATCCGTNNGCTGCCGACATCATCAAGCTTGCCATGATTGCCGTTGAGTCTGCGCTGGCACGTGAGCAAGTGGATGCTCGCCTGATCATGCAAGTTCACGATGAATTGGTACTGGAAGTACGTGATGGTCAGGCTGATCACGTGAAGGCGCTGCTGCGTGCGCAGATGGAGTCTGCAGCGCAACTATCGGTGCCATTGCTGGTAGAGGTTGGTATGGGGGCGAACTGGGACGAAGCCCATTAAGCAAAACTGGCCTAGCAGGCCTCTGCAAGCGAAATCCTTTATGGGTTTCGCTCTGGCTGACGACTCAGGCCAGCCGGCTGTGTGCTTCTACAAGCAGTTCAGGCTCAGGCTCAGAGGGAGGGTAGTCCAACCACTCTCCCAGTTTGTCGCCGAGCTCTTCCAAGCCAGTCAGTTTCAGGGTTGAAAATAGCTGTACGGAAGCCGTGAAGTTGCGAGCCTTTAGGTCGTTTTTAACGGCTTGCAGCGCATTCATCGCTGGGCCTCGGTTGAACTTGTCGGCCTTGGTCAGTACACAGTGCACGTCCAGTCGGTGACCACGAGCCCACTCCAGCATGCTGACATCAAAGTCCGTCAGCGGGTGCCGCACGTCCATTAGCAGGATCAGGCCACGCAGGCTGTGTCGCCCTTGCAGGTAAAAGCTAAGGTGCTTTTGCCATTCGCGCTTCATGTCCTTGGCTACTTTGGCGTAACCATAACCGGGAAGATCAACCAGACGACGACCTTCGTCTAGGGTGAAAAAGTTGATGAGTTGGGTTCGCCCTGGCGTTTTAGAGGCGCGGGCAAGCTGTTTTTGGCGGGCCAATGCATTAATGCAGCTGGATTTTCCTGCATTGGAGCGGCCGGCAAAAGCGACTTCCAAGCCAATGTCAGGTGGGCAATGAGCCAGCGTCGGCGCGCTGGTCATAAAGCTGGCACGCGAGGTCAGTTGCAGTACCGGGTGTAGCGCAGGAGTCATGGTGGCAGCCTGAAAGGAATCTTCGCCATTCTACGGCTTGCCCGGAGGCGGGTCACGCGTTCAGGCAACAAGCTTATTAGTGTATTTGCTGCTCAAGCACGATTGCCTCAGGGCGTTCGTGGTATATAATCTGGCCGCTTGGTAGTAAATCCTTGCACGAATTGCGAATATCCAGCGGAAGTCAGCCCTTGGCGTTGTCTCGCCAACACAGGAGTTAGCCATGAAGAAGTTTGTTATTGCCGCTATT
This sequence comes from Moraxellaceae bacterium UBA2031, assembly GCA_002333145.1. Taxonomy (GTDB): domain Bacteria; phylum Pseudomonadota; class Gammaproteobacteria; order Pseudomonadales; family Moraxellaceae; genus UBA2031. The sequence continues at coordinate 5,328 of DDBN01000126.1, forward strand.
CTTGCTGCGGCATCAGCATACGCTGTAGCTGGCCCAGCTGAGATCGAAGCCAAGTACAACAAGTCGTGTGCCGCTTGCCACAATACTGGTGCCGCTGGTGCTCCTAAGAAAGGTGATAAGGCTGCATGGGCCCCTCGCGTTAAAAAGGGTGATGCCGCCCTGTTCGCTAGTGTCAAAAATGGCCTGAACGCCATGCCAGCCAAAGGCTTGTGCATGGATTGCTCCGATGCGGACTTCAAGTCCCTTATTCAGTACATGTCCAAGTAATTATCCAAGACGGAATTCATCATGAAGAAACTGCTTGCCGCTGCCGTAATGTCGATGGGCTTGGCGTCCCTGGCTCAGGCCGCCGTCATGCCTAAGGGCGATGCTGCCGCGGGTGAAACCAAAGCAGCAGCCTGCGCTGCCTGCCACGGTGCTGGTGGCGTGAGCATGGTGCCAATGTACCCGAGCCTTGCGGGACAGGGTGCACGTTACCTCTACAAGCAGCTGCAAGACTTCAAGTCTGGCCATCGCAACAACCCCATCATGATGGGTATGTCGATGGGTCTGGCAGATCAGGACATGGCGGATCTCGCCGCGTATTACACGGCGCAGAAGGCAGTTGTTAATAAGGCCAATCCTGAGTTGGTCAAGCTGGGCGAGAAAATTTATCGCGGCGGCAACAGCAAAACTGGTTTGGCCGCCTGCTCTGGCTGCCACAATCCTGCAGGTAAGGGCAATGCCTTGGCGGGTTATCCACGTCTGGGTGGCCAGCACGCAGACTATATCAAGGCGCAGCTCACGGCTTTCCGTGCCGCCGGCCGTAACGATAATGTGGCAGATCCTGCTGCGAAGCGTGGGAATGATGCTGCCAAGGCTGGCGAGCAGGGTCCTATGCAGATGATTGCAGCCCGTATGTCTGATGCCGAGATCGAAGCCGTATCCAGCTATATCTCTGGTCTGTATTGATCAGCGGTTAGGTAAAAAGGCGACGTAAGTCGCCTTTTTTTTATGGGTTGGCCTGACTCTGAGAAGCGTTGACGCCGTCTGGCGGGAAGCAGGCCCGTGTATCGCCGCTGCACATGAGCCGAACAAAAACGCCACACGCATGACTTCCGGCATCTGCCCGGCTTGGTTATCCTCAGCACCAATATAGTTCCGGCATATACATGCCGTTTTGCGGATTCAGGAGTTTTCCATGCTCAAGCGTTTTCTTGCCGTTATCACTTTAGGCGTGGTCGCCTTTACGGCCCAGGCAGCTGATTATCAGGTACTGAGCAAGCCCGGCCGTATCGACAAGCCTGGCATGATCGAAGTGCGCGAGTTTTTCTGGTATGGCTGCCCGCATTGCTACCACCTAGAGCCGTACATGGCGACGTGGCTCAAGACCAAGCCTGCCGATGTGAACTTCGTGCGCACACCAGCAGCCATGAATCCAGTGTGGGAGCAAAATGCACGTGCTTTTTACACGGCCGAGACGCTGGGTATTATGGAAAAGACGCATGGCCCACTTTTTCAGGCCATCAATGTCGGGCAACAGCGCTTGTTTGATAAAGAGTCGCTAGTGCGCTTCTACAGTGGTTTTGGTGCCAATTCAGCCAACTTTAACAGTCTCTACAACTCATTTGCCGTGTCTGGCAAGGTTGCTCAGAGCAAGGCCTTGGCGCAGCACTACGCTTTGGATGGTGTGCCGGCCGTGATTGTGAACGGCAAGTACCTGATCAAGGGTTCTGATGCTAAGGTAACCAAGGTCATCAATGAGTTGATCGCCAAAGAACGCCTGCTTTTGGCTAAAAAGAAGTAAGCTCCTTTATTCTTCTTTAAAAACGGCCGCTCTGCGGCCGTTTTTTTTGATCAGCATTCATGACGTTGCCGCCCCGTCCGGTTAGGATGAAAGAATGATGCTCCCTTTGGGTCAGCCTGCATGATCTCGCGTATTACCCGCCTGCTGCCTAACCGGCCGCTGCACGTTGCACCCACTATCGTGACCGAGCCCCTACTGTGGAATCGGCAACGCTTGCGGCTGCTCAGTTTCAACATGCAGGCAGGCATGGGCATGGATGCCGCGCATCATTACATTACGCGCAGTCTGCGCAATGTGTTGCCGTATCGGCGTCAAGGCGAGCAGCTGGCGCGCATTGCCGAGCTCATTGGCCGCTATGATGTAGTCGCGCTACAGGAAGTAGACGGTGGCAGTCTGCGCAGCGGTTATACCCATCAGCTGGCACACCTTGCCGAGCGTGCAAACTTTCCTTGGTGGTTCCAGCAGATTAACCGTGATCTGGGGCATCTTGGCCAATTCAGCAACGGCCTACTCAGCCGACAGTCACCGCAGGCGGCGGAAGCCCATGCACTCCCCGGCCTTAAAGGCCGCGGCATCATCGTTAGCCGTTTTGGCGAGGGTGATAACAGTCTAATGGTGCTGAATGTGCATCTGGCCTTAAGCATTAAGGCCAGACTTAACCAATTTGCGTACATTCATAGCGTTATCAAGGACGCACCGCATGTGGTGTTGATGGGCGACCTCAACTGCACGCATGAAGAATTGCGCCGTTCGCCCATTGGCGATCGCCGCTGGCAGTGGCTGGAAGAAGAGCTGCACACCTACCCAAGCTGGAAACCACAAAAGCAGATTGATCACATTCTGGTCAGTGATCGCCTGCATGTGCATTCGGTGCAGGTACTGGAGGAGCGTCTCTCTGATCATCGCCCGCTAGCAGTGGAGATCGACCTTCCGGTCGGCTTGTACCTCCCTCCTGAGGGGCTTACGCTTCCGCCCGCTGGACTGTCTTTGCCGGATTCACAGGACGTTTAATGAACTCATATTCTGGGCTGCTGCTAGCGGCATTGTTGGGGGCCTTTATTGGGGCGCTCGTTGTTTTTTTGGTAAGGCAGACGCGCATTGCAGCCTTGCTGAGGGCGCAACAGCAGTTACAGGCGGATGCGCAGTCTCGGGCTGTAGAGGCCGCTCGCGATCAAGCGCGGCAGCAGCAATTAGAGCAGGAGCTGCGTGATCTGACCGTCCTCAAGACCTTGCCGGCCGAGTTGGCTGCGGCACAGGCTCGCTTAAGCGCACAGCAGGAGCAGGAGCAACACGCAGCCATCCGCCAGCAACAATC
>DDBN01000126.1:8454-12780 GCA_002333145.1 Moraxellaceae bacterium UBA2031
CTACTTTCCCCGCTACGTGAGCAGCTCAAAGATTTTCGTGAGAAGGTCGAAACTACGTATGGCAATGAATCGCGTGAGCGCTTTGCACTGAAAGAACAATTAACGCGCCTTGAAGGCCTGAACAAGCAGATCAGTGATGATGCCAATAATCTGACTAAAGCCCTAAAAGGCGATAAGAAACTCCAGGGTAACTGGGGTGAAGTAATTCTCTCGCGTGTACTGGAAGAGTCTGGTTTGCGCGAAGGCCATGAGTATGTCACTCAGTTTAGTGTGACCGATGAAGAAGGTCAGCGTCGCTTGCCAGATGTCATTGTTCGATTGCCAGAGAATCGTGACATTGTTATCGATGCTAAAGTGTCACTGGTGGATTATGAAAAATACTGCTCTAGCGAAGATGAAGCCGAGCGTGATCGTGCGCTAAAGGCGCACACGAGTGCTCTGCGTAACCACATTCGTTTGTTGAGTGAAAAACGTTACGAAGATCTGCCAGGGCTGCGAACTTTAGATTTTGTGTTTTTGTTTATGCCGGTAGAGGCTGCTTTTATGCTGGCGGTAGAGCATGATTCAGCCTTGTTCCGCGAAGCCTTTGATAAGAAGATCATTATTGTCAGCCCTACAACATTGCTGGCCACCTTGCGCACGGTAGAAAGCATCTGGCGATATGAGCGGCAGAATAGGAATGCTGAACAAATTGCCAAAGAAGCCGGCTCTTTGCATGATAAGTTTGCCACGCTGCTAGAGCATCTCGATGCGCTAGGAAAGTCTTTGGATAAGAGCCAAGAACAGTATCGAAAGACGATATCCAGCATGAGCGGGCACGGTGGATTGGTGGGCCGTATCGATAGCTTGAAAAAGCTAGGAGCAAAAGCCAAGAAATCATTGCCGCTGGAAAAGTTAGATTTGGATGCTGGCGCAGGGCATGACGAAAGGGTTGATACATTGGTCGACATCAAGGAAGGAGAAGACTCTTGAAGCTGGTAACCTCGCTGACGAGCCCATTTGCACGCAAAGTACGCATTGTTCTCGCTGAAAAAAATATTGCGTGCGAGATAGTTGTGGATATTCCCTGGAGTGCGGATACCACGGTGCCGCAGTTCAATCCACTCGGTAAAGTGCCAGTATTGCTGCGGGATGACGGCAGTACACTGTTTGATTCGCGGGTGATTGTTGAATATCTGGAGCAGCTTAAGCCCTGGCCCATGATAATCCCAGTGGATGAGGCACAGCTCATTGCCGTGAAACGGTGGGAGGCGCTTGCTGATGGAATTAGTGACGCGGCCGCAACAATTTTCCTAGAGCGAAAGCGTTCATCTGCGCAGCAAAGTCAGGAGTGGATTGATCGTCAGCTGGACAAGATTGAGCGGGGACTGCAGGCCATGAATGATGATCTGGGTTTGCATGCGTATTGCGTAAACGGCACATATTCACTGGCCGATATTGCGGTGGGCAGTGCTTTGGGGTATCTCGATTTTCGTTTTTCTGACTTGCAATGGCGCGAGCGTTTTCCAGCGTTGGCGCGACTGGCAGAGGTGCTGGCTCAGCGCGCGTCTTTTGCAGCCACGGTGCCTGTTGCATGAGCCATAAAATATTGAAGAAAAAGTAACATGGAATAAAGAACCGGCTTGATGCCGGTTTTTTATGTCAGATCGGCAACAGCAAACGGGGCAGGAGGTAGGCCAGCTGCAAATCGCTCACGCATATGCCTAAATGCTTTTTCCAGATGACGAGCCTTGCTCGCTGTATCAAATGGTGCGGCGTTAAAGCGTGAATGTGATAGGCGCTCACGCAAGAGCTGTAGGCGAGGACGATCATGATATAGCGCAACGGCCTCACGTTCATATGCTGCCCAGTCAGGCATGACCAGCTCAGGCAGCTGGCAGCTGTGTACCAAGCTACTGGCAACACGGCTTGCAAAGGTCGGTCCTGGGCAGGTAAGCACGGGTAGGCCAGCCCATAGTGCTTCGGCAGAAGAGGTATGACCGTTGCAATGACGCGAATCCAGATAAAGGTCTGCCGCTGCCAGTCGTGCTAAATGGGCCTCTGGTGTTGTACGAGTCGCAAACAGCAGGCGCCTTGGATCGATACCACGCCACTCTGCTTCGCGCTTAAGGTTAAGCACCATGGCACTGCTATCGGCCAGTAGCCACAGTACGCTCTCTGGGGTTTGCCGCAGGATATTCATCCACACGTCAAATGTGTCTGGGCCAATACGAAATGCGCTGTTCAGACAGGCAAAGACAAGGCGGTTTTCCGGCAGTCCCAACGTTTCCCGCGAGGGGGGCGGTATGGGTGGGTTGCCGTGACTAAACACGAAGTAGCATTCCGGCAGCAAGGCTTCAGCTTCACTGCACCAGCCCTCGCCGGGCCTGACATGTGGATCACTGATAATGTAATCCATCCATGGTGCCCCTGTGCTATAGGGGGCTGCTAGCCAAGCAACCTGAATGGCTGCAGGGTGTCGAGCCAAAATGCCTGGACGGGGATCGTCGTTATAGCCGTTTAGGTCAACGAGAATGTCCAGTTTCAGTGCTGAGATCCGTTCGGCTGCTGTGGCATCGTCCAGTTCTTTCAAGGAGATTGTTTGCAGTCTCGGTGTTTGACGAAGGCGCTGGGATGCAGCACTGCCATCGTCGCTGGCGGTATCGAGCAGAAAAACTTCGACGGCCGCGGGATCATGTGCTGCCATAAAGTTTTGTAGCAGCAAACCAGTAGCGTGGTGACCAAACCGAGAGCCCAAATAGCCCACGCGCAAACGAGTCGGGACAGCACTTGCTGCCGGCGCACAAGAGGAATGGACGGCAAACTGCTCGGCAATAGCGGTGCATAAGGCACGTTGGTCGGATGCGGTAAGAGGCAGTGCAACGCCACGAAAAGCAAGACTGACTCGCTCGCCTTGGCCGGGGTGATGGCAGAAGCGTTTAAACGTATCAACGCATAGCGCCCAGTGTGACCAATCGCAGGCCGCCAAGTGCTCCAACTGCCGCACCAGAAAGATTAGCTCTGGTTCGGGGAGCGGTGCTGTGCCACCTCTGCTATTGATGCGCTGCAGGGCGCTTTGCCACTGTGCGGGATCTTGCTGTTGTAGGCGCTGGAAGAACTGCGTGCTAGCGGCAAACTGGCCGTCCGCAGCGGCGGCAATGGCTGCGCTCATAACGGCTTTGGTGTTACGGGGCTCGCGTTTAACAACCTCGGTAAGGAGAGTCAGTGCGGCCTCGTAATGGCCTTGACTGATTTCTATGTCGGCAAGATTCTGCCAAGGCATAGTCTGCAGAGGGTGGCGTTTGATTAGTTCACGATAGTCGTTGGCCGCGTCGCTCAGTTGTAAACGACGCGCATAAAGCCCGGCCCGATTATGACGAGGCGCATAGTCTTCCGGATGCCGTGATACAAGCTGGTTGTATTCGCTAAGCGCCTCATCAAGCCGGCCAACATCTTCTAGGACTACTGCAAGGTTGAAGTGGACTTGCGCATCGTCAGCATGAAGCAGGCTTTGCCGGAATACGGCTTCTGCTTCGGCTCGCCGACCTGTTCCGGCAAGAAGCGACCCCAGAGCAGCCGCAGCCCGGGCGTGAACGGGGTCGCGTTGTAGGGCTAGGGAGAAGTGCGTGATAGCCTCAGGAATATTCTGTAGGCCATGTGCACACACACCAAGCAAGAAATTTTGCTCGGCGTGTGTCACAGGTTGCTGCAGCAACCGATCACGAGCGCCCTGAGCATCTCCCTGTTGGATAAGGGAGATGGCCTCCAGCCAGCTTGCCTCCATGCCGCTTAGGGCTGTCGCACGAAGGTAGCAGCACCATCGATGGTAGTAATATCGGTGATCGTGTAGGTCAGGCCAATTTGCTGTGCCTGCTGACCCGAGAAGAAGCCATTAATGTTAGTGCTGCAGCCACTGAAGCATCCCGTGCCGGCCGTTAACGTTGTGTTGAGAGCAGAGCCACTAAATTGAGATTGAGAAAAGCTTAACGTATCGGAAACGCTGTAAGTAATTGTTGGCATGGTCACAACCATGTCCACGCCAATCTCTGCGGTATCAAAGTTCACCGCTAGTTGCCCACTGGTAAGAGTACCAGAGGTACTGAAGGAAGTAGGTGTGGTATGCCCTCCCAGATTGTAGGTGGCTATCCCTCCGCCGTAGTAGAGGAGGCTATCAATAATGCCGCTAGGGGTTTCTTGGCCAATGACGTAGTGCGCACTTTCTGTGGAGCCAAGTAACGTGGGCGTTGAGGCGCTATCAACATAAATATTGCCACCATAGAAGCGCCCCCAGGAAAGGGTTTTGTTGGTGCCGACATCGGCAACTAACGCACCACTGTTGGAGAGAGG
>DDBN01000050.1 GCA_002333145.1 Moraxellaceae bacterium UBA2031
TTTGTGCTCAAGGCCGAGCTTCAGAAGGGCGAGGCCGAACATGAACACTGAGTGCCGTATTACTAGCGCGGAGGTGCATCATGCTTGAGCGCCTTCTCGGGTTTTCCCTCAAACACCGCTATCTCGTCGTCATGCTGGTGGCGCTGGCCGCGGCCTGGGGCATTTATTCCCTGCAGCAGCTGCCTATCGATGCGGTGCCGGATATCACCAACAACCAGGTGCAGATCAACACCGAGCTGCCCGGCCTCTCGCCCGAGGACATGGAAAAGCAGGTCACGTTTCCCATCGAGAGTGCGCTGGCCGGCGTACCGGGACTGGAATCCACCCGCTCGCTGACCCGCAATGGTTTCTCTCAAGTGACCGTTATTTTCCGGGACGATGTGGACATCTACTTCGCCCGCAACCAGGTCACCGAGCGCTTGAGTGAGGTGAAAGAAACCTTGCCGACGGGTGCCGCTCCGCGCATGGGCGCGATCTCGACGGGGCTGGGCGAGGTCTATATGTGGGCCGTGCGCTTTTCCCATCCAGGAGGCAAGGGCGCGACGATCCAGGACGGCGAGCCGGGCTGGCAATCCGATGGTAGCTATCTCACGCCGGAAGGCGAGCTATTGCGCACGGAAGTGGCCCAGTTGGCGTATCTGCGCACGGTGCAGGACTGGATCATCCGGCCCCAGATCAAGGGCCTGCCGGGCGTAGCCGGCGTCGATGCCATCGGGGGCTTCGAGAAGCAGTACCACGTGCAGCCCGATCCCCTGAAGCTGCGTGCCTATGGCCTCGGCATCAATGACCTGGCCGAAGCCCTGGAGCGAGCTAACCAGAGCCGGGGCGCGGGCTTTATCGAACAGCGGGGCGAGGCGTATCTCGTACGTGCCGATGGGCGCCTGAAGTCCGTGCAGGATATTGCGTCGGCCGTCGTGGTCACCCGTAACGGCACCCCCGTCTATGTGCGCGATATTGCGCAGGTCGATATAGGGGAAGAGTTGCGCACAGGCTCTGCCACCGAGAATGGCCATGAGGTTGTCGTCGGTACGGCGCTCATGCGCATCGGCGAGAACTCGCGCACGGTCGCCATTGGCGTCGATGAAAAAATGGAAGAAGTACGACGTAGCCTGCCCCCCGGCATCGAGGCGCAGACAGTGCTTAACCGCAGCAAGCTGGTCAACGCCACCGTCGCCACGGTCGTGAAGAACCTCAGTGAAGGCGCGGTGCTGGTCGTGATCGTGCTCTTCGTTCTGCTGGGGAACATCCGTGCCGCGTTGATCACGGCAGCGGTGATTCCGCTCACGGTGCTATTGATGAGCACCGGCATGGTCAAGGCCGGTATCAGTGGCAATCTGATGAGTCTGGGCGCACTGGATTTCGGCCTCATCGTGGATGGCGCGGTCATCATCGTGGAAAACTGCCTCAGCCGTCTGGCCCTTCGCCAGCAGCACCTGGGCCGGCCGCTGGAACTGGGCGAGCGTCTCTCAGAGGTTCTGCATGCCAGCCGGGAAATGGTGCAGCCCTCGGTCTTTGGCCAGGCCATCATCATTACTGTGTATCTGCCCATCCTCGCCCTGGAGGGCGTGGAAGGCAAAATGTTCCATCCCATGGCGGCAACCGTGATCATGGCGCTGGTGGCGGCCTTTGTGCTGTCGCTCACGCTGGTGCCGGCGTTGGTGGGCATCTTCTTCAAGGGTTCGGTCGTCGAGCATGAAAGCAGGATCATCCGCAAAAGCCGCGAGATCTACGCGCCGCTGTTGCGCAAGGCGCTGACTAGACAGGGGGCGGTTATCGGCGGTGCCGTGGGATTTTTCCTGCTCAGCCTGTTGATTTTCACCCGCCTCGGGCAGGAGTTCATTCCCACGCTGGATGAAAAGGACATCGCCATGCATGCCATGCGTATTCCCAGCACCGGCATCAAGCAGTCCACGGAAATGCAGAAACGGGTCGAGCAGGCCGTGAGCCAATTGCCGGAGGTGTCCTTCGTGTTTGGCAAGACCGGTACGGCGGAAATGGCGGCGGACCCGATGCCGCCAAACGTGTCGGATACCTTCATCATCTTCAAGCCGCGTGAGGAATGGCCCGACCCTGATCTGCCAAAGTCGGCACTGATCGAGAAGATACAGACGCAGGCTTCCCTGGTGCCCGGCAACAACTACGAGTTCACCCAGCCCATCCAGATGCGTTTCAACGAGCTGCTCTCGGGCGTGCGCGGCGATGTGGCCATCAAGCTCTTTGGTGATGACTTCGGTACGCTGCAGACGACGGCCAACCAGATCGCGTCGGCATTGCGCGGCATCGATGGCGCCAGCGAGGTGAAGGTCGAGCAGGTGGAGGGCCAGGCGCTGCTGGATGTGGTAATCGACCGCGAGGCCCTGTCTCGCTACGGTATTCCCATGGCCACGGCCCAGGAGACGGTTGCCGCCGCGATCGGTGGTCAGGAAGCCGGCGAGATCTTCGAAGGGGATCGTCGCTTCAGCGTCGTGGTGCGGCTGCCGGAAGAGTTGCGCACGGATCTGGACAGCCTGCGCGCGCTGCCCATCCTGCTGCCGGGCGAAAAGGGCTTTGTCACGCTCGGGGCCGTGGCCCAACTCGACATCAAGGAAGGTCTGAACCAGATCAGCCGTGAAGACGGCAAGCGGCGCGTGGTCGTGCAGGCCAATGTGCGGGGTCGTGACCTGGGCTCGTTTGTGGAAGAGGCGCAGCAACAAATCACCACCCAGGTGAAGCTGCCGGCCGGCTACTGGCTGACCTGGGGAGGGCAATACGAAAACCTGCAACAGGCCAAGCAGCGGCTGCTGCTGGTGGTGCCGGCCTGCTTCGCGCTGATCTTCCTGCTGCTCTTCTCGGCGCTGGGCTCGGCCCGGCAGGCGTGGATCGTGTTCAGTGCGGTGCCGCTCGGCCTTACCGGCGGCATCATCGCCCTGTGGCTGCGCGGCATGCCGTTCTCCATCACGGCGGCCGTGGGCTTTATCGCGCTCTCGGGCGTGGCGGTGCTGAACGGCCTGGTGATGGTGAGCCGCATCAACCAGCTGCGCGATAACGGCCTGCCCCTGGAGCAGGCCATTACCGAGGGATCACTGTCGCGCCTGCGACCGGTACTGATGACCGCGCTGGTGGCGGCACTGGGCTTCGTGCCCATGGCGCTGGCGATGGGCACCGGGTCGGAAGTGCAGAAGCCGCTGGCCACCGTGGTCATTGGCGGGATAATTACCAGTACGTTCCTGACGCTGCTGGTGCTGCCGGCGTTGTACCGCCGCTTTGCAGCCCCGGAAGAATACACTGACAAATTGCAAGGAGACCGTCGCGATGGCCGATGAGCAGAACTGCGGCGCTTGCCGCGAGCAGGAAGCGCCTGGGGCGACGCCGTCCGCCGCCCAGAACGGAACCCGCTTGGCATTCACCATCAGCAACATGGACTGCCCCACGGAAGAAAAGCTGATCCGCAAGCAGTTGGAGGGAAAACGCGGCATAGACGCGCTGCAGTTCAACCTCATGGAGCGCAAGCTCACGGTGACGACCACGCTGTCGGTCTCGGCCCTGCAGGCGGCATTAGGGGAAATCGGCATGCAGGCGGAGCCGGTTACCACCGAGGGCGGGCTGGTGAATGTGGACCTGCAGTCTCCGGAGAGCTCTCGGGGGCTCTGGTGGCGAGTCGGTGGCGCGGGGATCATGGCCGTGCTGGCCGAAGGACTGGTGTTCGCCGGCATGGCGGAGACCTCGTGGCCCGTGGTGACGCTGGCCTTGCTGGCCATTGCCTTGGGTGGTGTGGATACCCTGCGCAAGGGCTGGATCGCGCTCAAGACCTTTACGCTCAACATCAACTTCCTGATGTCCATTGCCGTGGCCGGGGCCATGCTGATCGGCCAGTGGCCGGAAGCCGCGATGGTGACGGTGCTCTTTGCCATCGCCGAGCTGATCGAGTCCTACTCGCTGGAGCGCGCACGCGGCGCCATCCAGAAGCTGATGGCCATGGCGCCGGAGACGGCCCGCCTGCGCACGGCGGAGGGTCAGTGGCAGGAGGTGGAGGCGCGCACCGTGTCGCCCGGCCAGATCGTGCAGGTGCTGCCGGGCGAGCGCGTGCCGCTGGATGGCGAGGTGGTGGCCGGTCGCAGTACGGTAAACCAGGCACCCATCACGGGCGAAAGCCTGCCGGTGGAAAAGCAGATCGGGGATGCCGTGTTTGCCGGCACGATCAACGAGCATGGCGTCATTGAGGTGAAGGTCAGCGCGGACTACTCGCATACCACGCTGGCGAAGATCATCGAGACGGTGCAGGAGGCACAGGCACAGCGGGCGCCCACCCAGCGCTTTGTGGACGAGTTCGCCCGTTACTACACCCCTGCCGTAGTGCTCATGGCGTTGTTCGTTGTGCTCGTGCCGACGGTGTTGATGGGGCTTCCCTTTGAGACCTGGCTGTATCGCGGTCTGGTGTTGCTGGTGATTGCCTGTCCCTGCGCCCTGGTGATCTCCACGCCGGTGACCGTGGTCAGCGCCCTCGCGGCGGCGGCGCGTCACGGCATTCTCGTCAAGGGCGGGGTGTACCTGGAGGGAGGGCACAAGCTGACGCTGGTGGCGCTCGACAAGACCGGCACCCTGACCGAGGGCCGGCCCGTCGTCACGGATGTGCTGCCCTTGAATCACCGCTCCGTGCCCGAGCTCCTGCAACTGGCGATGAGCCTCGATGCGCATTCGACACATCCGGTGGCGGCCGCGATTGTCACCCACGCGACAGGGCAGGGCGTATCGCCCCTGGTGGTAACGGAGTTCGAGTCCCTGACGGGACGGGGCGTCACCGGCGTCATTGACGGCCAGCGCTATTACCTCGGCAATCACCGCCTGATCGAGGAACTCGTGGTCTGCAGTCCGGCGGTCGAGGAGCGGCTGTTCCGCCTGGAGGCTGAAGGCAAGACGGCGGTCGTGCTGGCGACCACGACCGAGCCGCTGGCGGTGCTGGCCGTGGCAGATGCCATTCGGGAATCCAGTGTGCAGGCGATCCGGGAGCTGAATGCCATGGGCATCAGGACCTTGATGCTGAGCGGAGACAACCAGCAGACGGCCAGCACGATCGCGGCACAGGTCGGCATTACGGACGCCCGCGGCAACCTGCTCCCCGAGGACAAGCTGAAAGTCGTGTCTGAACTGCAGGCCGCTGGTGAGGTCGTGGGCATGGTGGGGGATGGCGTCAATGATGCGCCGGCCCTGGCCAAATCGTTCATCGGCTTTGCCATGGGGGCGGCAGGCACCGATACCGCGCTGGAGACGGCCGATGTGGCGTTGATGAAAGATGACCTGCGCAAGCTGCCGGCGTTCATTTCGCTCAGCCGCCAGGCATCTCGCGTGCTCTGGCAGAACATCACTGTGGCGCTCGGCATCAAGGCGGTGTTCTTCGGATTGGCCCTGGCCGGCATGGCCACGCTCTGGATGGCGGTGTTTGCCGATGTGGGAGCGAGCCTGATCGTGGTGTTCAATGGTCTGAGGTTGCTGCGTTCGGGGAATGGCATGAAGCATCAGGAGGCCGGCGATGCGCCCTGATACCCGGAAATTGTCCCGGGGAGTCAGCGTATGAGCCCGCAACTGAAGGCCACCTTCGCCACTGAAATGCAGCAAGCCAAGCGCTACTTCCGGACCGGCGAGATAGACAGCGCGTTTGCCCATCTGGAACGGGCCCATATCCTGGGGCAGCGCGATGTCCAAAGGCCCATGCCCATACCGGCGGATTTACGCGAACTGCTGAAGACACACTAATTAAGGGAGAGGGTCATGCTGGTCGCGAAAACGCTGGCGTTGTTTGTGGTCACCGCGCTGGCCGAGATCATTGGCTGTTACCTGCCGTGGTTGTGGTTAAAGAAAGGGGCTCCTGGCTGGGTGCTGTTGCCAGCGGCTGTCAGTCTGATGCTGTTCGCCTGGCTGCTGACGCTGCATCCCGCGGCCAGCGGCCGCATCTATGCTGCCTACGGCGGCGTTTACGTGGCGACTGCGCTGGTCTGGCTGCATGTCGTCGATGGGGTGCCACTGACACGCACGGATATCCTGGGTGCAGTGATTACCTTGTTGGGGATGGTTGTCATTGTCATGGGCTGGCAGTCAGCGGAGAGCTAGGGCACGTTGTCGGTAGCTCTGCAGAACTGGCATCCAGGATGTCTAATAAAGCCTGATTCATGAATCTTCAGCAGAACGAGCCCGCAGCTTTTGAAAGTGCTCTTGCCAGGCCTGCTGCTCTGCTGTGGGCTTCTTTTTGGCATCTTGTGCCTCGCAAAGCTCCCGTGATTTCCGAGCGTCGTCCTCCGGCCAGCAGCTATCCCGATAGCCTTCCCAGAACACGACTGTTCGTAGCCGATGGTTAGCTGACGGGAACACCCACTCGGGATATTGCACATCAATGTAAGAAAAGAGATCGGGGTACATCCGACGTAGCGGTGGATAGTCTGCAATCGCGGGCTGCATGGCTCTGTAGGCGTGCAGTGCAAGAACCCGTAATGGTTCAGATGCGATGGCAGCCGACTCATGCACTAACAAAACCGCCGCCGCTAATGCCTCTAGTGACCCAAGGTGCGACAGCATGCCCGCAGTCTCTTCAGTAAAGGGAAGCCTGTCGGGCCGCCCAGGCTGCAGTGGTGACCGAAAAAGCAAGGCACAGACCTCCTCTCCCAGCGTTCGCAGTTCTGCATTGAGTCCATCCTGCGTCCGGGCATGCGGGAGCAGCGCTTTCCAGAGCGGGTGGTAGAGCCAGTCAGCCGTGCCAGGGTAAACCGACTCCGCGTAAGCAACCAGTTCCGACTTGGGCACCATATTGCCCGTTTCGTACCGATCCCAGCGCTGTGGGCGCGATACCCAGCCCGCTTCCCGGTGAAAAGACTCCGGGTGCAGTGTTTTCTCAATTGCATAGGCGCTGGGCAATCCGGAAACCAGGCGAACTGCCTCGAACCAGACGCGCACACGTAGCGAGTCGACGGGAGACTTCTTGGGGCGCCCTCGTTTGGTGGGCAACTGGGGTGTTGTTGGCATGAAAAAGTGTAGAGGCGTGAAATTCCCGAATATTACGCCGTCTTGCTGATCAAGTCCCGGTCACACAACAATCCGTGACAAGCGCAAACCTCCCGTGAGTACACGGCTATGTCACATACATCCCTATCTACATCCCAGCTCGTCGCCGACATGGAGCGCCAGTACGGCCCTTTGCTGGGCGGTACGGCTCTTTACCGGGCGCTAGGCCTGCCATCTGCGGCCGCGTTCCGGCAAGCCGCAAGCCGTGAGGCCTTACCCGTTCAGGTGTTTTCGATTCCCCATCGCCGGGGGAGGTTTGCGTTGACCCGTGAAGTGGCGCAGTGGCTGGCCCGGCTGAAAGCCAGTACTGATGGAGCGGTGGGCCTGCCTGCACCCGAAGAGTCTGGGGTAGCGGATGATGATACGAACAGGAGGCACGCCATGACTTAGTGATACTGCTGCACTGAAATCACGGCCATGGAAGCAAAAAGGCCCGGGGTGATGACCCGGGCCTTTTGCAAGTAAAACAGTCTGGAGTGAGACACCTGACTGTTTCATTGTCTTTGCCTCCTTAACTGGCGTCAAGCCAGGGCCCCCTTTTGTCTTGCTGAACCGACGAGCGAGCGACTGCCTTGCAGGGTATCGCTCGCCTTAAAAAGGAAGGTTTATGAAAATACCCGTACACCTGCAACGCCATATTGCCCGCACGCTTTGCGGGTCAGACATGAGTAATCGGAAGATTGGCCGCACTTTCAAAGTCAGTCCCAACACCGTCCGGGCCATCAGGGAGCGGCTCGTAAAGGCCGGATTACATTGGGAGACATTGGGAGTACTGGACGATGAGGCATTCCGGCAAGCACTGGGTACCGTGCCTACCTCGGTCTCAAAACGTAAAGGCACGCCTGACTGGCTCTATATCGACACAGAACTGCGCAAGCGGGACGTGACCCTGGAACTACTGTGGCAGGAGTTTCGGGAAAGCCAGCCAGGGGGCGTGTCCTATCCCCAGATGACCCGGCTGTACCGGGAGTGGCAGAAGACTCAACGGCTGTGTATGCGTCACATTTACCGGGCTGGCGACATCATGCTGGTAGATTTTTGTGGACGGACAATGCCAATCACTGATCCCGACACCGGTGAGGTGCGTCGGGCTCAAATCTTTGTGGCAGTACTGGGTGGCAGCGGGCTTATCTTTGCCTGGGCGGTGCCCAGCCAAAAAGTACCTGACTGGCTGGCCTGTCATAGCAAGGGCTTTGAATTTTATGGCGGTGTACCCCGCCAAGTCACTCCTGACAACCTCAAGTCCGCCATCCTGAAGCACGGCCGACAGCATATCGTCATGAATCAGGCTTATGCCGAGCTGGCAGAGCACTATGGTTTTGTCGTGCTGCCGGCACGGCCACGCAAGCCAAGGGATAAAGGCTTGGCTGAGGTCTCCGTTCAAATTGTGCAGCGAGGGATACTGGCACGGCTCCGCAACCGGGTTTTCTTCTCAGTGTCAGAGCTGAATGAGGCCATTGCACCGCTGCTGACCGAGATCAATAACAAGAAAACCAAGAAGTTCCCCAGAAGCCGATGGGAGAGGTTCCAAGAAATTGATGCTCCCGCCCTGCAGCCCTTGCCAGTAGCGGAGTTTGCAACTGGCGACCGTGTCTATGATGTTCGAGTAGGGAGCGACTACTTAGTGGAGTGGGAGCAGCACTATTACTCCGTGCCCTACCAGTACGCGCACCAGTTGGTTGATCTGCGACTGACAGGCGCCGTGCTGGTGGTGTTCTTCCAGCGGGAACGTATCGCCAATCATGTTCGCAGCTACCGCCCCGGAGAAAAAACAATTCTGCCGGAGCACATGCCGCCACATCACAGGCATCAGCACGAAAGCAGTGTCGATGCCCTGCTGGCCTGGGCACAATCAATAGGCCCGAATACCTACGAATACGCACAGCGCAATCTGGCAGAGCGAGCACAGTTTGCCAATGGCCTGAAAACAATCCAGAAGCTTCGTCGCTGGTCACGGGAGCTGCCCAGCATGGAACGTCTGGAGTCTGCTTGTGCCTATGCCCTCACGATTAACGCGCTGCCGCTGAACCGGCTCCAGTCCATTGTCCGCCATGAAGCGGATCGTCGTGGAAAACCCTTGGCCAAGCCCCAAACTACCCTGCATACCAATTTGCGGGGAGCTGACTATTTTTCGACTTCAGGAGAAGCCATATGATGAATCCTATTACCCATAATCGGTTGCACGAGTTGGGCCTCACAGGCATGGTGCGTGCACTGGAACTCCAGTTGCAGCAGACGGATATGCAAAGGCTGAGCTTTGAAGAACGATTAGGTATGTTGTTAGATGCCGAATACAGTGCCCGCAACACGCACCGGATCGAACGGCACCTCAAAGCGGCGAAGCTGCGCTACGCTCAGGCGTCACTGGAAGAGATCAACTATCTTCCAGCCCGCAAGTTGGAGCAAGGCCTTGTCATGTCGCTGGCAGATTGCGGTTGGATTGATCGCCGGCAAAACCTGATCATAACCGGGGCAACCGGGACGGGGAAAAGTTGGTTGGCTTGTGCATTTGCTGTTCAGGCCTGTCGACTTGGAAAGGCTGTGTTCTACACCACCTCAACCCAACTCTTTGAGAGTCTGGCAATGGCCCAGGCAGATAGGTCTTTGCCTCGGCTGCGCAGACAGCTTATCCGCAAGGAACTTCTTGTTATTGATGACTTGGGATTGGGCGGCATCGACCCCGCACTAGGGCCAACCTTGCTTGAAATCGTGGATCTCCAGGCCAACCACGGCTCCCTGTTGCTTACGAGCCAGTTCCCAACAGACAACTGGTATCCACAGTTTGGGGACCCCACGGTAGCCGACGCCATCCTGGATCGGATAGTGCATCGGGCTCATCACATCAAGTTGCAGGGTGAGTCCATGCGGAAGTTGAAGGGTAAAAAGTCCTGAGTCGGCTTGCGCATTCTGGCAAAGGGCCGGGGTGCGCAAGTGCCGTGCAATTGGGTGATCACATCCAAAGCAATTCGGTGATCAAGTCGAATGCAACTGAGTGTGCAAGTGGGATGAAATTCCGCAGCCATTGTCCCGTATTGGAAATTGAAGTGCTGGCCCCGGCGGAAGTAGCCTAGAATCAGAGAATGAGCGAGAAGCCGGCACTTTACTGGTTGAGTCCAAACGTGGTGCTGCTGCCAGTACGGAGCAAGGTGCTCTCGACCTATTCGCCTCCACCGGAGTACCTGCCGAAACCTCCAAAGCCGATGCAGCCAATACCTTCCGTATCCACTACTCCCAGGAGCCAGTTGGACGACTCTGAATTGGATGCTCAACGTTAAGATGCTGGTCACAAACCAGCATCACAATGCTCTCGCCGATGCTTATGCTGAGAAGGGCAGGTTGGAGCAGGAGAGGGAATAGCAGATGAATGTAGTGATTTGCTGCATTGAAGATGCCATCTATGGCGTGCGGCTTGCCGCGAGACAGCTTGATTTCAACCAAGATTCAGGGAACTTCTCCATGCCGTGCATCATGGGAGATGATTGGTTTCAGAAAGTGAACTACGTACCAAGTCCTCCGGCAAGTGTTGTCCGCTTTATTGAGGATACTGCTCTCGTTGTTTTCCACCTTCAGGCAGACGCCGAAAAGTTCGAGCAGTGGCTCACGCGGGCCAACCTTGAGGTTGAGCATGGTTTCAGTACAATGCAAGGATGAGTCGGGCATTAACTGTGAGACATGGAAAGTCGTTCAAGGCTGACGGCCTTCAGCCGCAGCCTGAACTCCAGGATAGATCAAGGTTTTTTAACAATCCTATTAAGTTCTTCACGCTGCAGTCGTAAGTGCTGATTCAGTCTTTTGGAAACTTGTCGCCATTTTTGCCGGTATCTTCCCTTTTCACTATTCACGGACGACCGTTTTTTTCCTTCCTCTGTTACTGGTCCCGTGGATTTCTCCCATGGGCGCCATCTCCTGATTAAATCTGCCTGTTTTGCTCTTCTTTCGGGTGTCCAGCCGTTCGCCATTTTTGCTCTCCAATAGTTCGTTTGGCATCGCTTTGTTTTCTTTCCGCGCTTGAGGAGTGACGGGTCTTGCTGCAGTGGGTGCTGCTGAGCCATTGTTAACTTGTTGAGGGCCATGAGAAATGTTGGCCTGGTTGGCAAATACAATGGGTGGGCTGCGCAGGGTAGATAGAGCCTCAATGGTGCTTCGGCACTGGGCTTGCGCCTTCAAAGCAAGGCGCAGGAAAGCTTCGTAGTGCGTCAGTTGTGTCTGGACGGCAGCCTTAGTGGCGAGGTCTGTAAATATTGCCTGTAAGGCTTGTGCCTGACCTATCAGCATGGATTCTGGGTGACTCATATCTCCTTTTACGACACTGTTAATGCTGTCATTGACGACCTCGAACAGTAATTCGATGTTGTCATCAATCTTTGTATATGAATGGATGACGGCGCTTGCGCTGAACGATGAGCTGAGCAAAACCTTCTTTTTATTCCGGCTATGCTGATCGACTGGTGTTGGTTGGGTTGGCTTTTCATTTTTCTTCATTGCGCTTGCCTCCATACGGTTTCGTATCTTGCTTGTCGGAATTGTTCGAATGTATTCCCCGGTAAACCTCCAGTGAGGGAGCACCGTTACGAATTGCAAGGTCAAGGAGTTCTTCGATTTCATCCGGGTTGACGCAGCCGGTGATCAGATCAGTGAGTTCCTTGATTTCAGCCACGGTGAGAGGCTGAATATTTTCTGAATGTGGCCTATCAGGGACTGCCAAAACTGACAAAAGGGCAATTTCGTCAGTTTCGTCAGTACCCCATGCGGGGGTTTTCAATAACTTGAGTCTTTGCAAGTAGCTCATGATGGAGTGCCTCCATCGTTCCAGAAGAAGCGGTCTGTTGGTCGCCCCATGGACTCCGTATGCACGGCAGACAGATGATGCAGATCGGTCAGGAGCTCAAGGGCCTCTGCGGCGGTAGTTGCTGACTCAATGCCAGTCCAGCCTTTGCGTGAAACATCCCGGGCGGTAAATCCGTTCTCAAGATCCTTATGTTTTTTCAGAATGGTCCGGGCCGCCTCCAGTTCCGGGCTACTGGCGGTGTGATACAGGCGCGCAACGTGCCCGCGGAGATAGTCCGCCCACGCCAATGCATGGAGCATTGAGTCCTCTGATACCCGAGAGGCGCATGGGTTAGTGCTCAGTTCGCAAAGCAACGCAATTCCGAGAATGGCCTCGGGCATCTTGAGGAGGTGCGACTCAACAGCCGGATGTACCCCGTTACCACGAATCGCTCGGTTATGGTCAATCATCCACTCCCGGAACAATGCTAACGCCGCTTCCGATTGCCGCAGTGGTTCGGCAAGATAGTCGAGCCCATGTACGTTGTGAAAGATGCGGTCAAAGCTGGCTTTGGCACCTGAATGGGGCTTTCTGTCACGCCATTCCCATGAGCCTGCATCGTCGGGCCACGTAACTAGCTGAAAGCGCTGTAGCAGGCCGTCATCGCTGGTGCCTGTAATGGCACCTTTGATGAGGCGGGACACTTTGGACGGTTGAATGCCCCCGATGATAGACAGGCAGGCCGCTGGAATATGAATCGTGCCACGGCCAATGCGATCCACCGTAAACGCTTCCCGCCCGCTATAGGCTGTCAGGAAAAAGCTCCGGGCCTCCGCGTATTCCTCGCTTTCGAGTTTTTGAGCCCAGCCAGACAGCTCATCGCGCACCAGGACCAGTCCCAGTTCATTGTCTGCCATGAGNNGTCGACTTTTGCCATTTTGGAGGCATTGTTTTCCACATCCTTGGCTGACAGCTTGTGGAAGCGCTCATCCAGTTGAAATGTCTTAAGGTTATGTTCATGGGCCGCATTGGCATCCTTTTCCATTTCCCGAAGTGAGGAGGTGGCGGCAGCAAGGGCCGGTGATTTCATGCTTGATGGCCTTCCGACAATCATTCCCCAGAGATTCGGGATAACAATCCAGTCGTCTTCTTGCTTGGCAGCGATACAGCGGCGGCGGCCAACGGCCCCAGCCAGTGATACGAATGCCCCGATAGCAACAAAGTCCACAGGGCAGCCCTGTCGGTCTGTGACGTCCTGGACGTAGTCACGCAATCCGGTTGGAAGCAGGTCCAGGTCAAACGCAGGAACCGGTGGCAGTGTTGGCAGGGGTATTGGCTTTGGTATGGCAACCTTCTCAATGAAGGTGGTGCCTTGTGCATTCACATGTTCGTTCATGCAGCAGCCCTCCCGGCACAGGAAGAATGCTGAATGCCGATCATGATGCAGTCTTCTTTCCGTCGCGATGCCGGGATGAGGTATCCGACATTCACGCCAGCCATAGCCAGACTTCGCATCAGGGTAAGGCGAAACTCTTGGCCCTGGTCCTCGTGCTCAACAATCTGGACGTCCAGCCCTGACAGTAATGACCAATCAATGTCGGAGGGACAGTTGCCCGGCGGAAGCGCAATAACGCAGCGTATGCCTCGTGCCACTTCTCGGGCAGCCATCTGCATGCC
>DDBN01000097.1 GCA_002333145.1 Moraxellaceae bacterium UBA2031
CAGGAGGGTCGCTACCATCAGGTCAAGCGTATGTTTGCCGCTATTGGCAACCATGTGGAAAGCCTGCACCGTGAGGCGGTTGCTGGCATCGAACTGGACCCGGCACTGGCGCCCGGCGAATGGCGTCACTTGACGGTCGCCGAGATCGCCGTCGGCCTCCCGCAAGCTGCCCCGCAGGCTACACATCTCGCCGGTTGACTTTCCGGCTCTCCATCGGCAAAATTGCGCGCCTTATTTCGGGGTTTTCCCGGAACTCGATTTTCGACTGTTTCGACAGCCTTTTTATTCAGGAGAGCCAACGTGGCCAACTCTGCACAAGCCAAAAAGCG
Organism: Moraxellaceae bacterium UBA2031; assembly: GCA_002333145.1. GTDB lineage: Bacteria > Pseudomonadota > Gammaproteobacteria > Pseudomonadales > Moraxellaceae > UBA2031. The sequence continues at coordinate 330 of DDBN01000097.1, forward strand.
TGCTCGCCAGAACGACAAGGCACGCGTACACAACGCCAGCCTGCGCTCCATGGTTCGCACTTACATCAAGAAAGTGGTGAACGCTATTGCCGCTGGCGACAAGACCATTGCTCAGACCGCTTACACGGCTGCTGTTCCAGTCATCGACCGTATGGCCGATAAGGGCATCATCCACAAGAACAAGGCTGCTCGTCATAAGAGCCGCCTGAATGCACAGATCAAGGCGCTTGCCTGATTTATTGCGTTCTTAAAAAAACCGGCCAATGGCCGGTTTTTTTATGCATGAATATATGCATAAGCTCATGAAGTGATTTAGTGCCTGCAGCTCATTAGCTATCGCTCTGCTGCCTGCCCGAAGGCCAGCACACCAGCACCACCCCCGCCAGAATGATGGTCATCCCCACCAACTCCAGTGTCTCAACCTGCTCCCCTCCTAGCCACACCCCTATCGCTACCGCGACCACAGGGTTTACATACGCATAGCTAGTCGCCAGTGCTGGGCGCACCGTGGCTAGCAGATAGACATAGGATGAAAAACCGAGAATTGATCCAAAGAAAATCAGATAGGCCAGCGCCCAAAGTGATTGTGCCGATGGCATCGTTGTCATGGTCTCGCCATGCAAACCGCCTGCAAGCACCAGCACCACCCCACCTACCAGCATCTGCACTGCACTTGCCATAAAGGCCGGAGGCTGCTGCAGACGCTTGCCCCACATTGAACCAAATGCCCAGACCAATGCGGCGGCTATCAGCAGCACCGCCCCTATCGGGCTGGCCGCTAACTCACTGCCGGTGTTAAGCAGCAGCACCCCGCAAAATCCGAGCGCAATACCAACCCAGTCCCGGCCTTGGACAGCCTGGCCCCAGAGCGAGGCAAAAATCAGCGCAAAGAGCGGTGCAATCGCCACCACCAGCGCAGACATACCTGAGCTCACGCCCTGATCGAGCGCCAATGCAACGGCACCGTTGCCGCCCAGTAAGAGCAATGCACCAATGATGCCCGCATCGCGCCATTGCACGGCAGAAGGCCATGCAGCACCGCGAATCTTGAGGAACACAAACATGAGAGAGCCGGCAATGGTGTAGCGAATGCCTGCCGATAACAGAGGTGGCATGCCCTCCACCACTAAACGCATGGCGAAATAGGTAGAGCCCCAGATGAGATAGAGTGAGATAAGCGCTGTCAGAACCGCCGGAGTGATAGACCGTTGCATGCACACCCCGACGCAAAAGAAACCTGAAAGAAGCCTTAATGATGTATCAGAGCGCCACCTAATTTCAGAGCACCATCAAATTTCAGAGCACTACCAAATTATCGCGGTGCATCAACTCGTCGGTATCAACATAGCCCAGCAGCTTTTCGATTTTCTCCGAGCTTAAGCCGGCAATGCGCTCTGCTTCGGCGGCACTGTAGTTGATGATACCCACTGCAACCTGTGCGCCATGCTCATCCACACAAGCGACAACCTCACCACGGGTGAAATTGCCCTCGACCTTCTTCACGCCCACCGGCAACAGGCTCTTGCCACCTTCACGTAGAGCGCGAACAGCACCGGCATCGAGCACAACCCTGCCAGCATGCTGCAAATGCGCCGCCAGCCACTGCTTACGCGCTACCAGACGGTCCTGCTCAGGCAGGAGCAGGGTACCCAGCACTTCACCCGCACGCAGGCGCACAAGGATGTTGTCACCACGACCACTGGCAATCACCGTGGCACAGCCAGAGCGCGATGCCAGCCGCGCGGCACGCACCTTGGTTAGCATGCCGCCACGCCCCAGCGCACCACCGCCCCCCGCCATGGCCAGCAAACGCTCGTCCATCGCCTGTACTTCCGGCAGCAGCACGGCATTAGGGTCATGACGCGGGTCACGATCAAACATGCCTTCCTGATCGGTCAGAATAATGAGCGCATCGGCATCCACCAGATTGGCAACCAGCGCCCCTAAGGTATCGTTGTCGCCAAAACGGATTTCATCCGTGGCCACCGTATCGTTCTCGTTGATGACGGGCACAACCTTCCACTCGATCAACGTCCGCAAGGTGCTACTGGCATTAAGATAACGCTGGCGATCCGACAAATCGTCATGCGTCAGAAGCACCTGCGCGGTCTTCACACCATGCTCACGGAAATACCATTCATAGGCTTGCACTAGCCCCATCTGGCCGATGGCCGCACACGCCTGCAACTCATGAACGGAATCTGGGCGGGACTTAAGCCCCATGCGTACCATGCCTTCCGCCACCGCACCGGATGACACCAGCACCAGATCGACACCCGCACGCTGCAGCTCAACCATCTGTTGAACCCAGCCTTTCATGGCCTCCTGATCCAGCCCTTGGCCGTCGGCGGTCAACAAGGCCGAACCGATTTTCACGACCCAGCGTTGACCGCGGGCCAAGCGATGGCGTTGGTTGCTCATGGGGGCATCACATCACAGCTTTCATGAATGAAGGCTCGCAGTGTAGGCGAGAATATAAACGCGAGAAAAGCTATTCACCGTGCACTTTAGTGCTTAAGGCCGATACTCAAACTGAACGTCGTATTCGTCTTCGTCCCAGTCTTCGTCATCTTCATCCGGCGTCTGACCTGCTTCCAGCGCGGCGCGGCGTGCCGCTTTGCGCTTCTCAGCCAGCTCCAAAATCTTATGACGGCCTTCCTCTTCGAGACGACGACGCTTCTGCGCCTCTTTCTCAGCCAACTCAGGATTTTCTGCCTCAAGCTCGCGCTGCTCTTCGATGGCATCCATCAGCTTGTAGCAAACGGACTTAGCGTTTTCACCGGTCAGGCCGGAGGTGCGGAAAATAGGCCCCGTCCACTCCAGACGCGTGATAATGTCGTTGCAGAGCTCGTCCAATAAGTCCGCAGGCACCAGATCGATCTTGTTCAGTACCAGCCAGCGTGGCAACGACGCCAGTGTGGGCGAATACTTTTCCAGCTCCGAGGCAATGGCCTGCACATTCTCGACCGGATCAGANNACGTCCACCACGCCAAGATTGGGCACAAGAGTCGTGAAAGGATAGTCGGCTACCTTGGGCTTGGCCGCAGATACGGCCCGGATAAATGTGGACTTGCCGGCATTGGGCAGGCCCAACAGCCCGACATCCGCCAGCACCTTAAGCTCCAAGCGTAACTGACGCGCCTCACCCGGCTGCCCCTCGGTCGTCTTGCGAGGTGAGCGGTTGGTGGAGCTCTTGAAATTAATATTGCCTAATCCACCGCGGCCCCCGCGAGCCACCATGACACGCTCTAAAGGCTCAACGAGGTCAGCCAGCACCTCATCCGTTGCCTCATCCAGAATGGTCGTGCCGACGGGCACGCGCAAGACGATATCGTCTCCGCTGCGCCCGGTGCAATTGGAACCCATGCCACTCTGGCCGCGCACCGCTTTGAACTGGCGGGTATAGCGATAGTCCACCAATGTATTGGCATTGGGATCTGCTTCGATCCAGATGCTGCCACCATGGCCGCCATCGCCACCGTCTGGCCCACCAAAGGGGATAAATTTTTCCCGACGGAAACTCATGCAGCCATTTCCGCCTGTTCCGGCCTCGATCTTGATCACGGCTTCATCGACAAAACGCATGGGTTTCCGCCTCTGAGACTCCCCGCAGGGAGCCCTTAATTAAATTCAGTCTAGCGTGAAAACGAAAAAGCCCCGGCGAGCGGGGCTTTTTGCATTCACAATGCTCAGGCCGCAGTATCGACCATTACGTACTGGCGCTTGAATGGGCCCTTGATGACAAACCGAACCACGCCGTCTGCCTTGGCAAACAGAGTGTGATCGCGGCCAATGCCAACATTGTCGCCTGGGTGGTATTGGGTGCCACGCTGACGAATGATGATGGCGCCGGCCTGAATCTTCTGGCTACCAAACACCTTTACGCCAAGTCGCTTGGCTTCTGAGTCGCGACCGTTGCGGGTGGAACCACCAGCCTTTTTATGTGCCATGTTCGATTACTCCTGCGAATTAAAGGCTGATACCGGTGATCTTCAGCTCAGTGTAATACTGGCGATGACCGGCTTGCTTACGATAATGCTTACGGCGACGGAACTTGACGATGCGGATCTTGTCGTGACGGCCGTGGCTGATTACTTCAGCCAGCACTTTCGCACCGATAACGACTGGAGCACCGATCTTGATGGTCTCGCCATCAACTACCATCAGAACGTCGTCAAACGTAATGGTATGACCGATATCGTGCTTCAACAGCTCGACTTTCAGTGTCTCGCCTTCGATCACGCGATGCTGCTTGCCACCGCTCTTAATAACTGCGTACATAAACAACTCCATAAGGATTTGTGCCGGATACGGCCGGGCTCTGCAAGTGGCAGAACCCCGTTTTGGCGCCGACCCGGAAAAGGGAATTCGCAAGGCGCATAATTCTACGGAAAAGCCCTCTCTGACGCAAGCCACTCAGCCACCCCGGAATTCACCCCTGCTCGACTCCTGACTTAGTGGCCCCAAACGCCTGAGACTGCTAGCATTCGCGCCCATTCGGTGCCTTTTTATTGTGTCCGCATCGTTTTCATACCCAGACCCACCGCCTGCTGGCAGAGCAGGCCAGAGCGTGACCCGCATGGACTTCAAAAGCATTGTTGCCGTTGTCGCCGACGATTTCACCGCAGTCGACACCTTTATCGCTAACAGCCTGCACTCCCGGATTCCGCTGATCAGCGAAGTTGGCCAGTATATCGTCCGGGGTGGCGGCAAGCGCCTGCGCCCGCTGGTCTGCCTGCTGGCTGCTCGTGCCTGTGGCTATCGCGAAGGCGATCACCACATTCGGGTTGCCGGCATCATTGAGCTCCTGCATACCGCCACTCTGCTGCACGATGACGTAGTAGACGACTCTGGCCTGCGTCGCGGGCGCGCCACGGCCAACGCACGCTGGGACAACCCAACCGCGGTACTGGTCGGAGATTATCTGATTTCCCAAGCGTTCCATCTGGTGGTGTCGCTCCGCAACTTAGATGTCATGGACATCATGTCACAGGGCACTTGTGTGATTGCCGAAGGCGAAGTTCTGCAGTTAATCAATCAGCGTGATCCAGCCACCACCGAGGAACGCTATCTTGAAGTGGTCTACGGCAAGACGGCTAAACTGTTCGAATGTGCCGCGGAGGCTGGCGCGTGCTTGGGTGATCCATCATTGCGACAGGCCTTTGCCGCCTATGCGCGGCATTTAGGTGCGGCGTTCCAGATCATTGATGACGTACTCGACTACACCAGCTCTGCAGACATCATGGGCAAGAACGTGGGTGATGATCTAGCGGAGGGCAAACCGACCCTGCCCCTGATTCAAGCCATGAAGTTACTGCCGGACAGCGATGCCGAGCTAATCCGAGTCGCCATTCGTACCGGCGGGCTTGAGCACATTGACCGTATTGTCACAATGGTACGCGACTGCGGGGCACTAGATTACACCATGGCACGCGCTCGAGAGGAGTCACGCCTCGCGCTGGTCGCACTGGCCGATGTGCCTGCATCGCCTTGGCGCGAAGCATTGGAAGACCTTACTAAGCTGGCATTGACGCGCAGCAGCTAAGCCCGCGGTTCTGGTGAGCATTTTTCACCGCTGTCTGCCTCACACTCCGTGGCGGCCACCGCGTGAAAATAGTGCCGATCGGTGTGTAGCTCGGCGGCCCGCAGCACTGCGCTTGAGGAGATAAAGGTCATAGGCTCAAACCCTCTCAGCGCAAGCAATTCACCTTGTACTCGCCATCTGTTCTATCATTGTGATCCGCAACAGAGACTCCGTCACATCCTGTCACGTGATTAGAGTGGCACCAGCATTTGCCGTCATTACATACTCTCCGCTTTGTCATGACTTATTTCGCCATGACCCTGCACCACCAAAAAAGGAAATCGCCAATGGAGGCATTGCTTGCCCGCATCGCTGCCAATGATGATGCAGATGTATCCTTACTGGTTGAGCTGATTAGCGACATCCGGCCTGACAACTGCGATAACGTGGAGCAGGCCGGTAACAATGTGCTGGCCCTGTGCTATCTGCTGGAGCAGAGTCCTGTCTTGCGTGCTGGGTTGCGTGACTATCTGCTGCGCATCATCGCCACCCGAAAGCAATCGCACCTTTATGCCGATACAGGAATTTTCCGTGGTACCGACTTCATGGCCGAGGTCAAACAGCGGCTATCCTGGAAGGTACTCCCTCCTGCCATCAATACCAGTTACCTCAAGGATGTTTTTGGCCTGTTGTTTCCACGGCGTGATGACTGGAAATGGATTGCTGGACTGGACGACACCGTTTGGGAGCGACTGCTGCTTGCACTGCATCATGATGAGCTAGCTGATATATCCCTGCTGCAAAAACCGATACTGGAAATTTTGGAAGCACTCTCCACGCTCTCCTATCGCATGACAGGCCTGGGACTGGAAAATGAACTGACACGCATTCATCCTGCCATCGAACAATATGGTTCTCCTTTTCTTGGACTGAATGAAGAAATTGGCGACTATGTCAGGGAATACCGCGCACTATTAACAGGGCAACGGACAGAGCATAGCGATGAAAAGCAGGCACTCGTTTTAATCGCACAGTGTCGCGATACTCTACAAAAAATACGCAAGCACGCTGCCAATACGGGCGTCAGTATCGGCCTAACACAGCTACTGGTACGTATCAGCCAGATGCTAAGCCGTATCGAACGGCTACTCATGCTGCTGGAAGCAACTGAGGAAACCCGCCACCAGGTCATCGTAAAACTGTTCAAGGAATTAGTTACCGCCGACAACCGCAAATACAGCCTTCGCGATCTATTCTCTACTCATACCGAGCTGCTGGCCCTGCTTATCACCGATAACGCAGGTCATACTGGCGAGCACTATGTGACCGCTACTCGGGGGGAATATTTCAGCATGCTACGCTCCGGCATGGGAGCCGGCCTGATTGTTGGCTTTATGGCCATGCTCAAGGTGCTAGCCACCAAACTGCTGCTGGCACCGTTGGCCGCTGCCTTTGTTTACAGCATGAATTATTCGCTCGGTTTCATGCTGGTACACGTCATGCACTTCACGATTGCTACCAAGCAACCGGCCATGACAGCATCAAGAATTGCCGCCAGCATTAGCGATGTACAGCAAGGAAAAGAACAAAGTTTGGAAAGTTTGGCGGATCTTTGCGTCAATGTTTTCCGTACGCAATTTATCGCAATTCTGGGCAACGTGGCACTCTCCATTCCTACTGCCTATGCCATTGCATGGATATGGCTATGGACAACGGGAGAGCATCTGGCCAGTCCTGACAAGGTCGCCACCTTAGTACATGACCTGAGCCCAATCGAAAGTCTTGCCATTTTCCATGCGGCCATTGCCGGTGTTTTTCTTTTCCTATCCGGCCTGATCTCGGGCTATTACGACAACCAATGCCTCTACAACCGCATCCCGGAGCGCCTGCAACAACGACCGTTCCTGCAACGACTGTTAGGGCAGGAAAGGCTAACGCGCTTCAGCAACTATATTGGCAACAACCTTGGCGCATTGGCGGGTAACTTCTACTTCGGCATAATGCTGGGAAGCATGGGCACTATCGGATTTATTCTTGGCTTGCCCTTGGATATCCGGCACATCACCTTCTCTTCAGCCTATTTCTCATTCGCTCTAGTGGGATCGGATCACCAACTACCCTTGCAGACAATCGCCATTAGCCTGATGGGCGTTGCGGCTATCGGGCTGACTAATCTTCTGGTTAGTTTCTCTCTGGCGTTGATGGTGGCACTGAAGTCACGACGGGTTCGCTATCGCCAATGGTGGCCATTGTCGGCACTCATTGCGAAGCGCTTCATAAAGAAGCCCACGCACTTTTTTTGGCCGCCAAAAGATCAACCGGCAACACCTGAACAGACGGCTAATACGGATTAATCAATGTCGAGTCGCCGCTTGCTCTCGCTTGCGCTTGCGGTATTCGATGGGTGTTTCGTTGGTCCAGCGCTTGAAGGCGCGGTAAAAGGTACTTGGCTCAGAAAAGCCAGTGAGATAAACAATCTGCTCGATCGGCTCATCGGTCTTGGCCAGCAAGCGGCGTGAGAGACGCGAACGATAATCGGCGAGAATCTGGTTGAAACTGGTGTTCGCCTCCGCCAACTGACTGCGCATACGGCGAGGAGGAAAACCCAGTCGGTTGGCCACCGCCTCCAAACTAGTATCGCCGCGCTCTAGCATTTCACCAATCGCGCGTTTCACTTCAGACACCAGATCATGGCGTTCAATCTCTGCCAATTGCTCGCTCGCCAATTGCTCATGCAAGCGCAGCAAACGCGACTCGGCCTGCCAAATACGATGATCCAGAACTTCGCGATTAAAATAGAGACGATATTCACTGCAGCCAAGCGTTGCCGGGCAACCATAGATACGCTCGTACTCTTCCTTGGGTGCGCCCTCTGAATGCTCAAAATGCATGGCCAGTGGTTGAAAGCGGTTGTCTGTGACAAACCGAAAAAACTGTATGAGTCCTGCGGCGAGACATTCAGAGAAATGACGGCTGGCATTAGGTCCCGCCATACCGACCAAATAACAATGCTGATCATCAACCACTAACTGACCCGATACCGCGTCACTCAGTAAACGATGAAATGCCATGGCACGCTTGAGGCCATCACCAAAAGTAGGGCTAGAGGTAAAGAGATATTCAAGGACCTGACCTCTATAAAGAGGAAGATATTCACCCAGATGCAAACCAATATGCGGGTCGTGAGAAATTTCCTCTGCGGCCTGCCAAAATAGTGCCTGCGCGGCATTAGGGGTCCGCGAAGAGGGCTCGTCCAAGCGCGCCAACGCCACACCCGCCCTTGCCAGTACGGCTTCTGCGGGCACACGGGCATTCAGCATAGCCTGATAAATCAGGCGCAGCATGATATGCGCATCAGTACGTTCAGCCATCCCTTACATCCCTTCAAGCCGTACTAAACAACTTCAGCGTCACGATACCGTAATGATGACACGCTTGTCACAGATCCAGCAGTTGAACCACATCATAGGCGGGCATCTCGTAGGGATGTGCTGACTTCAACGCGGCAATTGCTGCCTGAATATTTGCATCATCACACACTAGCTCAACTTTGTACTCGTCAACCGCTTCCAGCAAGCCATGCTCCCCGACAAAGGGATTACTGCCCGCCAGTGGCCGGAACTGTCCCTGCCCTTTTACCTGCCAAGCGCACGAGTCATAAGCGCCGACTCGCCCCGCACCCGCATTAAACAAAGCCGCCTTGACTAACTCCAGATGAGTGTCGGGAACATAAAAGGTGATCTTGTACATTCCCGTCCTCCGGCAATCATCAGTCTACAAAAACACGAGCGTTGCGGAACATGCGCATCCAGGAACCATCCTCCTTCCACTCATCCGGATACCAGCTATGTTGAACGGCACGGAATAGACGCTCTGGATGCGGCATCATGATAGTGGCGCGACCATCACGACTGGTGATACCTGAGATGCCTGCATAGGAGCCATTGGGGTTCAGTGGATATGCTTCGGTCGGACGACCGTGATTATCCACAAACCCCAAAGAGACTAAGCCACTATTCGCTAGTGCCGTCACACGCGCAGCGGTATCACTGACACGGCCTTCACCATGCGCTACCGCAATCGGCATACGCGAACCTGCCATGCCCGCCAACAGCACGGATGGAGACTCTTTCACTTCCACCATCACCGTGCGCGCTTCAAACTGTTCGCTGGTATTGCGCATAAAGCGCGGCCAATGTTCTGCGCCCGGAATAAGGTCTTTTAGCTGCGACATCATCTGGCAACCGTTGCATACGCCCAGCGTGAACGTATCAAGACGCGTAAAGAAATCCGCGAATTCATCACGGGCGCGCGCATTGTAAAGTGCCGAGCGCGCCCAACCCCCACCCGCACCGAGCACGTCGCCATAAGAGAAGCCACCGCAACTCACTAGGCCCTTGAAATCTTTTAGGTTAAGACGACCCGTGATGATGTCGCTCATGTGCACGTCAACCGTATTAAAGCCGGCGCGATCAAACGCTGCGGCCATTTCGATCTGACCGTTCACGCCCTGCTCACGCAGTATGGCTACCTTTGGCCGCACTCCGGTGCTGATATACGGTGCTGCCACGTTGTCGTTTACATCATAAGAAAGCGCAACGTGCAGCCCTGCATCGCTCGTATCGAGGAGACGATCAAACTCCTGCTGAGCACACTCCGTATTGTCACGCAGGGACTGGATGCGATAGCTGGTTTCACTCCAGATACGCTGCAGTTCACTGCGCGGCATATCCAGCACTGCGGTACCGTTATGACGAACCAGTACGGTATCGGCAGCATTCAGCACACCGATTTTATGCGCAGGCACGCCAGCAGCAGAGAAAGACTCCAGTACGATCGCCGCATCCGTTGCAGCCACCTGTACCACTGCACCCAACTCTTCGCTGAATAACTCCGGCAGCAGATCACCCGCAAGATCAATCGTCACACCAGTACGACCGGCAAACGCCATTTCTGTCACTGTCGCCCAGAGGCCACCATCACTACGGTCGTGATAGGCCAGTAGACGATCATTGGCATTAAGAGTTTGCACTGTATCAAAGAACGCCTTTAGCTGGCTGGCATCGTCCACATCGGGCGACTGGTTGCCAATCTGGCTATAAACTTGTGCCAGAGCGGATCCACCTAAACGATTACGACCGACACCCAGATCTACCAGTAGCAGAACGGTATCGCCTTTGTCGGTGCGCAATTGAGGTGTCAGCGTTTTGCGGACATCCGTCACCGGGGCAAATGCGGTAATGACCAACGATAACGGTGCGGTGACGGACTTCTTTTCGCCCTTGTCTTCCCAAACCGTGCGCATGGACAACGAGTCCTTGCCCACCGGAATGGCGATGCCGAGCTGCGGGCAAATTTCCATGCCCACGGCATTCACGGCATCAAAGAGATTTTCGTCTTCTTTGCCATAGCCCGCTGCAGCCATCCAGTTGGCAGACAGCTTGATATTCGCAATGGACGCAATCGGTGTGGCGGCAATATTAGTGAGCGACTCGCCCACCGCCATACGCGCACTCGCAGCCGCATTAATCAATGCCAGCGGCGTACGTTCGCCCATGGCCATGGCTTCACCGGTATAGGAATTGAAGCCGGTTGCGGTCACTGCGCAGTCAGCAACGGGTACTTGCCACGGCCCCACCATCTGCTCACGCGCCACCAGCCCGGTAATCGATCGGTCACCAATGGTGATCAGAAAAGATTTGCTGGCCACTGACGGCAAACGCAGAACACGCAACGCGGCTTCTTTTATATCGATACTAGAGAGTTCAAGTGCGGCTTGTTCCAGTACTTTGCGCTCAACCGTTCGCAGCATACGCGGCACTTTGCCTAACAATACCTGCATCGGCATATCGACCGGGGAATTACCAAAGTGCGGATCGACCACCTTGAGCTGCCGTACCTGAGTCGCTTCACCCAACACGGCAAAAGGACAACGTTCACGCTCACAGATCGCTTCAAACTCAGCAAGACGAGCAGGCGATACGGCTAATACATAACGCTCCTGCGCTTCATTACTCCAGATCTCCATCGGACGCATGCCGGGTTCCAGACTCGGAATGGCGCGCAAGTTAAGAGATGCACCCATGTCATGATCATTCACCAACTCTGGCATAGCATTGGACAGGCCGCCGGCACCAACGTCATGCACTGAAACGATAGGGTTGTTACCCCCCATGGCCCAGCACACATCGAGCACTTCCTGACAACGGCGCTCCATTTCCGGGTTATCCCGCTGCACCGAAGCAAAATCAAGATTTTCGGCACTGGCACCGCTGGCTACCGAAGAGGCCGCACCACCACCAAGACCAATAAGCAGCGCTGGACCACCCAGTACAATGAGCTGATCACCTTGCTGGATGGGATTTTTCTGCACATGGTCGCCACGAATATTGCCGTAACCACCCGCAATCATGATCGGCTTGTGATACCCGCGCACTTCCGATCCATCAAGACCGTTCACGCGCATTTCAAAACTGCGGAAATATCCACACAGCGCAGGGCGACCGAACTCATTATTGAATGCGGCACCACCTAACGGACCCTCTATCATGATGTCGAGAGCGGTCACGATGCGATCGGGCTTGCCGTAGTCCTGTTCCCAAGGCTGTACAAAACCGGGAATTTTCAGGTTGGACACGGTAAAGCCGGTAAGACCGGCTTTGGGCTTACCGCCGCGACCTGTCGCACCCTCATCACGAATTTCCCCACCCGAACCGGTGGCAGCACCAGAGAACGGCGAAATAGCAGTGGGATGATTGTGTGTTTCCACCTTAATAAGGATATGCACATCCTCATCACTGAAACGGTACTGATGTGAGGATGCATCTGGATAGAAGCGGCCAGCATGACTACCGACAATAACCGCTGCATTGTCCTTGTAGGCTGACAAAATATTGTCAGGCGCACAGGCATAGGTGTTCTTAATCATCTGAAACAGCGTGCGATTCTGCTGCTGGCCATCGATAGTCCAGTCCGCATTGAAAATCTTGTGACGGCAGTGCTCAGAGTTCGCCTGCGCGAACATCATCAGCTCTACATCTGTCGGGTTACGCTGCAACGCCTTGAAGTTCTCCACCAAATAATCGACTTCATCATCGGACAGGGCAAAACCTTGCTCACGATTAGCTTGTTCAAGCGCCTTGCGCCCTCCTGCCATGATATCGACAGTGGACAGGGGCCGTGGCTCCTCCGCACGAAACAATACGGATGCCTCACTGATCTCCGTCAACACTGACTGCGTCATGCGGTCATGCAAGCGAGCCGAAAGCAGGCTGCGCTCGTCTGCACTAAACGGACCTCCTTCTATATAGAAGGCTGTGGCACGCTCGATACGCTGAACACCTTCAACACCACAATTGTGGGCGATGTCCGTTGCCTTGGATGACCACGGCGAAATAGTGCCAGGCCGCGGCACAACCAGAAATAACTCTCCCGCATCGGTCCCGGTAAACGGCTCACCGTATTGCAGCAACTCCTCAAGACGACGATGCCCCTCGGCATCAGGCTGGCCATCCACCAGATGCACAAACCGTGCATGTACAGCGATTACCTTAGGCAGTAGCGCCTTAAGGTCTTGCAGCAGTCGGGTCTGTCGGAAAGCGGAAAGCGCCAGGGAACCAGGCAGGATAAGCATGTCGGTCTCTCGGAAAACGGCAGAGTTGAGGAGTGTTATTCCCTGGGCCAGGCGCTGAACGGTCAGTCACACGATAAACGGCAAACGCGCCCCGGGATGGGCGGCAATCATACTGGAATAGCGGGTTTCAGGACACCCAGACGCGTGAGCAGCCGGTCAGATCGCAAAAATATTGTCGGACAATATTGATTAAATCGCGCTGTCAAGGGGTAGACAGAGTGTGACGTGGTCGATAAATTCCGCCCGAGCTCGCGTTGGAGCCCTGTTTCGGCAGGTTCTGCAGCGCGCTTTGGTGAGCCTACTGGCTACCGAAAACCCCCTAGGGTAAACGCGACGACGGTTGATCTGCAGCGGATGCGGCAACTGGCATTAACGGTAAACCGAACGAGGTATTAAGGATGACCAGCAGCTTAAGAGTGTTACGAACACGGCTCCCCCGTCCCGCCCAAGTACTCAAGGTACTGGTGCGAGTAGTATTTTTCAGTGGCCTGTTTGTCACGCTGTTTCAATTACAGCCAGCCACCACCGCCCTGCAGCAGGTTCAGCAGCGCGGTTCCCTTATTTTGGCCGGCACCAGTGGCCCTACTACCTTTCAGGAAACGCCAGAAGGCGCACGGGGCTTCCAGCATGAGCTGGCCCAGATGTTTGCCGATGAACTGGGAGTGGATCTGGTACTGGACGATACCCCCGGCGCTGCCGAAGCGCTAAATGCCATCCGCCGCAACCGCGCTGATATTGCTATTACTGGCCTTGCCACTGATGATCCTCGCCTAAAGCGCCT
>DDBN01000090.1:0-3590 GCA_002333145.1 Moraxellaceae bacterium UBA2031
GGCAGCCGCTGGAGCACAAACCCGTGATGGCCTGGGCATGCTGGTAGAGCAGGCGGCCGAGGCGTTTTTTATCTGGCGCAACGTGCGGCCGCCGACGGCAGGCGTACTGGCCAATATGCGAGCTGCATTGCAGCCTAAGTAAGCGTAAGGAGTATAGGTGTGCGTAAGGTAATGACGGGTGTTGTTGTTCTGCTTCTTTCGGGTAGTGCGATAGCGGCAGATACCCCCCCATTTTCCGGTGAGACAAATGCGTCATGGCTTAAGTCCACCGGGAGCAGTGAAAAAGAAACGATCAAAGGCTTGGTTGCTGGCAAGTACCTGCATCACCGCTGGACCCATGAGCTTAAGCTGGAAGCATTGAACGAGTCGGATGGCAGCACGGGTCAGCGCACCAGTGAGCGCTATCTGGCTCAGGAAAAATCAAGCTGGAATTTCACCGAACGGGATTTCCTCTTCTACAAGATGCAGGTGGAAAAAGACCAGCAAAGCTCTTGGGACTATCAAGCGTTTGCAGCCTTGGGTTACGGGCATATTTTCATTAAAACCGACACCATGTATTTGTCGACAGAATTGGGTGCTGGTACGCGGCATAGCAAAGATGATCTGACTGGCAATACGACGGATGAAGCGCTGGGCAACGCTGCCCTTAAATACGAGTGGAAGTTTCGCCCGGGTGCTCGTTTCAATGAAGACATTGCGCTGGAAGTGGGCGAGGACAATACAGTGCTACGTACACGAACGGCACTGACGTTCGATTTGACGCAGGTGATCAACCTGTCAATGGCCTACGAAACCAAGCGAGATGATGGCCCATCAAACATTGACGACACCATGACCAGTGTCGGATTGGGCTATCGCTTCTGATCTGATTCGGCCCGGTACTCGTCTTTTAGGCGCGCATAGTTGGCGGCGGTGTAAGTGAAATAACTACGCTCTTTCTCGGTAATGGGGCGCACCGCTTTTGCCGGGTTACCAAGGTAGACATGTCCTGCTGACAGTACTTTACCGGGGGGGGCGACGGCGCCGGCCCCCAAGATCACGTCGGACTCAATGACGGCACCATCCATCACCATGGCTTTCATGCCGATGAGAACGCGATCCTGTACGGTACAACCGTGCAGGGTAGCTTGATGGCCGATGGTGACATCATTGCCGATAGTGAGTGGGAAGCCATCCGGGTAATAGTTGCTGGCATGCGTAATATGCAGCACGCTGCCGTCTTGCACCGACACGCGCTCACCGATGCGGATACGGTGCATGTCGCCACGGATGACAGCAAACGGCCAGACCGAACTGTCAGCGCCCATAACCACATCACCGATCACCACGGCGGCCGGATCAACAAAAACACTGTCGTGCAGCTGTGGCCGAATGCCCTTGTGTGAACGTATGCTTGCCCCCATCTTTGTACTCCTGACCTGAAAGAATCAGCCGGTATTGTCGCTCTCCTAACCTGTTTGCGCGAGAGTGGTATGCCCGATCCGATACAGCTTTAAATGACGGAATCCTCATGAGCAATCCCCTGCTGGAATCATATACCTTGCCACCCTTCGACCGTCTTCTGCCTGAGCATGTGGTGCCCGGTATTGACGCTATTCTGACGGAAAATCGCGCTGCCATTGCTAAGCTGGGCTCGGCGCCTGCTACGTGGGAGGCAGTGCCAGCGGTGCTGGAGCAGTTACAGGATCGGCTGGATCATGCATGGGCGCCGGTTTCGCATCTCAATGCGGTAATGAACTCAGAGGCATGGCGTGAGGCGTATAACGGCACCCTGCCCAAGTTAGCGGCCTACAGTACCGAGCTTGGCCAGAATGAAGCCTTATTTACCGTCTATGAAGCACTGGAGAAAAGTCGGGGCTTTGCTGACTTTAACCAAGCCCAGCAGCAGAGTATTCGTTATGCCCTGCGTGATTTTCGCCTTAGTGGCATCGGCCTGCCGGCGGATAAGAAAAAGCGCTTTGCGGATATTCAGGAAAAATTTGCTGAATTGAGCTCAGGCTTTGCTGACAGCGTACTCGATGCCACGCAGGCGTGGGAGCTATGCCTTGACGATGATAGTCGCTTAGGCGGCTTGCCAGATTCGGCAAAGGGTTTGCTTGCAGCATTGGCACAGCAAAAAGATCAGTCCGGTTATCGCATTACACTGGATGCGCCCTCGTATCTGGCCATCATGATGCATGCAGAAGATCGCGGCCTGCGCGAAGCAGTTTATACCGCTTACGTCACACGCGCTTCTGATCAAGGGCCACAGGCAGGTCGTTTTGATAACTCGGCACGCATGGTTGAGATTTTGCGCAATCGCCAAGAAATGGCCGCCCTGCTCGGCTATGCCAATTATGCTGAGGTTTCGCTGGTGCCGAAAATGGCGGAAACACCGCGGCAGGTAATCGACTTCCTTAATGATCTGGCCTTGCGTACGCGCTCGGGTGCTGAGCGCGAGTTGGCCGAGTTGCGCGCATTTGCACGTGATGAGCTGGGCTTGGTTGAACTGCAGTCTTGGGATGTTGCTTTTGCCAGCGAAAAACTTAAAGAAAAGAAATACGCTATTTCACAGGAGCAACTGCGCCCGTATTTTCCGGCACCAAAAGTCATCAACGGTATGCTGAAGATTGCTGAAATTCTTTATGGTCTGGAAATTNNGCATGGATGGCTGATTGCCGGGTACGTCGCCGTGGAGCCGATGGTAAATTGCAGAAGCCAGTTGCCTTTCTCACCTGTAACTTCAGCCCGCCCGTAGATGGTAAGCCGGCCTTACTTACGCACGATGAAGTGACGACGTTGTTCCATGAGTTTGGCCACGGCCTTCACCATATGCTGACGCGCATTGAAGTGGCCGCGGTGTCGGGCATTAATGGCGTTGCATGGGATGCGGTAGAGTTACCTAGCCAGTTTCATGAAAATTGGTGTTGGGAGCCGCGTGCGCTGGAGTTAATTTCTGGGCATGTGGAAACCGGTGCCCCACTACCAGAAGATCTGCTCGACAAAATGTTGGCGGCGAAGAATTTTCAGTCCGGCCTGACGATGCTGCGCCAGCTAGAGTTTGCCTTGTTCGATATGGAGTTGCACCAGCGCACGGAGTTTGGTCCTGATACCGTGCAGCAGGTACTGGATAGCGTGCGTGCCCGTGTTACGGTTTTAACCCCGCCAGCCTTCAATCGCTTCCAGCACGGTTTCTCGCATATTTTTGCGGGCGGGTATGCGGCAGGCTATTACAGTTACAAATGGGCGGAAGTGCTGTCGGCGGATGCTTTTTCGCGCTTTGAAGAAGAGGGTGTGATGAATCCGGAAACAGGGCGTCATTTCCGGGAAACTATTCTGGCGCAGGGCGGTAGTCGCCCGGCGCAGGAGTTATTTGCGGAATTCCGCGGACGCGCACCCGCCGTGGATGCGCTGATGCGTCATTCAGGGTTGTAATCATGGTGAAAAAGCAATTTATCGCGGGTGCCAAGTGCCCGCAATGCAATGCAATGGACAAGGTTCGTGCCTGCAAAACGGCAGAGCGAGAGTGGATGGAGTGTGTGGCGTGCGGATATGAGGAGGATCGTCCGACGGAGGGAGGAGATCCTTCGCCGGACGAATCGCCATCAACA
>DDBN01000090.1:3601-4208 GCA_002333145.1 Moraxellaceae bacterium UBA2031
CCCATTGCATCAATGCCTTCATCCTCACCAATCATGGCGGGCAGACCGTGAAACATTAGGCTGAAAGCGCCTATCAAGCCTGCAACCACACAGATGGCATTAAAGAGAATATTGGGCACCAGAAGTGTCAGGGATGATAACCATAGTGGAATCGCACTGGTGGCAGCCAACTGAAAGCAACGGTTGAAATGGCACTTCAGACCTCGAGTGCTGGCTGCGGACTGAATGACCCAAGCCATTAAGGGAACTGACACGAGCTGAGCAACAAAGAACAGTTCGGCGATGACAATCCAAGCGCTTGTGGGCACGCCTGACGCATAATACCCACCATGACGCATCGCGGCATAAAGGATCATGGCAGATGGTAAGACGACGGCAGGGAGTACCAGTTTGAGCAGGACAGCCGTGGCGGTTGGATGCTGGCGACTGAGCTCATCCCAGCCTTCATGGTAGGACACGAACATATAGGGAAACGCGCTGGCTTTCATGATGCGACTCCGGTCGGTATTGGGGCAGCAGATGAGTACGCAGCTCTCCGCCGCACATCGAATATATCACGGCGTGATGTAATTTCAAGAAAACAGGATTATGACCAGTAAACTAACCA
>DDBN01000088.1 GCA_002333145.1 Moraxellaceae bacterium UBA2031
ATGACAGTATTAGCAGCCAATATTGGCATTTATGGGGCTTGGTTACTCACTCAGTAACGGCTCAAAAAAGACTCCTATTACTCACTAGGCTCCGTCACAAATCCTAGCTTCTGTATACCCGCCCGTTGCGCCGCAGCCATTACCTTAATCACATTCTCGTAATCCACATGCCGATCGCCGCGAATATAGACTTCCGGCTGAGGTTGCGTTGCGGCAGCACCCGATAAGCGCTGCGATAGCGCTTCAGCATTGATAAGGTCTTTATTCCAATACACAGAACTGTTAATCAGCGTGGAAAACTTTCCAGGTTTCCGGGGTAAACAGCATCCAAAAGTTTCCACCCCGGGTTGTGCAACCATTCGGCTTTTGAGCCGGAGAAACCTGAGGTGTTATCCATGGACATCATTGCCGAGATTCGGCGCCGTCATCTGGTCAGTGGCGAGAGCATCAGCTCGATTGCCCGCAGTCTGAACTTATCCCGTCCCACGGTTCGCAAACACCTGAAGACGACCGGGGAGCCGGTCTATCGGCGTGAGAAGCAGTCTCTGCCCAGGCTGGGGGAGTTCCAGTCGGTGCTGGAGGCGTGGCTCACGACAGAGCAGTCCTTGCCGAAGTCGCAGCGGCGCACGGCACAGCGCCTGTTCGAGGGGCTGCAGGCCGAGGGATACATAGGGGCTTACGACAGCGTGCAGCGGTTCGTGAAGCGCTGGAAGGCCACCACAACTCGTCCCTCTGCCTCCCAGGCCTTTGTGCCCTTGCGCTTTGCCCCGGGCGAGGTGGGTCAGTTCGACTGGAGTTACGAGCAGGCGGAGATCGCCGGGGTACATCAGCCCTTGCGGGTGGCGCACTTCCGTCTGGCGCATAGTCGGGCAATGTTCGTGGTGGCGTATCTCAGGGAAACACAGGAGATGGTGTTCGATGCCCACAACCGGGCCTTTGCCTTCTTTGGTGGCGTACCGCAACGGATGGTCTATGACAACCTGAAGACGGTGGTACAGACCATCCTCTCGGGCAAGGAGCGGCGCTTCAACTCACGCTTCATGGCGTTGGCCAGCCACTACCTGTTCGAGCCGGTAGCCTGCACGCCGGCCTCTGGCTGGGAGAAGGGCCAGGTAGAGAATCAGGTCGGCAATATCCGCGAGTGGCTGTTTACCCCCAAGCTACGCTTTGCCAGCCTGACCGAGCTGAACGACTGGCTGGCTCTGCGTTGCCGTGAGCTGACGAGTCGCCGTCATCCGCTGCAACACCGTCCCATTGCCGAGGTCTTTGCAGAAGAGCAGGCGGCGCTACGCCACATCGTCGCGCCCTTCGATGGCTATGTCGAGGACATGCTGCGGGTCTCGTCCACCTGCCTGATCCGGGTGGACTACAACCGTTACAGCGTACCGTCGGCGTTGGCAGGCAAGGTGGTCTCCGTGCGTCGGACGGCCGATCAGGTGCGGGTGGTCCACGAGAGCAAGATCATCGCCATCCACCCGCGTCGCTTCGGGCGGGAGCAACTGGTCTGCGACCCCTGGCACTATCTGCCGGTACTGGAGAGGAAGCCGGGGGCACTGCGTCATGGCGTCCCCTTCGTAGAGTGGGAGCTTCCCCGGGCCATCCAGACAGTGCGGGATCGCCTGCTGAAGCAGCCCAAGGGTGATCGCGCCTTTGCTGATCTGTTGCTGATGGCAAAAGACGTGGGGCTTGAGCCACTGCAAATGGCCTGTGAGCTGGCACTGGAGGCTGGTGTCATCACCGGATCGGTGGTGATGAATGAGCTGCGTTGCCTGCTGACACCCAGCCGGCCTGACGCCCTGCTACTGCCGCAAGCCATGCAACTGCACACGGAGCCCGCTGCCGACTGCGGCCGTTATGACACGCTACGTGGAGGCGCCCATGTCCTCCATTGACCGTACCGCCCAGCTGAACGCCCTGCACCTCCACGGCATGGCTGCGGCCTGGGAAGAGTTGCAAGCGGAGAAGCCGCGCCGCCCCCCGGCCCCGGAGGCCTGGCTGGACTGCTTGCTGGAGGCCGAACAGGCCGACCGGCAGCGGCGCAGCCTGAGCTATCAGCTCAAGGCCGCCAAATTCCCGCATCATCGCGACCTGACCGGCTTCGACTGGACGGAAACCCCATTGCCCCAAGCCCAGATCACACAGTTGGCCAGTGGCGGCTTCATGGACGCGGCCCACAATCTGATCCTGGTCGGCGGCACGGGCACAGGCAAGACCCATCTGGCCACCGCCCTCGGCGTGGCCGCCATCCATCAGGGCAAACGGGTGCGCTTCTACAACGCTGTGGATCTGGTCAACCTGCTCGAAAAGGAAAAGCAGCAAGGCAAGGCTGGCAACCTGGCCAAGCAGCTGACGCTGATGGATGCCGTGATCCTCGATGAGCTGGGATATTTACCCTTCCCGGCGTCAGGCGGGGCCTTGCTGTTCCACCTGATCAGCCAGCTTTACGAAAAGAGCAGTCTGATCATCACCACCAACCTGTCCTTCGGAGAATGGGTCACCGTCTTTAGCGATGCCAAGATGACCACCGCCTTGCTCGACCGGCTCACCCACCACTGCGACATCCTCGAGACTGGCAACGACTCGTTCCGCTTTAAGCAACGTCAGAAGCAGGCAAAAATGGACTGATCAACTGGAAACTTTTGGACGCTGACAACTGGAAACTTTTGCATGCTGATTGACACCTGATCTCAGCAAAGAAGATGCAGCTAACTCCTCCAGCCCCTGCATTGCGCTTATTTATGGCTTTGCCGCACGTGAGCACATGCAAAGGAATCTACTTCGCTGGTTGCGCGAGTCTGGCTACGCAAATACCACTCTGTATGGACATCTACAGGCAATACGTATCGCCGATGACCTGCAAGCTGCATCCGTCAAGGGCCAGAACATTGTAGTTATTGGATATAGTCAGGGCGGTCTTGAAGCTGTACGGGTGGCACATGAGCTCGATAAACGAGGCGTTAAAATCGCTCTTCTAGTGACAATTGCGGGGGGTGGCGGGGGCCGGCTCTTCCCCCATCGCTGGGCAGATGATCCTCGTACCATTCCAGCCAATGTTGCGCGCTGTTTTAATTATTTTTCTGAAAACGATTTTCTTGGATCAGACTCTCCATTAGAGAAAAACCTAGCAGTACCCGTCAGCAACAAGCAATATATTGAGAATATTCTCTTCGCAAAAAAAGACCGCGTATCACACATAGCCATAACAAAATGCTATCCCGTTGATAAAGTATGCCCACGTGTTAGTGAAAAACTACTAAATCGTCTTCAATCAGAGCTTGCCACCTTACAACAGGACCGCCCATGAACTCCCTGATCCTGCACCACTATACTATGTCGCCTTTTTCGCAAAAGATCCGTTCCATGCTGGGCTACACAGGCATTCAGTGGCAGTCGGTCATTACGCGAGAAATGCCACCTCGCCCACTATTGGAGACACTGACTGGCGGCTATCGCAAGATTCCAGTGGCGCAGATAGGTGCGGATATTTTCTGCGACACTCGCACGATTGCGGCTGAAATTGCGCGATTGGCTGGGCGACCAGAACTGGCACTAGAGAACTGCCCCGATGACGTGCAGACCTATGTAGCCAAAGTGGACTTGAAGGTGTTCTTTGCCTGCCTCACTGCGGGGGGAACATTTGCACTCCTTCGCAAAGTCTATAAATCCATGTTGCTACTGGATATTGCTCGCTTTATCCGAGACCGGATGCGCATGGGGAGTACGGCAACCACCTCCATGGTCCCGCCGCAAAAAGCCAAGGCGTATGTGCTTGCGCATCTTGCTGATATCGAGCAGCGCCTACAGAAAAATTTCATTTTTGGTGACGCACCCAACCATGCCGATTTTTCTACTTATCACAGTCTGTGGTTTGTGCGCGACTTGGCAGAGTCTTCCTTGGTCAATGACTTCCCCCGCACCATGGCATGGATGGATCGCATGAAGGGCTTTGGGGATGGCGATCACTCTGCGCTGACCGCAGAGCAGGCGTTGGTAATTGCAAAAAATGCCACACCGCGCCCAATTGCCGATAAATATCGCACCGACCCCATGATTGGTCACGCGGTCAGCATTGCACCATCAGACTATGGCCAAGTGCCAACAACCGGCACTTTGGTTGGCGCTACACCGGCGCAATGGATTTTGGCACGCCAAGTAGAAGGACTGGGCACACTCCATGTGCACTTTCCTCGTCAGGGCTTTGTACTAGCTCCGGCCTGACTGTCAAAGTGATGCGTAAGAAACTAGTTAATCAGTTTCTTACGCAGTCTCCGCACTCCCGCCCATACTAACAGCACGCACACAGGCACGGACAACCCCACCGCCAGCTCTGACGAGTGCAGTACACCCATTTCGTGAAATGAGCCTGCCATGTATTTGACAAGACCAATCAGGTAATAACTGATCGCCACCACGGATAATCCTTCTACCGCCTGCTGCAATTGCAATTGCGTTTGGCTGCGCTGATTCATGGATTGAAGTAAGTCCTGATTTTGCGCCTCCAGCGTAAGGTCTACGCGTGTGCGCAATAGTTCACTGGCACGGTCAATGCGCTTTGATAGATTATCGAGCTGGCCTGAAACCGCTTCGCACGTGCGATATGCTGGCGTGAGACGACGAGGCAGAAACTCGTTAAATGACTGCATGCCAGGCACCTCCTCCTCGCGTAGCTCCCCAAGACGGCCGATCACCAACTCGTAATACGCGCGCGCGGCCGAGAACCGGTAATTCGTATTTGAACGTAAGTGTTCAATGCGTGCCGCCAATGTCGATAACTGCCCTAGCAGACGGCGTTCATCTTCGAGCCCGCGAATGGCATTAATCTGCTCGTTAATAGCCGCCAACTGCTGATCCATCTCAGCAATACCGGGGGCAATACTGCGCGCCATCGGAAAGGCGAGTAGCACCATCATACGATAGGTTTCTAATTCCAGCAGGCGACGTACCAAACGACCAATTTGGCAGGAGTTGAGGCCCTGATTCTGCACTAGCACACGCCCAAGGCCGTCGTGATGAATACGGTAAGCCGTCCACAAGCGAGCCTTGCGATCAATCACCCACGAACTGATCAGCCGATGGCCCTCAAAATGAGGTCGCAGGGTGTCACTCACGGGCGTAGGATCGGGCATGGCCAGCACATCAACATGCAAGCCGCTGATTACTTTTCCCGGCAAACCTGCAAGCCAATCCGACGGCAATAATGACAGCGCTATGCGCTGGAATGGCTCAGGGCTGTCCATGCGGTGAATAAACGTGTAGGTAGAAAACTCCGTATGACGCTCCCAACGCAACTCAAAACCGCCAAAATTCTGGTAATAGCACGAGGCACCTAGAGCAGGAGGCAGAATGGAGTAGCGCTCACATAGCACTTGTATATGCCGGTATTCTGCCGCCACATCATTGCCTGCATGAATCAAAGCCACCTGCGATACGCGGGCCCCCTCTTCCAGCACTGGAAAGGGTCGGGTATGCAGTTCATTGAACAAGCGGTCCCGGTCGGCATGAAATGGCGGCAAGCCATCTGCTGCAGTAGCGCTTGCAGACACGTCAGAGTGCATGGAATTAGGCACAGGGGGAGCGAATACCGTCACAGATGCCTCGATGGCAGGGAAAATCGGCTGGCATCCTAGCATACGGTGCTTTCATCGCGATAAACCGGCTGGTTAGTGCATCTGCACTCCGGAGACAGCCGCGCTTGCCCACACGGAGCCTTTTATTGTCGGCAACAGCCCAGTCTGGATTCAAACAGGAAAGCGGCTATGCTAGCCCTTCATGCCCATCACCTTCGGAGCTGTCATGGCTGATCACAAGCAAGAATCCCTGACACTGCTGCAGATTGAAGACTATCGCTGCACGGTTAATTTTGGCGGCAGCATCATGCCACTTACTACCGATGAACCAGCTCCCTTGGGCCAAGGTCTAGGCCCTTCACCTGTCCAATTGCTCCTAGCAGCCGTGGCCAACTGCTTAACCGACAGCCTGCTATTTGCGTTACGCAAGTACAAGCAAGATGCCGAGCCACTAAGCTGCAGGGCAACAGCCAACGTTGGCCGCAATGCCGACAATCGCCTGCGTGTGCTGTCGATCGAAGCAACCCTAACGCTAGGCAAGGTGGGCAGCGGCATCGAGAGTATCGAACGCATCCTTGAGCAGTTTGAAGGCTTCTGTACGGTGACACAAAGCGTGGCGCAAGGCATTCCTGTGCTTCTGACGGTGAAGGACGTGAACGGCACGCTGCTCAAGCAGCCTTCCTGATACCCTTAATCTCAACGTTGACTTAACCGCTACAACCCTAGGGGGCAAGCATGGAGAGAGGGAGGTCCTAAAATGGACACTCGCTCCCACCCCCCCCCCCTTTTTTGTTGTCGCCTTTCTGTCAGCATAAAGACCAAAGGCATAGCCATTCGGGCCGCTTGCGTGTAATTTCATGCCCTGAATTTTTACCCTTCCTGGATAGGACTCTTTATGAACCGCCACCTTCGCCATGGCAGCCTGATTATTGCTATCAGCGCCTCACTTGCCGCCTGTATGCCACCAAATGACTCCGCCTCTGCCAAAAAGCCGGAATCCGTTGATGAGCGTGGTGCATATTCCATCGGCTTCTTGACGGGGAAATCCATCGCCATGCAAGCGCCATCACTGAACGTTGATCAGTTTGCCGCTGGCGTACGTGATGCTTTTGCCAAAAAAGAAGGCAAAATCACCCAGGAAGAAATGAAAGCCGCACTAACGGCCTATGAAGAGCAAGAGCGCGCACAAGCCATGCTCAAAATGGAAAAAGCCTCCACTGAAGCACAGGAAAAGGGTGTTGCCTTTATGATCGAAAATGGTAAGAAAGCCGGCGTGACAACTACTGCTTCTGGCCTGCAGTATGAAGTACTCAAGCAGGGCTCCGGTGCCAAGCCTGCGGCTACCGACACAGTAAAAGTCCACTACGAAGGCAAGCTGCTGGATGGCTCTGTATTCGACAGCTCCATTCAGCGTGGCGAGCCAGTGAGCTTCCCGCTCAACCGCGTTATTGCAGGCTGGACCGAAGGTGTGCAACTGATGCCCGTAGGCTCAAAGTTCAAGTTCACTATTCCCGCCGCTCTCGCCTATGGCGATCAGGGTGCCGGCCCGATTCCGCCGCACTCCGTGCTGCAGTTTGACGTGGAACTACTGGAAATCGTGAAGTAATACGATAGACAGAAAAAAGCCCCGGCACTCATCAGAGTCCCGGGGCTTTTTATTGGGCAGAATATACAACGACTAGTGCTGCATCTGTGCTCAGTGCTTGCCCGCAATGTATGCATTAACCATACGATTGAGCCATTCGGGTGAATACTTGGATGACTGCTGAAACAGCTTGCCCTGCAAGCCCACCGGCCAATGCACCTTGGGACGACCCTGATACAACGCTACCTGCAAGATCACCGCCGCCACATGCTGCGGGGTGAGTTGAACACCTAGCGCCTTGATGCTCTTGGCATCCATATCAGAGACCATCGCGGTCTGCACAAACAATGGCCATACGCTCATGACACGAATGCCAAAGTGCTGCCACTCCAAATCCAGCGCCTCTGTTAGTCCGCGCACGGCAAACTTAGTCGCGGAATAAGTAGCCAGCGAAGGCTGCCCATAAATTGCCGAAGCAGATGCCAGATTGATGACACGACTATCTGATGTTTTCTGCAACCAAGGCAATGCGGCATGGCAACCGTTCATCATGCCTTTCAAATTTACATCCACCATTAGGTGATGACGAGCAATCGGGGTATTTTCAAACGGCCCCGAACTCAAAATACCTGCATTATTTACCAGCACATCCAAACGCCCGCCCGCCGCCGTAAAGAATGCCTCCAGTGAGTGAGTCCATGCATCGTAATTGCAGACATCCAGTCGACCTGTCATGCCGTCACCGAGCTCAGCCTTCAGACTGGACAGCCCCGCCTCATCAACATCATAGGCACCCACAAACCAACCCTGCCGTGCAAAATGCAGTGCGGCTGTACGACCTATACCGGCAGCAGCGCCGGTAATGAATACACTGGGACGGCTCATGATTGCTCCAGAGGAGAACTACGTGTAAAAAATTAAAATATCGTGGTTAATTTAAACAGGTAATGGCGAATAGTGCAGCCGCACCTAACTACGTCGAATCCAGCCAATTGGCAAAGGCACTCAGAACAAGCGATTCAACCCATTTAGCGCGGCAACACGATACGCCTCAGCCATGGTTGGGTAGTTAAAAGTAGTATTGGCAAAGTAATCCAAGGTGTTCTTTCCCTGCATAACCGCCTGCCCGATGTGAACAATTTCCGCCGCATTGTCACCAAAACAGTGGATGCCTAGAATTTCGAGCGTTTCACGGTGAAACAGAATTTTCAGCATTCCTACAGTTTCACCAGAAATTTGCGCACGGGCCAGATGACGAAAGAATGCCTGGCCAACTTCATACGGCACGCGCTCTTCCGTTAACTGCTTTTCTGTTTTTCCCAACGAAGAAATTTCGGGAATGGTGTAAATACCTGTTGGTACTTCGGCCACACGGGGCACATCGCTAGCGCCCGTAATATGGGCAGCCGCACAGCGTCCCTGATCATAGGCCGCCGATGCCAACGCTGGAGGGCCGATCACATCTCCTGCAGCAAACACGTGCGGTACGATAGTGCAGTAACGCTCATCAACAGCAATCTGGCCCCGGCTATTCGCCTGCAGGCCAATTTTATCCAAGGCCAGTGTATCTGTGTTGCCGGTACGGCCGTTACACCAGAGAATAGCATCTGCCTTAATTTTTTTGCCCGATTTCAAATGCAGAATAACGGCATCGTCCAGCGCTTCTACGCGCTCGTACTCTTCTTGGTTTCGCACCAGCACGCCGAGCTCGCGCAAGTAATACGACAGTGCATCGGCAATTTCATCATCCAGAAACGACAGCAACTGTTTCTGCGTATTAATGAGATCAACCTTGCATCCCAATCCCACAAAAATAGAGGCATATTCGCAGCCGATTACTCCGGCCCCATAAATAATGAGCTTTTGCACAGAATAATCGAGTGTAAGAATTTTATCGGAATCGAAAACACGCGGATGCGTAAAGTCGATATCTGCCGGTTGATATGGCCGCGAACCCGTGGCGATCACGACATTTTCAAAATCCAGCTTTTCGCGCACGCCTTCTGGCGTCAGCACAGACAGTGAATGATCACTTTCAAAGCGGACGTTGCCGGTATACCGGTGCACATCGTTGCGCTCATAAAAGCGTGTATGCACCGCAACCTGGTTATCGATGACGCGATAAGCGCTCGCCAGCACCTGCGATAAAGGGACGTTCCTAAGCTCCGCACCCGCACTCTGAAAAAGCGGGTCACGCTGAAACCGCTGGAGGTTCCACACCGTTTGACGCAATGCCTTGGACGGAATTGTCCCTAAATGGACGCAATTGCCTCCTACTCGAGGGCGGCTATCCACCACGGCCACTCGTCGACCTTCCTTCACTGCCTTCATGGCTGCGCCTTCACCGGCTGGGCCAGAACCAATCACCACGACGTCATAACGGTTATACATAGCTTCCTCCACGAGCGGTTATGGTACATCGCCGCCTGTCGCCTGTCCGTATGGCCACCGTCTCTGTGTAATTTTTGACAACGGAATCCTCCGATTGATCCTCTTGCGCCTACGGCCCAGCGCTTCGGCTGAGGTATACTAAACATATCGTTCAGACGTACCGGAGTCTCCTTCATGAGTCAGCCCAACGACGCCGCCCGCCCTGCCCCCATTGAACAAGGGGTGAAACTGCGTGGCGCTGAGAAGGTAGCCCGCATTCCGGTAAAGGTCATTCCCACCACTGAACTCCCCCGTAAGCCCGACTGGATTCGCGTTCGCATATCCAATCCCGGCGAGGTTCAGCGCATCAAAAGTGTGCTGCGCGAGCAAAAACTGCACACCGTGTGCGAAGAAGCGGCCTGCCCCAACCTGTCGGAATGCTTTGGCAGTGGTACGGCAACATTCATGATCATGGGTGACATCTGCACCCGCCGCTGCCCGTTTTGTGACGTTGCCCACGGCCGTCCCAATGCCCTGGATGCCGAAGAGCCAAGACACTTGGCCGAGACGGTAAAAAACTTGAATCTCAATTATGTCGTGGTGACCTCGGTCGATCGCGATGACTTAAAAGACGGTGGGGCGCAGCACTTTGTTGATTGTATTCGCGAGATTCGAGCGCTTAATCCAGAGACAAAAGTCGAGATTTTGGTGCCGGACTTCCGTGGTCGTATGGATATCGCCCTGCGGCTGATGACGGAGTGCCCACCTGATGTGTTCAATCACAACATCGAAACAGTGCCACGCATCTACAAGGCCATCCGCCCTGGCTCTGACTACCAGCACTCTCTAACGCTACTCAAACGTTTCAAAGAAGAGTGCCCGGACGTCGCCAGCAAATGCGGGCTGATGGTGGGCATTGGTGAAACGAAAGAAGAAGTGTTTGCCGTGCTCGATGATCTGCGTGCCCACAATGTGGAACTGATCACCATTGGCCAGTATCTGCAGCCATCAAAGCAACACGCTCCGGTTGAGCGTTTTGTGACGCCTGCTGAATTCGAGGAGTATGCGGCTTACGGCCGTCAGATCGGCTTCCGTAATATCTGGAGTGGCCCACTGGTACGTTCTTCCTACCATGCAAACCGCCAATTTGATGGAGAAGAGACCCGTACCCCTGCCTAGTTGCAGACCGGGCCCACCGCATGGATTTCATCGCCTTTTATACCGAACTGCGCACATGGCTGATCGCGCACCCTGAAGCCATTTTGGCGCTGATCTTTAGCATGGCCATGCTAGAGGCGGTGGCCGTAATCGGCGCCATTGTGCCAGGCGTGGCCCTGCTGTTTGTGCTGTCGGTACTGGCAGCCCATGCCCATATCGACTTCACCTTGCTGCTGGTAACCGGCATTGCCGGCGCCATGGCGGGTGATGGCTTCAGCTACGCTATCGGCCGCACCTTCCAGCACCGTATCGAAAATGTCTGGCCGTTCCGTAAATACCCACAATGGCTTGCGCGCAGTGAAGCCTATGTAGAGCAGCACGGCGGCAAGAGCATTATCTTCGGTCGTTTCATCGGCCCCCTGCGTGCGTTTGTGCCCATGGCGGCCGGCATCTTCCGAATGAAACCGTTGTACTTTCTCTGGATGAACTTTCTCTCGGCAGTGGCATGGGCGCCCTTCCATCTAATCCCCGGCTACAGCTTTGGCATCGCCGCCGCCGACAGCAGTCTCCCCGGACGCGGTCAGTTACTGTTCATGGCCGCATTGCTTATCCTAATCGCCATCCTGTCGTGGCTGCTGCCAATCATCGAGGACTGGTTAAAGCATCACCCAATTCCCAATAGCGGCGCTCATTACGATGCAGATGGCCAGCCACAGCGCCAGCGCGTCACTTTATGGCTGGCGGGCGTTGGTGCCACCGGATTCATCCTGACGGCGGGCAGCCTGTCACTGCTGCAGCCTCTGGACCACAGGGCGGCTCAGGAACTGATCACACTGCGCCACCCAATGATGGATCACTTCTTTGTGGCCCTGAGCACCTTTGGCGATCAATCCAGCCTGCTGGTTTTTGGTGCTGTATTGCTGGGTTGGTTACTCCTGCGTGGCGAATGGCGCACAGCAGGACTGGTTGCTCTAGCCGCCGGCATTGGCCTAAGCGTTCCGGCCTTTATGAAATATGTATGGGCAGTACCACGGCCTGACTTAGTGGCTAACCCGCCAGCCTCTTTTTCATTCCCCAGCGGCCATGCCTTCACAACCGTCATGGTATGGGGTTTTTTGCTGATCTTTTTTGGACGCCTGTTGGAATCACGAATCATGCAACTGATTCGTCCGCTGCTGATGGGCATCATGTTGTTCACGATTGCTTCTCGCCCTTATCTGGGCGTGCACTGGCTCAGCGACATCATGGCAGGCAGTTTTTTGGGTTTAAGCACGGTGGCGTTATTACGCTGGTCTTGGCACCGCACACCCCGCCCAAACTTGTCGATGCCCGAAGTGCTAGGGGTCACTTTACTGGCCCTCTCTCTCAGCATCAGCCTAGTGGTGTGGCCGAAACACTCCCAAGCCATGATCGACTATGCACTGCAGCAACCCGCCAGTGTGCGTTGATCAGCTTAATGCACTGTAGCAGGCGCCAATACGGGTGATGGCAAGGCAGCAACTGCCGCATGAGCCGCAGCCAATGTGGCGCGAGTAGCTGGAATATCCAGAACAGCGACGGCGCGCTCTGCAAAAGGCAGCGCCTCTTGTGCCCGACCTGCCTTTAGCAACAGATCCGCCAAATTATTAAGGCCCGCACCGTATTGTGGCTGACGTCGCACCAGCTCCCGCAGAGTGGACTCTGCCAAAGCATTATCCCCCAGCTTTATTGAGCTCGATGCCAAACCTAACCAAGTAGTCTTGCGTTCCGGCCAGGTAATGACCGCCCGAGCAAATCCTTCCTGCGCCTCTTTTACTGCGCCGGCCTGCTCCATCAACGCCAACTCACGCACCACTACCGGGGCATCCAGCACATCAGAAATACGAGACGGCTCAATTACCAGTGTGGCCCAGTAGCCCGCACGCGCCCAAGTACGCTCAAAGACTGAAAAGCTGAGAGGCATCTGCTGTGTGCGACCCGAATTTAGCCACAATGTTTCTTTTGATCGGTCGGCGCCGGTAACCACGGCAAAGTGCCAGAGAGGATAAATACTCAGGCCATTATTCTGTAGCACCAGCACCGGGTATCCCTGTGCAAGGGCCGTGAGAATTCCTTCCATGGTGGGGGCTAACGGATACATAAGGCGGCCATGGCGCCGGGTGGCGGCCACCATCTCCACGCCAAAACTGCCCTTGCGCCCTGGCACATAAACCTCTGGCACCAACTGCTCAGGCGTTAATGACTGGCCACTCCAGGACAGCATAGAGGCGAGTGCAGCGGGGCCACACTGATAGTCTTCTTGTGGGAAAAACGGAACCTGTAGCTGCACGGGCGGCGCAACAACAGCAGCCTTGCGCATAACCGCTGTCTGCGGTGCCACACAGCCACCTAGCAGCAAAGAGCCGGCCAGCATTAACCAGGGTAATGACTTGCAAGAAAACGTCATGTGCGCCTGTCCTTAGGGCATCAGGGAAATATCAGAATACTAAACCTGCCTGAGCGATGTCGCTCAGGCAGTAATTTCCCTCAGCGCACCGAGCGCGTGAAAGGAAAGACTTTGGTGAGCCCCAGAATATCCGTCACCAGCAACACCACAAAAATAAAGACAATGGCCCCAACCACGCTGCCACCGGCGGCTGTATCGCCCACGCGCTGATTGAGAGAGGCTATTTCGGCATCCGACAAAGCGGCTACGCGTTCAGCAGCTTGCGTAGGATCAACACCATAGCGGGCCAGTTCAGCCTGCACATCAGCGCGAGCCAGCATTGCATTTACCGAGGCTCGCCCATCAACTGCCGCAGTCAGCTCGATGGCTTCCTGCGTTGAAATCGACATTGCCTGTACCGGCAAGCTGGTCAGGCCCATGCTGGCCACAAGAAGGGTGGCCGTAATCTTGAGCGTATGACGTTTCATCAGGGTGGTTCCATTTATAGTGTAGTCGTGAGGCTCATTGTGGGGTGACAACACCCCACCCTGCCATCGTTGATGTGTAAAGACTTGGCACCTATCACACTATTAACTCAGTCAAACTGGCCGCCCATCGACACAACCAACCAGTCAGCGGACAGAGTGTGACGGATGCCGCAGACTACTCAGTCATTGCTTCTGTTCATCTCGCCCGACACCTATCCTATGCACTAATGAACCAAGAGTACTTTGCCATGGCCCGCGTACTTATCGTTGATGACTCCCCCACCGACAAGCTCGCCATCTACAGCATGCTGAAGAAATATGGCCACAATTTTGTATTTGCTGAAGATGGTCAGTCTGCCATTACTGCGGCACGCGAAAAGCAGCCGGACATCATTTTGATGGATGTGGTGATGCCTGAACTGAATGGTTATCAGGCCACGCGCAAACTGCTAAATGACAAAGAAACAGCTCATATTCCCGTTATCATGATCTCCAGCAAAACTCAGGAAAGCGATCGCTTCTGGGGACTGCGCCAAGGTGCTCGCGCCTATGTCTGCAAACCTGCAGTGGAGTCCGAGCTAGAAGCCATCATCAATGAGTTTGCGCTCAAGCACTGATCTAATCACTGCGCACTCACTCAGAGAACCGGCAACGATTGTGGCCGGTTTTTTTATGCGCAATTTTTCCTTACTCAATCCAGTAAGGCTATTCTGGCCGCAAAGAAAAACTGACTACTAGAGCTCTCTTCTCAGGCTTTCTGAGCTATCAAGGAGCGGGAATACGGCCCACATCCAGTGCTACCCGCCCCTCTGCTTGCACATAAGCCCGCAGGCGGTCCTGCGTAAAAAACAGCCCCCGTGGTTTTACCCGCTGTAGACTGCCACGCAACAATAAACCACCGCCCAAATCCTGTCGCACATCTCGAAAATCTTTGAGTGTTTCGGCCAGATCTTCATCAAACCGAAAGCGTGCTCGTTCTTGAAGTGCGCTACGAAAAGTCGAGCCCAGCAACCAATTCGCTGACTTGGCTAAAAAGCTGCGCGTCCCTAAGGAGTATTCCATGTCCTCGAAGCGCACCTCGTTTTTTTCAACATCAAATACTGGGCGGCCTAAAACGAAAATCTCGGCCCGAAGCGGCTGTGCCAGTGACAACCCGATGACCGCTTTGTCTCCGCTGCCATAGAGACGAATATCCTCGATCACTACCTTGTGCGTCCCTGCCACAATTGGCTTGCCTCCCATCTGCTGATTCAGCAGTCGCGATGCTTCTTCCAGCGCGATATCGCCCGTTAAGGCCACATAGAACGTATCGCCACTGATGCCTCGCTCGGGTGCGGGCACTGGCATCACTTTTACCTGTGGTTTTACACCGCTCTGAATAATTGGAAATGCCTCAACCAATACGCCGGAGGTTACATAACGGCCATTACCCACTGGATCAGCAAAGGCGACTCGCTTCGGCTGGGGCAATAACCACATTCCTGGCTGCACCTCGCGAGGAGCATTCAACTCCGGCCAAGCCCGTGCCAATGCACTACGCAGATTTACCTGACGCAAGCCACTCACCAGCGCCTCATCCATGGCCGCCTTAACCTGCTCACGCACGCCGGGCAAATCCAGTAGCGCCTCAACATTTAATTGAAATGCCGTAATGTTGCAGGGTCGAATCCACTTCATGCTCCAACCTTTTGAGGTCACCACAAAGTCGCCTTT
>DDBN01000036.1 GCA_002333145.1 Moraxellaceae bacterium UBA2031
GACAGCGCATACAGCGCTGGCGCTTGAGCACCCGATATGCGCTCTTCATAGGACTGACCCGACCATTCGTAACCAAAGCCCGGCGGCAATTTTGCAAAAAGTGCCTCCATCTCAGCCATGGCATCACCGGTACTGAGCCCCGGCGCCGCATTACCGGCCAGCTTTACCGATGGAAAGCCGTTATAACGCTCCAGACGTGGCGAACCCATCACCCACTTTGCCGTAGCAAATGTCGAGAAAGGTACCATTGTCCCACTGCTGTTACGCACACGCAGGGCCAGAATATCTTCCGGCAACATGCGCTCGGGAGCATCACCCTGCACCAGCACCTTCTGCACACGACCTGCTCGCACAAAATCGTTCACATACGATGAGCCAAACATAACGCCCAGCGTGGTATTGATGTCGGTCATCTGCAAACCCAATGCACGGGCTTTTTCACGATCCACATCCACCTGTAGCTGCGGCGCATCTTCCTGTCCTTCCGGGCGCAGACCCACCACCACTTTGCTCTGGGACGCTAAACCCAACATCATGTTACGTGCTTCGACTAGCTTCTCATGGCCAAGGCCACTGCGGTCCTGCAGACGAAAATCAAAGCCCGATGAATTACCCAACTCCGGAATCGGCGGCGGATTCAGCGGAAAGATGATGGCATCCTTCACACTCATGAAATATCCGAAGGCGCGACCCACCACAGAAGAGACATGCGAATCCGGCGTCGTGCGTTCTTCCCATGGCTTAAGCGTCGCAAAGGCGATGCCGCCGTTCTGGCCACGGCCAAAGAAGCTAAAGCCGGCAACCGTCACCACCGTGTCGACATTGGTTTCCTTCTCAACGTAATAGTTTTCCAGTTGACCCAGCACTTTCAGCGTACGCTCTTGCGTAGCACCGGTAGGCAGCATGATGACACTCAGGAAGTAGCCCTGATCCTCTTCCGGCAGAAAGGACGACGGCAGCCGCGTAAACAACAAGCCCACGGCCACTACAATCAGTACATAAATCACCATATAGCGACCTGCCTTACCAAGCATGCGCGCCACTACGCCTTGATACCCCGTGGTTGTGCGCGCAAAACCACGATTAAACCAACCAAAAAATCCTTTCTTCTCGTGCTGCTGCCCTTTGGCAATCGGCCTCAACAAAGTGGCACACAAAGCCGGTGTCAGCGTCAGTGCCAGCAGTGCAGAGAATGAAATCGAGGCAACCAGAGAGAGAGAAAACTGGCGATAGATGTTACCCACCGATCCTGAGAAGAACGCCATGGGAATAAACACGGCGACCAGCACCAACGTCATGCCGATAATGGCCCCGGAAATCTGACCCATTGCCTTGCGAGTGGCCTCGCGGGGCGGCAGCCCCTCTTCCACCATAATACGTTCGACGTTTTCCACCACCACGATGGCATCGTCCACCAGAATACCAATCGCCAACACCATACCAAACATGGTGAGCACGTTGATGGAGAAACCAAACACCAGCATGACGGCCATGGTCCCCAACAATGCTACCGGCACCACAATGGTAGGAATAAGCGTGGCACGCAGGTTTTGCAAAAAGAGGTACATCACCAAAAAGACAAGAATGATGGCTTCGATCAGGGTTTTCACCACTTCTTCGATCGATATCTTGACGAACTTTGAGGTGTCGTAAGGTATCTCGTAATTCATCCCCTCTGGAAAGTAAGGACTCAGCTCAGCCATCTTTGCTCTTACCGCGGTTGCTGTGGCCAGTGCATTTGCAGACGGCGCCAACTTAACGCCCAGACCTGCCACTGGCTTACCGTTCAAGCGTGCTTCCACCGAGTAATCTGCTGCACCCAACTCAACACGAGCCACATCGCTTAAGCGAACCACCGACCCATCCGGATTGGCGCGCAGGATGATGTTGCCAAATTGCTCGGGCGATGACAGACGAGACTCCGGCACAATCACCGTGGCATTAAGATCCTGCCCTGCCACAGCCGGCAGACCGCCCAATGCGCCACCCGCTACCTGCATATTCTGGTCACGGATAGCGGCCGTTACGTCCGCTGGCGTCATCTTAAGACCCGTCAGCCGTGCCGGATTTAGCCAGATTCGCATCGCATATTCGGAACCGAACAACGTGATATCACCCACGCCTTCCACACGTCGCAGCGGATCCAGAATACTGGCACTGGCGTAGTTAGCCAGATCGGTACGTGTCAGTTTGCCATCCGTATTAGCCAGAATAACGAACATCAAAAAATTGTTGCCGGCTTTATCGACTCGAACGCCCTGCGAACGCACTTCTGATGGCAGCCGCGACTCCACTCGCTTCAGCCGGTTCTGTACTTCCACGCTGGCCAAATCGATATCCATGCCCGACTTGAATGCCAGCGTGATGTTGGCTGAACCCGAGGACTCCGAGGTGGAGTACATGTATTGCAGGCCTTCAGCGCCATTCATTTCCTGCTCAATGACCGAGGTCACCGTGTCTTCAACCGTCTGCGCAGAGGCACCCGGATACGTCGCAGAAATAGCAATAGTCGGCGGGGCAATTGAAGGGTATTGAGATACCGGTAAGCTGCGTATAGACAGCAACCCCGCCAGCACAATGATTAACGCAATCACCCAGGCAAATACCGGACGATCCACAAAAAACTTAGCCATTAGTATCGGCTCCTATTATTTGGCAGCCGGCGCTGCAGGGGCAGTCGCGGCATTACCAAACGGAATGGCCTTAGCAGGGGCACCTGGCTGTACTTTCTGCAGGCCTTCAACAATCACCTGCTCGCCGCCCTTGAGGCCATCGGTAATCACCCACACATCACCCTGGGCTGCACCAGTCGTTACCGGCTGCACAGCTACCACGCCGTCACGCACCAGCATCACGAACGCGCCTTGTGGCCCGCGCTGTACGCCGCGCTGAGGAACCGTAATACCTTTCTCGGCAACCGCCTGCTGCACACGCACACGCACAAACATGCCGGGCAGCAAAAAGTCGTCAGGATTAGGCACTTCGGCACGTAACGCTACCGTACCGGTTGTAGGATCAACCGCCAGATCAGAGAACAGCAGCTTGCCAACATGTGGATACGCTGTACCGTCCTCCATCACCACCTGAACTTCCGCCTGCTTGCCGATGGTTTTGAGCTGACCGGATTCCAGCGCCTTGCGCAAACGCAACAGCTCCGTACTCGACTGAGTGAAATTTACATAAAGTGGATTAACCTGCTGAATCAGTGCCAATGGGGTCGCTTCACCCTGTCCGACCAGCGCACCTTCTGTAACGAGAGCACGACCGATACGACCGGAAATAGGCGCACGCACGGTGGCGTAGTCTAAATTGAGACGCGCAGACTCCAACGCCGATTTTGCCGCCTGCACATCGGCCTGAGTGGCACGAGCATTGGCCATCGCCGAATCAAAGTCCTGCTGACTGATCATTTTTTTGCCGATCAGCGACTGGGCACGCTCTTCACGCAGTTTCGCCTCCATCTGTGCCGCTTCGGCACGGGCGACAGCCGCACGGGCACTGTCATACGCCGCTCGATACGGTGCTGCATCTATGCGATAGAGCACATCACCTGCGCGCACATCGGAGCCTTCACGAAAAAGACGCTCCAGAACGATACCCGACACACGCGCACGCACATCGGCCGTGCGCAGAGCCTCAAGGCGACCTGGCAGCTCTGAGGTCAGCGAGAGTTGGCCTGGCGTAACGGTAATAACCCCTACTTCGGCGGGGGGCATTCCACCCGCACCACCACCGGCGGGAGCCGACTTGTTATCGCCACAGCCGGCCAGAGTGGCCGCCATGATCACAGTAGAAAACGCGGAAAGAAAAAGAGTCCTGTGACGCATGGTGCGCTCCTGGAGTGGGAATTCAATAAACCGTAAGACTGCTTACAGATTAGGGCAGTTCGACTACTTGCTCATGGCAAACAGATAAACAGCAGAACACGGCCAACCCTTGGGTCAGCCACAAGATAGCGGAAGCTAGCATTCACGCTGTTTGAAAAAAAGCGGACAAGCGCCTGAGCGGGCATCCTGAAACAGAAACCGAACACCATTCCCATGTGCTTAGCGTGGAAATAGCCTGCCACCTCAGTGTTGGTGGTGATGACTCTCTGCGCCAGTGGCCATTGGTGCAGGCGGCAGCGATCGCACTTCTGCCTCCACCAACTGCTTGCCCGCTTTCTCAAAGCGCAGCTCCAGACTCACCTTTTGGCCATACCGCAGTGGCTGACGCAGGCTAATCAGCATCATGTGCAAGCTACCCGGCGTAAACTCGACCCGTTTCCCCGCCTGCACCGCTAGGCTCGCCACAGGCCGCATACGCAACATGCCATTTGCCAAACTGGTTTCATGCAATTCCACGACTTCCGCTGCCGGCGTACTGGCCCCTAGTAACACATCATCTTGCTCACCCCCCACAAGGGTGATGTAAGCCACCGCATTGCGCGACACCGAAGGTGGCTCCGGCACCCAAGCATCCGTCATTCGTATGGCTGCTGGCCCTGCAACAGCTGCTCCAGCAAAGGAAACCAGCAAGGGAAACAGCACAAACTTATTCAACATACTCATCATGCAGGCCTCATTTATTCCCAGCGACCAGCCGCCAGTAGTGTTTGCACATCCCGACTGATGTCGGTGGTAGGAGTCCGGCTGTCGTAAAGCTTGCGCACCCGGCCCTGCATATCCAGCAAATAGATGTAATCACTGTGGGCAAAGCCATACCCTGCAGCAGAACCCGTGTCTTCCTTCATATAAACAGCACCGTATTGACGCGCGACAGTAGCAATTTCTGCCTCTGTTCCGGTCGCTCCGATAATGTCTGGATGAAAGTGAGAAACATACTCCTTGAGCACCCCCACTGTATCGCGGGACGGATCAAAGGAGACAAAAACAACCTGCGTGCGGGCCGCGTCATCCCTTAACTCTGTCATTACCTGTCGTAACCGGGCCAGCACCATGGGGCACACATCAGGACAGGTCGCAAAGCCAAAATTCAGCAATACCACCTTGCCCCGTAGCTCGCGCGTGTCCAGTGGGGAACCTTGTGTGGATGGCAAGATAAAATCACCGCCCATGCGAGTATTTACCGGCAACGCTTCGGCCGCACGACTAATCTGAAGGTAACGCCAACCTGCTACCAGGCTCGCCAGCACCACAAGAAGAATGACTGCCAGAGCAACTGTGCGCGCTATCCGAGCATTTTTCATGGAGAGGCTACCTGCATCGTTTCATCACCGGTCATTTGACTTGAATCGATAACCGCCTGTTTGTTACGCGGCGGAATCACACCCAGTCGCGTTGTCAGTGCCAGTCGATTTTCACCAAACGTCATGCTGTATGCCACGGCATTCGCCATGACTTTTTTCACATAATCACGCGTTTCAAAAAACGGAATACTTTCCACATAAATCGCTGCTTCCATTGGTGCATCCAATGGTTGCCATGCTCGTGCACGACCGGGGCCCGCGTTATAACCCGCCGTCGCCAGCACCGGCTGATTGCTGAGAGACTCCAACACATGCTTCATGTAATAGGTTCCCAATTGCACATTGGCACCCACCTCATTCACCATGCCCGCGTGGTACTTAATCCCCATTCGATTTGCCACCCACTGCGCCGTAGCAGGCATTACCTGCATCAGCCCGCCCGCGCCGACCGAAGACCGGGCCACGGCCACAAAACGGCTTTCCTGGCGAATAAGCCCATATACCCAGGCTTCATCCAGCTTCAAATCTTGGGCATACCCACGGGTCACTTCCCGGTAGGGGGCCAAGTAACGCAAATTGTAGTTGTGCAGGCGTTTAGTGCGATCAGCCGCGTAGATGGCCCGGTCATACCACCCGGCTTCATTAGCCGCCTCGGCAGCTGCCAATAACAACCGATCATCCGCACCACGTATCGACCAGTTCCATTCACGCACCGCTTCCGTACGAAAGCCCAGACGATTAAGCGTCAGTGCTCGCTGCAAGCCGTCATGGCCACTTGCCAAACGACGATCTTCATCAGTGATGCTATAGGCCGATGTGGTCGGCCCCATGAGCGGCCCTAGACGATCACGCGCCAACAGCCCGTAATAATCATCATCCAGACTGAGCGTTGCGAAAATTTTATTGGCACCCGCCGCCGCTTTACGCACTTCCAAAGCACGTGCTTCCCAGTACTGCCACGACCGCTGCTGGCGGGCGGCATCACTTAACTGTCGAATGCTGCGCAGCACTAACTCCCAGTTCTCTGCACGCAGTGCCATGCGAAGACGTGACTCTATGGCCTCGTCTGTCCATCCGGTACGGCCATCACTTTTCGCCATCCACTCCAAGGCCCGTGAATCCAGCTTGCGCGATGCCACCAGCCCTAATTGCTGCCATGCCGCCGCAGATGGTTCATCGCCCAGACGCAACTGCAAACGCTCAAGACGCGCCGCCGCACCGTCAACATCCGTGCGCGCCAACCGCACAAGCGCAAAAACGGCCAATTCACGGTCCAGCCGAGAGTCTGTTGAAACCTTATCCAAATACTTTGCCGGATTGGCCACAAGTGCCTGCAAGTCACTGGCCGACACGGTACGGCCCAACTGGCCCGCCAAATGCCGCGCCAGCCCCTGTGCATTGGCCAACAGCGCCAAACGCAAACGCGCCCAGCGATCTGCATCGGTCAACGCGGAAGAGGCCTGGAGCGAATCAAGAATGGCATTACAGGCCGATGGCAGGTCTTTGGCTGTCATCCACAGCGTGTCACGGGCTTCGGCCAGCACCTTGCTGTCGCCTGCCTGCAGTCGTGCCGAATAGGAATAACAGCGTAAATCCTGCGAAGGGGTATCTAACAGCAAGGCATACTGCTGCCGGAACAGAGGCCAATCCCCTTTCCTGCCGAGCACCGCCAGCCACTCCGACCGCAGCTTCTCGACCAGCCACGCGCCTTGGTAATACTTCAGGAACGGCAGCATTTGCTCAGGCGTTGCCGTCTCCACTTGTCGGGTCAGCAGCCAGTAGCGCGGATAAATGCCAAGGGGGTCCCGTGACAACGCCTCGGCTTTTTCAGCCACAGTGCGGTTATCGCCATTTCGGTAGGCCTCACGGGCCAGTATAAAATCGGGATTAGCCACCGCAGACAGGGATACTGCCATCCCCAACGCCGCGATTACTCCCCGCCAGAATCCTGCTTGCACACACAGCTCCTTTACTTGACCGCCTAGGATACGGGGCCAAGGCCGCTGGGTGAACCGGCATTTGGTCTGCTTTTGTGTCCGTCGCCCAAAGACCGATGCGTCTGTCCCCTGCCCCTCAGCATCGCTATAATGCGCGCCTGTTTTGCCCCTCTCGCTACACGGTGACCGGTACGGCCATGGCTAAGAAGCTTTATATCGAAACTCAGGGATGCCAGATGAACGAGTATGACAGCTCGCGCATGGCCGATCTGTTAGGCGACTCCCACGGCATGGAACTGACCACCAACATTGATGAGGCGGATGTTCTTCTGCTCAATACCTGCTCCATTCGTGAGAAAGCCCAGGAAAAGGTGTTTTCTGAACTGGGCCGCTGGCGCAAACGGAAACTGGCGCGCCCGGATCTTGTGATCGGTGTGGGTGGCTGCGTTGCCTCACAGGAAGGCGATGGTATTCAGAAGCGTGCCCCATTCGTGGATGTGGTGTTCGGCCCACAAACCCTGCACCGCCTGCCCAAGATGCTGGATGCGCGCGAGGTTCGGAAAATAACCGTGGTCGACGTGAGTTTCCCGGAAATCGAAAAATTCGACTATCTGCCTGAGCCACGTGTCGAAGGCTTTAAGGCCTTTGTCTCCATCATGGAAGGCTGTTCGAAATACTGTTCATTTTGCGTGGTGCCCTATACCCGCGGCGAAGAAGTATCACGCCCTTTTGATGATGTAATTGCAGAAGTGGCCGTGCTTGCCGGCAAAGGTGTGCGTGAAGTCACTCTGCTGGGCCAAAATGTGAATGGCTATCGTGGTCCGCATCATGACGGCACCATTTGTTCTTTTGCAGACCTGTTGCGTCACGTCGCACAAATTCCAGGCATCGACCGCATTCGCTACACAACATCGCATCCGCTGGAATTTAACGACGATTTGATTGCCGTGTATGCCGATACCCCAAAGCTGGTTTCGCACTTACACCTGCCGGTGCAGTCTGGCGCCAACGCCGTACTGGCAGGCATGAAACGTAATCACACGGCGGCTGAGTATTTAGAGCGTATCCGCAAACTCAAGGCCGTGCGTCCGGATATTTTCATCTCTTCTGACTTCATCATTGGCTTCCCGGGTGAAACCGAGCAGGATTTCTTGGAAACCATGGATCTGATTGCCGAAGTTGATTTCGATCATTCCTATAGCTTTATTTTTTCCAAGCGTCCCGGCACCCCTGCCGCAGAAATGGTCGATGACACCCCGGAAGATGTAAAAAAGAAACGTTTGAAAATCCTCAAGGATCGCATCACCCAGCATACCGGCCGCCTGACTGACTCACTCATCGGCAGCCGTCAGCGCGTCTTGGTTGAGAAAAAATCAGACCGTTACGAAAACCACTTGGTTGGTGTGACCGAACATAACCGTTTGGTGCACTTTCCTTGGCCGGATGACTCGCTCATCGGTCGATTTGCCGATCTCGATATTGCCGAAGGTATCAACATCAATGCATTAAAGGCAGATGCACCCGTCTGGACTGAGGACTGATTTCTTTCTGTGACGAAAAGCCCAAGAAAAAGCCCGCATTGAGCGGGCTTTTTCGTCAGTCTTGCATGCAATTGGCCGTTACTGTCCCAGAATACATTCACGGTTATAACGGCTTTCAGTATTGACCTTGAGTGCCCCCGCTGAGCTATTCATTACCTCTTTCATCTTGGTGCACACACGATCTTGTCGTTGAATTTTGCGCAGCTGCGGGTGTGTATTGCCCTTCCATGCGCCTTGAGCACTATCTGGCTTGCCATACTTGTACTTTACCGACTTGCCTAACGCCTTACCGGAGAACACCGTTGCTTCACTAAGCGTCACTTCACTCGATGCAGCGGACGGCTCATCCGAAAATACTCTTTTGCCATTGGCATCCACGGTCGAATA
>DDBN01000054.1 GCA_002333145.1 Moraxellaceae bacterium UBA2031
CCCTCGTTATAGACAATCTTGAGTGCAGCTGGTGCCTTGAGCAGGCGACCCTGAGCGACGGAGTAGCCACTGCTTGGTACTAGCGCAAAGGCAATATCGTTATCGTTGGTCGTATTCCAGTTATTATTATTAACCAGTGCCTGTATCTGGTTTTTAATATCAATGGTCTTGGTCGGACTAGTTGCCTTTAGCTCGTTCGCCGTCACGTTCACTGTCATCGGCCCATAGCCACCTGAGCTATAGTACGATCGATCGCTATCTGAAACTTTATAAGTGCTCGAATACGCTTGAGCCGCATAGTGGGTTCCCCCACTATTGCTCGTATTGCTTTGAGTCTGTAGCGAGAATGAGAAAGCGCCTGCTGCACTATTAGGAATGGAATTTGTCGTCGAGCAGCCAGTACAGTGATTTAAATCAAAGCTAGCCGATAAAATAGTGGCACCACGAGGAATTCTTATCGATGGAAAACGAAAACCAACTCGATAGGCTTCTGACGCTTTTGTACCACCACCTAAAGTGATGACAGCGGGGCCGTAGGCGTTATACGAGGAGCTTGTTGATGTTGATCGTTGGTACGAGTGGC
This sequence comes from Moraxellaceae bacterium UBA2031, assembly GCA_002333145.1. Taxonomy (GTDB): domain Bacteria; phylum Pseudomonadota; class Gammaproteobacteria; order Pseudomonadales; family Moraxellaceae; genus UBA2031. Next base: position 584 of record DDBN01000054.1, read on the forward strand.
TATCTGAATTGATGTAAATAGTCTCATCAGGAGAGTCTCCTAATGGTAATTCGGTTTGACTGGTAGCAATGGTTCCTATTGCGCCTACTTGACTGGCATCATCGACGCTGGCACCAACAATATAAGTACGCTCTTCAAATCCCGATACCGATGGCGCAACAGCGTCATCTAGGCGACGCACCGGGTAGCGAATACGCCCCCCTGAGCCGCCGGAATTATACGAGGCAATACCAACCCGGATATCCCCGTTCATGTTTTCCAATAGTCGCTTGGCCGCTTCTTTCAAGTGCCCGCCACGCTGGTCATCCGGATTAACAGCATTATTACCACTGGTTGGAACAGTCTGCCCCGCATAGGGGTGGCCAACCGGGTATTTGTCATACATCGGAAACTTCATACTGCCTGAGTTATCGAGCAGCATGAGCACATTAGGTGCCCCACCTGTGGAGGCCGACCCACCCACATAAATTTCAGTGTCGTCGGCCATAGCAGGTGCTACCGCCGTCATCACATAGGCAAACGATAACGCCGCTACCTTAAGCTTCCTTGACATACTCATGACAGTCACCCCGCCTCACAGATGAGGAAAAATAGTTTCCTGGACATTCGTAACCTGAATATCCAGCGCATCCACGCGGCCCGTCGCCGCAAAAACAAATGATTCAATAACAGCACCCGGCACAGAGCCGAACGACACCTGAGCCTCAAGATTCCGCGCCCCTATCGCAGGATCATCTGGATCAGGCATCGAAATCACAACCTGCGACTCCGTCACGCCCTTATCATCCGCATAGGTTCCAGCGCCGCAAGCTGTCGTTGTGGTCGCGCCACTGGAAATACAGCGAGTGACCGGCGCACCGAACGATGTCGGCAATACAGTACGAGTATCCAGATCAAACTCACCCTGCTGAATGGCGCGACTGATGGCCGTCTCTGCCGACTGAAAGGCCATTTCGGATGCCAGTGAGCTGGACGCAATCACGCTCTGGCTCATGCTGATACGCATGGCACTGATACCCATAATGGAAATAATAATCAGCAACATAAGGCATACCAACAAGGCAACCCCGCGCTGTTTCTGAGCAATTGTGATACGAGCTTGTTTCATTTCAGCCTCACAATGTGCCAATGGCCGTATTGCGCAATGCCACCGTTTTAACAAAGACACGGTGGACGGGAAATTTATTGTCTATCTTCGTTGCTGCCATCGCTGCAGCGGTCAGCGTAGTATCCAGCAAGGGAATGGCGTTTGCCGGTGCTTGTACGCCTTGTATGCCTTGCTCTGAGCGTACAACCATGCCAAAACGGATCGACACCACCAGTGCAGTAGTCGTATTCCCTGACACTGCCGGCCTGACATAGGCCTGAGGAGAGCCATAACCATTCACATCTGCGCGCCCTCCCGCTGCAGGCGCAGGCCGCGTCCCGAAATTAACCTGAAAGCTTTCTAGCCCACGCAGCAAGGCTACGCCTGGCCAGCCAGCGCCACCGGCGATGACTGCACCTGCCGTACTAACAACTCGCCCATCACAAAAAAGTGCGGCAATGCCAGGATTTGTATCGAGTCCAACTGAATATGTGTTTTCGATAGTATCCCCCGCCTGCGCCACATTGCCCTCGCAGTCTGTCATCGCTTCTGGCGCCAGATAGCCAATTCGAACCACATCACTGGAAGCCAACAAACCAGGGAAACTCCCTGCAGCAGACCAGTCATTCCATCCAATAACTGGTCGTACACCCACGCCCAGTGTACCGCCTTGACCCGCACGACGGAGATCTGCCTGCAGCAACTCCATGGTCAATCGTGCCGTTTCTTGGGTAGAAGAAACCTGCTGCTGCAACCGAAGCGCCTGACTGTTAGATGAGAAGATTTTTACAGCACCGGCGATCAGCATGGTCCCGAGTAACATGGCAATCAGGAGCTCTACCAAACTCATCCCGCGCTGCTGCTGAAATTTTATAAGAGTATTCATGGCCTACATCCCCTGCAGTACAACACAGCTGCGGCGCGCCAATCCGCCAGACAGGCCATCAGCTGCCGCACAATCAGCAGCAGTGTCATCGCCCCATGCCACAAAAATGCGAATCGTGTTGCTGACCGCTGACTGATTGACCCGAATACTGCCATTCGCCAGATAGCTATTACTGTTCGCCAGCGCCAGTATCTGGCCGATGTCATATTGCGCCATCTGTGCCGGCGTGCAGTTTGCTGTCGTTCCAAAGCAGTTGGTTGCGGGAGGAGCCATCCACATCGTACCGCTGGTGTAGGTGGCCAATGCCGGATCTGCCAGATTCCGATCCAGAAACATCTCGGTACTGCCATTGATGCGTTTACGCTCCAGAACTTCTTGAGCCAGCGACAACGCCTGCGTGCGCATATAGGTGTCTTCTGCGGCCAAAAGAGCACGAGTCTGAAGTGCAGCAAATCCCATGAGGCCTACAGCCGTTAGCACGATGGCCACCAGAACCTCAATCATAGAGAAGCCAGCCTGCGTCGCTGCATATGCCCGATATGTTGATTTTCTATTTTTTAACATGATGGGTTAGCCACCTTTGAAGTAATCACGCGTCCCATCCTTGAAACCACTATGCTGCGGCCAGTCTCATTCCCTGCATCAGGCGAGCAGATCACCACAGAGCCCGACGCCATGACCACATTGGCATTACTAATCAAGCGCCCAAATGCATCAAAGCCCAAGCTGGTAATGTCACCCCCTCCTGCGTTACGGGCTACTACCTTGACCCCGTCGCCAATCACTCCCAGCAAACGAGGCGATAACTGCACAGGTGCCTTACTCGCAATAGCACGTGCCCTGGCTTCATTCAGCCCTTGCACCACCTCACCCGCTGCGCTGGATATCTGCATATTGCGCTGAAAGAGCGTAAAGCTGGGCGCAGCAATGCTCATCAAGATGCCGCCAACCACCAGCACTATCATCAGCTCAATCAGGGTAAACCCCTTGTTATTGCGCACTGACATATCCCGTCCAAAAGTGACAAAAGTGGAACACTTCTTCGATGTGTGAACATTAGATGCACACCTGTCTACACTCAACCGGCAAAAGACAATCGGCAGATTAGAGGCTACAGACGGAAACACCCGTTCACTGAACGTGAACAGGTTCATATTTCAGAGACTTAGCGTGATTTGAAGACAGACGGGCATCCTTGCCGATGAGTGTTTTTTAACCGCCGACGAAGGCTCAAGACCGGCCTTTTATCGTTATTTTGACCAATTTACCTGCTTAAACTGCCTTAACGGGAATCCGTAGCTCCTTGGGCATGGAAAACACCACATGCTCCGGGCGCCCCACTAGCTCCTCCGGTATTTCACCCCCCCACTCCCGTAATTGGTCCACTACCTGCTGAATCAGAATCTCGGGGGCGGAAGCACCGGCTGTCAATCCGACTACGGCGACACCTGCAAACCACTCTTTCTGCATTTGTCCTGCATTATCAATCAGATAGGCCTGGGATCCCATGCGTTCTGCCAGTTCACGCAGGCGATTAGAGTTGGAGGAATTGGGTGAGCCAACCACTAGAACCACTTTTGTCTCAGCCGCCAACTGCTTCACGGCATCCTGACGGTTCTGGGTGGCATAGCAGATATCGTCTTTTCGTGGCCCCTGGATAGCCGGGAACTTTGCCCGCAGCGCATCAATCACACGATAGGTGTCATCCACTGACAGCGTCGTCTGTGTAACAAAGGCCAGCTTTTCGGGATTACGCACCTGCAAAGCGGCTACGTCCACCTCATCTTCAACCAGATAGATGCTCCCACCATTGCGGAGATCGTACTGGCCCATGGTGCCTTCAACTTCGGGGTGGCCTTCATGACCGATCAGAATAGCCTCAGTACCAGTAAGGGCGTAGCGCATGACTTCCATATGCACTTTGGTGACCAGTGGGCAGGTGGCATCGAAAACCTTGAGGCCTCGGCGGGCGGCTTCATCTTGTACGGCCTTCGACACCCCATGGGCAGAAAAGATCACCACGCCATCATCAGGCACCTGATGCAACTCATCCACAAAGACGGCACCGCGGCTGCGCAAGTCATCCACCACAAACTTGTTGTGTACTACCTCGTGGCGCACATAGATGGGGGGGCCAAATACCTCCAATGCACGATTAACGATCTCGATGGCACGATCGACACCGGCACAAAAACCTCGGGGGTTGGCGAGCTTAATCTGCATTCTTGGCTCCTTACTTGGCGGACTGGCCAAGTGTGACCGGACTGGCATCGGCATCCATGACGCGAATGATATCCACCTCGAACATCAGGTCTCGCCCTGCCAGAGGGTGATTGAAGTCGACTGTTACTGTGTCATCGTCAAAGGCCGTGACCACTCCCGGCAGTTCGCCGCCTTTGTCCGCAAAGGAAACAATCATGCCTTCCTCTAAGTCCATGCCACTGAACTGGACTCGGGTAAACACCTGCTGATTATCTAAGTTCTGCTCGCCAAAGCCGTGCGCCGCATCAATGAATACTGAACGGCGGTCGCCGGCACGCAAACCAAAAATAGCTTGCTCAAAGCCGGGCAGCAAACTGCCATCGCCTACGGTGAACTCGGCGGGCTCTGGGCGCTCACGCGTAGAGTCAATTAACTGGCCATCGGCCAGTGTAATGGAGAAGTGTAGTGAAACTTTTTTGCCCGGACCGATGATGTCAGTCATTCGCTACCTCACGTTTCTTTTCCAAAAACAGGGAGTCGATGATCAGCATGATGGCGCCAACCGTAATACCGGCGTCCGCAATATTAAAGGCAGGGAAATGCCATGTGCCGTAATACACGTGCACAAAATCCACCACATAGCCCAACATCATGCGGTCGTAGAGATTACCCAGCGCACCACCCAGCACCAGCACCAGCGCACAGGCCAGAAAGCGGGCATTGGCCGGCACCGATCTTAGCCAGAACAGAATTCCGCCGCTCACCACCAGCGCAATGCCAGCAAAAAACCAGCGCTGCCAGCCGCCCGCATCATGCAGAAAGCTAAAGGCCGCGCCATAGTTATGTGCCAGCGTCCAGTTAAACCCCGGCANNTGGCCTGATCCAGCACAATGATGATCAGCGCCAACCATAGCCAGGAAAAGTTCTTGCGCATCTGCTCGTTCACGTTATTTCTCTCATGCCTTTAGCATTAAACATCAAGCAAAATGGCGGACTTCGCCTTTGCCTTCCGGCAGGTTGTCTGCACAACGCGCGCAAATTTCGGGGTGCGCGGCATTGCTACCGACATCAGCACGGTAATGCCAGCAACGCGCACATTTGGCATGAGCAGAGGCGGTGATCTGCACACGCAGCCCTTCCAGCTCCGTCGCAACGCCCTGCTCTGTTAACGGGTGCAAGCGCACCGCAGAGGTAATCAAGACAAAGCGCAGCTCATCACCCAATGCTGCCAGCATTTTTTCGCGCTCTGGCGATACAAACAGATCCACTTCAGCAGATAGCCCAGCACCCACTTCTTTGCGGTTACGTGCTTCTTCAATTTCTTTATTGACGGCCGACTTCACTGCCAGCACCTCATCCCAGTAAGCGCGGGTGAGGGTTATGTCCGCACTGCCTTCCGGTAGAGTGACCAAGCCTTCATACCAACCTTCCAAGAAGATGGACTCGGATCGCTCGCCCGGCAACACCGCCCAGATTTCCTCTGCGGTAAAGCTCAACACCGGGGCCATCCAGCGAGTGAATGCCTCAGCAATATGGAACAGTGCCGTCTGTGCAGATCGTCGTGCCAGTGAGTCTGCCTGCGTTGTGTACTGACGGTCCTTAATGATGTCCAGATAAAAGCCACCCAACTCCACCACACAGAAATTATGCAGACGGTGATAAATCTGGTGAAACTGGAACTGATCGTACGAGGCACGAATTTCATCTTGCAGCAGCGCAGCGCGATCCACTACCCAGCGATCCAGCGCCATCATGTCTTCTGCTTTCACCTGATGCTGTGCAGGGTCAAAGCCGCTCAAGTTAGACAACAGAAAACGCAGCGTGTTGCGAATACGGCGATAAGAATCCGACATGCGATTAAGAATCTCATCGCTAACCGACATTTCGCCACGATAATCCGTCGACGAGACCCACAAGCGAATAATGTCTGCGCCTAGCGTCTGCATCACTTTTTGCGGATCAATCACATTACCCACCGACTTGGACATCTTGCGACCCTGTCCATCGACGGTAAAGCCATGTGTCAGCACGCCCTTGTAGGGAGCCCTACCTTTCGATGCCAGCGCCGCCAGCAAAGAGGACTGGAACCAGCCGCGATGCTGATCAGAGCCCTCAAGATAAAGATCCGCGGGGAACTGTAAATCTGGGTGCGTTTCCAGCACATAGTCGTGAGTCACACCCGAGTCAAACCAGACATCCAGTGTGTCGCTGACCTTTTCATACTGGTCTGCTTCGTCACCGAGCAATTCTTTTGGATCGAGATCAAACCACGCATCAATGCCGGCCTGCTCTACTCGCTGAGCCACTTGCTCAATCAACTCCAGCGTCTGCGGATGCAACTCTCCCGTGGCCTTACTGACAAACAGTGCGATCGGCACGCCCCAGGTACGCTGACGCGAAATACACCAATCCGGGCGACCCGTAATCATGTTCTCAATACGTGCCTGACCCCAGTCCGGCACCCACTGAACAGAGGGAATGGCCTTCATGGCTGCATCGCGCAAGCCATTCGTTTCCATACCGATAAACCACTGCGGTGTGGCACGAAACACAATCGGCGTTTTATGGCGCCAGCAATGCGGGTAGCTGTGACGAATTTTCTTATGCGCCAAGAGCAAATGGCGGTTACTGCGAGAGCGATCCTTGAGCGCGCCAAACAAAGCGTCGGAAGCCTTGTGAATATGCAGCCCATGGCCACTCGGGAATGTTTCCGCCGTGTGATACACGCCACCACCATCAACCGGCGTAGTGAACTCAGGATCAAACCAGGCGGGCGCTGCTTCTGCGCCATTCTGTGACACACCTTTCCAAACATTAAAGTCATCCACACCGTGAGCAGGTGCCGTGTGTACAAGCCCCGTACCGGAATCTGCAGTGACATGTACGCCACCCAGAATAATCACATCACGTGGCGCACCACGTGTCAGTGCAAATGGATGCTGTACATACGGCTCAGCGATAACATTGGTCACCTTACCTACCGGCTGCCCCTGCTCGGGCAACACGACAACAGTGTTGCAGAGCTGCTCACCCTTTGTGGTCGCGACCACCTCGCCGGTCATTTCATAACGCTCAAGCGCACCCGCCTGCAATGCCTCGGCCAGTACCAGATAGTGCACTTCGCCCTCAGCGTTGGTGGCACGCACCAGCGCATAATCCAGCTCCGGATGTACAGAGATGGCATGATTAGCGGGCAGCGTCCACGGCGTAGTAGTCCAGATCACCAGAAACGCAGGCGAGTCGATTCGTGCGGCATCAATACCAAACGCAGTGGCAAGAATATCGTTTCGCGTCACCGGGA
>DDBN01000145.1 GCA_002333145.1 Moraxellaceae bacterium UBA2031
TGGATATTCGCGGGACACCGTTCCAACAAAAAGTGTGGCAAGCACTGCTTGAAATTCCGGCCGGTAAAACTTCCAGCTATACCGACATTGCCTCTCGCATGGGTGCACCCAAATCAGTGCGTGCCGTCGCAGGAGCTTGTGCGGCAAATGCTCTTGCGGTAGCCATTCCTTGTCATCGTGTCGTACGTTCAGATGGCGCACTTTCTGGCTATCGATGGGGAGTAGAGCGAAAACGTGCCCTACTAGAGCGTGAGCGCACTGGTAGTACTTTCGTTAATCTAGAAAACGCCTAAGCTACTTTGCAATGATTAAGTATTTCCTTCATCTAAATATCACCCAAACAAAAGCCGCATCAAAAGATGCGGCTTTTTATCCATTAGAGCCGCGTAAATCAGCGGCGCATTAGTTGACCACCATCCACTCGAACGGCATCACCCGAGCTATATGGAGGTACCGCCTGATAGTTAAACGTCTGTGTATTTCCATCTTCCATGCGCACAGTCACTTCATAGTGCTGCGTCTTCCTTAATGCTTTTTCCGCAGCATTCCCAGCAAACGCACCACCAATCACACCAACTACGGTCATGGCATCTTTACCTTTACCATTACCCATCTGATGCCCAGCCACACCACCCAGCACCGCACCGGTCACAGCACCGGTGCCATTAGCACGTCCACTTTCTGTTACCACGTTTACAGCCTGAACCGTTCCACAGCTGTAGCAGATAGATGGTGCAGTCGTTGACTGCTTATACGCTACGGTAGAGTGCTTAGACTTATGCACAACAGGAGCAGCTGCATTTTTTGCTACTGCCGAATTAACTGGTGCAGACAATGACTCCAGAGCAGGCGCTGTTGCTTCCGTAGTCGTGCCAGGGGCTGTCGCCACCACTGGCGCCAGATCAGGAGAGGAGGCGCTTGGTAACAACCCGGTCAAGCTAGCGACAGCAAGGGCACTCGCTACAATCACAGCACCGGCAGCAACTTTAATCAGTGGGTGTAAGGCTGCTGTATTCGGGTTAACCATGGTGATACTCCAGATCCAACGGGCGCAATACGCTCCCTTACCTTCATTATGTGCCTTTATAGACAGACCACTGTTGTGTTGTCGTCAGTAAGTACTCTCTATGACAACAATAGTTATAGCTCCTCGTCTGCTAGCGCTTTCTGACCGACCATCACCACATTAAAACTTTGCTCATCCCACTGTCGCAGCGCAGTAAAATCCCGCTCAAGGATAGTTACCTCAAATCCGGCCGCTTCCATCAATTTGTTCACATCCGCAATCGTGGTTGCCGTCATCACATGTCGGTCGGTCCAACGCTGCGTATCGTTTACATCATCTCGGCAAATGGACACGTGCAGCGCCAGTTCTTCTCCCTCTCCCGAATAGCGCCAGCCAGACTGAAAAGTGAAATGCGCACCATCCTGCTCCAAACGTGTGATGACATCGTTATGAGGGGTAATTCCCTGGCAATCCACTAGATCAAACATAATCACCCCACCTGGCTTCAGGGCCTGATATGCGCGTATCAACGTCTCTCGGATTGCGGCGACCGGATGACTGTAATGCAGGGAATAAAGAAAGCAGGTAATCACATCAAAGCGTGACGTAAAGGAGAAGCTCGCTAGATCACACAACACCAACTCTGCGTCCGGACAGCGCACCGCCGTTGCAGCCAACATCTCGGCACTATTATCCAGACCCGACAGAGTGAATCCTCTCGCACCCATCTGCGCCAGTAGTTGCCCGGTGCCACATGCCAAGTCCATGCAGGCTCGCCCCTCAGAATGGCCAAAGCAGGCGAATGCCCGCTCGGCAAATTCGGCTTGCGCGGCATAGTCCACCTCATGACAGAAGCCGTCATAGTAAACAGACAGATCAGTGTAGAGACTTCCGCTATGTTCCATGGCAACACATCACGAGAAAAGTTGAAATAAGAGAGAGCAGAGGAGGGTGGTAGATCACGTTAATCCGGCTGGCAACAAAAAGGCCCCAATATCTTGGGGCCCTAATGCTAAGCAAGTGCTTACTTACCTAGATATCGAGATTAGCAACCAGCAGCGCATTCGTCTCAATAAACTCACGACGCGGCTCTACCGCATCGCCCATTAGGCAAGTAAACATCTGGTCAGCGCCAATGGCATCCTCAATGGTCACCCTCAGCATACGACGTGCCTCCGGGTCCATGGTGGTTTCCCACAGCTGGCCAGGATTCATTTCGCCCAGACCTTTATAACGCTGAATAGTAGTGCCACGGCGAGCCTCAGCCATTAACCAATCCAGTGCCTGCTGGAAGTTGATGATAGCCAACTGCTTTTCGCCACGCTGTACGTAAGCGCCCACTTCGAGCAGGCCCTCCAGTGTACGGGCCATACCGTTGATAGTGCGGTACTCACCAGAACCGAAGAAGTCGGCACCCAAGCGATAGGTGTAAGGCACCCCATGCGCGACCAACTCAACCTGTGGCAGGAAGCGACGGTGCTCTATGTCTTCTACCACCTGAATAAGGAAGCGCTCACTCGCATCGGCATCATTACTCACCCGCTCTTGTACCACTTTTACCCAAGACTCAACCTCTGCCTTGTCAGTAAGCGCTTCCACACTCAGCCCAGGTGAATAGAGTAGGGCATTAAGCAAAGTCGCCGGATACAAACGAGAAATTCGGCTGATGACACCCTGAGCCTTACGGTAATCGTTGATCAGGGTTTCCAGGCCAAGGCCCGTAATGCCAGGGGCGCCAGGGGCGGTGAACAGTGCGGAGTTCTCGATAGCCGCCGCCGTGAGAAACTCCCCCATGGCATCGTCGTCCTTCAGGTACTGCTCCTGCTTACCCTTCTTCACCTTGTATAGCGGCGGCTGGGCAATATAGATGTAGCCCTTCTCGATCAGCTCCGGCAACTGCCTAAAGAAGAAAGTCAGTAACAGGGTGCGAATATGCGAGCCGTCGACGTCGGCGTCGGTCATGATGATGATTTTGTGATAGCGCAGTTTCGCAATATTGTATTCATCACGACCAATGCCACAGCCTAATGCTGTAATCAGAGTGCCGACATCAACCGAGGAAATCATCTTGTCAAAACGGGCTTTTTCCACGTTTAGAATCTTGCCCTTCAGGGGCAAAATAGCCTGCATCTTACGGTTACGGCCCTGCTTGGCGGAGCCGCCGGCGGAGTCACCTTCCACGAGATAAAGCTCGGAAAGGGCAGGATCTTTTTCCTGACAGTCGGCCAGCTTTCCTGGCAAACCGGCAATATCCAAAGCACCCTTACGACGGGTCATTTCACGAGCCTTGCGTGCCGCTTCACGGGCACGGGCGGCATCAATAACCTTGCCTACAATCGTCTTGCCAACGCTTGGGTTTTCCAGCAGGTATTCTTCAAACTTCTCGTTCATGGTTGAGGCCACCACGTTAGTGACCTCCGAAGACACCAATTTATCCTTGGTCTGGCTGGAAAATTTAGGATCTGGCACCTTTACCGACACAATGGCGGTAAGGCCTTCTCGCATGTCCTCACCTGTCGTGGTCACCTTCTCTTTTTTGAGCAGGCCTTCTTTTTCCACATAGTTGTTCAATGTGCGGGTAAGCGCCGTACGGAAACCCTGTAAATGAGTCCCCCCATCACGCTGTGGAATATTATTCGTAAAGCAATACACGCCTTCCTGATAGCCATCATTCCACTGCAACGCCACTTCCACACCAATACCGTTGAGCGCTTCGCTCTGTGGCACATTAAAGTGGAATACTTTGGAGAGGGTCGTCTTATTGGTATTCAGATACTCCACGAATGCCGCCAGCCCACCGACATACTCAAAGATGTCTTCTTGGCCTGAGCGCTCATCCTTCAGCACAATACGGACGCCAGAGTTCAAGAAGCTGAGCTCGCGAAGGCGCTTGGCCAGGATGTCGTATTTGTATTCAATATTAGTGAATGTGCCAGAGGAAGGGTGAAAACGCACCTCAGTGCCTCGGCCCGTAGTCTCACCGACTTCACGTAGCCGGTACTGTGGCTCGCCGTGCTGATATTCCTGCTCGTAAACCTTGCCATTACGGCGAATGGTTAAAACCAGTTTTTTGGAAAGCGCATTTACGACGGACACACCCACGCCATGCAAGCCGCCGGAAACCTTATAGCTGTTGTCATCAAACTTACCGCCGGCATGCAGCACCGTCATAATGACTTCAGCGGCGGAAATACCTTCTTCCTCATGGATATCCACGGGAATGCCACGGCCGTTATCGGTAACAGTAATAGACTCATCGGGATGGATAATGACGTTAACTTCATTACAGTGCCCGGCGAGCGCTTCATCAATGGCGTTATCCACCACTTCGAACACCATGTGATGCAAGCCTGACCCATCATCGGTATCTCCGATATACATGCCTGGGCGCTTGCGTACCGCATCTAGGCCTTTCAGCACTTTGATGCTACTGGAGTCATACTCTTTATCTTGCTCGCTCATCATCATCTCCGGGCTTCCATCTGTCCGCTGCGCCTGCGCGCTCCACGGCTGACTCTGCCTCTTCTGTGTGGGCTCTCCTCTTAAGGAGGGCCGGCTTGAAGGCCGTAAACCCTTGGTTTACGTCACTTCCACTACTGTTCCATGTTCCACGTGGAACATTTTAAAACTGCTTCCCGTGCTCTCGAGCTGGGGAACAACAGCACCTGATTCAATACTGGTGATAAACACCTGTGCACCAGACGCCGCTAAAACCTCAATCAATCTCTGACGGGCAAGGGCATCAAGCTCAGATGCCAAGTCATCCACCAGTAAAACACACTGCTGACCTGTCGCCTGCAAGAGTGCCACTTGCGATAGCTTTAGCGCACAGACCACCAGCTTCTTCTGTCCTCGTGAGAGAACCTCGTCTGCTGGTGCCGTTCCACGCTTAACCCGTAAATCAGCACGATGCGGACCAATCTGGGTATGACCCCGATCAACATCCTTTTCCCAGCAATCCGCCAGCTGATCTTCCAGAGGCAAAGCCAAATCCCACCCCGGAATGTAATCTAGGGATAGAGACTGATCTGGCAGAAAAACTGCCATTCGGGATTCCCACTGCGGCTGCCATTTCGCCAAATAATACTCGCGAAAAGTATGCAACTGCCGAGCAGACTCCGCTAATTCACGATGCCAAACAGCGGCTTCTAGCCTTGCCATACTACCCGATCTGAGCAAGGAATTCCTTTGTTTGAGTGCCCGCTGATATCTCAGCCAGACCGGGTAAAAGAGATGTTCCACGTGGAACACTCCCCAATCAAGCTGCGCACGCCTTGGTTTAGACCCTGAGTCCAGTAAATCCATGGATTCAGGGTCTAATAAACAGAGGGGTAACCTGTGGACAAGTTGTGCAATAGTGACTTGCGAACTGTTATTAACTTTAAGGGCCGTCTCGCCATTAGCCCCACGGCGGATACCGGCCTGGCCCCCATCTTCAAACTGAGCAAACACCGTGCAAGCAGATTCTGCCTCATTAACCAGCCTACGGGCGCGACCAGAGCGAAATGAGCGCCCAAGGCCCAGTAGATGCAAAGCCTCCAATACAGAGGTCTTGCCGCTACCATTAGCACCGGTCAATAAATTGAGATGGGGGTGGGGGAGAATAGCGACAGACTGAAGATTGCGTAGATTGGCAATCTCCAGTCGAATAACGGCCATGAGAAGGAGGGGACCGAGTCTATTACGTCTTAGAGGCGCATCGGCATGACGACGTAGACGGACGAGCCGCCCTCAGCATCCTGAACCAGCGCCGAGCTATTTGAGTCGCCCAATGTGAGCTTGGCAGTGGAGTTATCCAACACCCCCAGCACATCCATCAGGTACTGAACATTAAAGCCAATTTCGAGTGATGCGCCGTTGTACTCCACGGTCAGGTCGTCTTCGGCCTCTTCCTGATCTGGATTGTTCGCCTGAATACGAAGCATGTCTGGAGTCAGTTGCAGACGGATACCACGAAACTTTTCATTAGAGAGAATAGCCGCACGGGTCAGTGAATGACGCAGCTCTTCACGATTGGCCAGCACGATCTTATCGCCACCCTTAGGCAGTACGCGTTCGTAGTCTGGAAATTTGCCATCAATTAGCTTTGACGTAAACGTTACCGTGCCCACAGTGGCGCGAATATGATTATTACCCAACGTAATAGTGACAATACCGTCGTCATCATTAAGAAGGCGAGCCAACTCCTGCACACCCTTACGCGGCACAATCACCTGCATACGCTCGCCAGAGTCAGTCTGGGTATCTGCATCACACATGGCCAGACGGTGGCCATCTGTCGCCACGGTACGGAGGCGGCCCGCAGTCACTTCAAACAGCATACCATTCAAGTAGTAGCGAACATCCTGCTGGGCCATGGCAAAAGCGGTCTTGTCGATGAGCTTCTTCAGGTTCTTTTGGGTAATAGCGAAACTAAAAGCCCCAACGCCTTCTTCCAGATTAGGAAACTCATTGGCAGGCAGTGTCACCAGAGTGAAGCGGCTTTTACCCGACTTCAGCACTAATTTTGAACCATCCTGCTTCAGCTCAATTTCAGCGCTACTTGGCAGTGATTTACAGATATCAAGCAGCTTACGGGCAGGTACTGTGATTTCGCCATCACCAAATTCACCGACCAATTCAGTGCGGGCAATCAGCTCCACCTCTAGGTCTGTACCGGTAAGGGACAGTTTGCCAGCATCCACTACCATGAGAACGTTGGCCAGTACCGGCAAAGTCTGACGCTTCTCAACCACTCCAGATACCTGCTGGAGCGGTTTCAGCAACTGGTCACGCGAAATCGAAAGTTTCATGGGTCGGCTTCCTAAGTTTCATCTGGTCATCACGCCTGTAGCAGACGTAAAAGATTGGTGTAGTCCTCATCCATATTCGGATCAGACTTGCGTAAATTATCAATCAGGTTGCAGGCATGAATAACCGTGGAATGATCACGGCCATCAAAGCTGTGCCCGATTTCGGGGTAACTGTGCGAGGTCAACTCGCGTGACAATGCCATTGCTACCTGACGTGGGCGCGCATACGAACGGTTACGCTTCTTGCCAATCAGTTCACGTAAAGGGATGCGAAAATACTCCGCTACTACCTTCTGAATGTTCTCGATATTAATCTGTTTAGCACGAACAGCTAACACATCTTTAAGTGACTCACGCACCAGCTCAAGATCAAGTTCAGAGCCCTTGAAACGAGCAGTCGCAATCACTTTATTCAGTGCACCTTCAAGCTCGCGCACATTCGCCTGAACATGCTGTGCAATAAAAAAAGCAGAGCTGTGCGGTAAGCGAATTGAATTCAATTCTGCCTTTTTCATTAAGATGGCAGTACGCGTTTCTACCTCTGGTGGTTCCACTTGAAGCGCCAGTCCACTGGAGAAACGCGACTTCAATCTCTCATCTAACTCCTTGATTTCCTTAGGATACTTATCAGAAGTTACAATGACTTGGCGAGAACCTTCGAGCAGAGTATTGAAGGTGTGAAAGAACTCTTCCTGCGTGCTGGTCTTGCCCGCAAAAAACTGAATATCATCGATCAGCAGTAAATCCAGTGAACGATAAAGACGTTTGAAATCATTCATCAGCCCGTGCCGAAGGGCCGTAATAAAATCCTGCACAAAGCGATCAGAGGTCAGATAAAGAATACGGGCCGAGGGATTTGTTTTAAGTACAGCATTGCCCACAGAGTGCATGAGATGCGTTTTACCCAACCCGGTATGACCGTATATAAAAAGGGGATTGTGCCCAATAAGACCTGGCTTATCGGCAACCTGTTGGCAGGCAGCTAAAGCAATCTGGTTAGATTTACCAATAACAAAATTTTCAAATGTGAACAGTGAGTTCAAATTGTTTGGTGGCCGCGGTAACAATTCTGTCGGCGGCGGCTCGCGGCTCGGAGCTGAAGTAGAAGTTGTTGCATTACTGGACTTGGTCACCGGCGCAGACACTTCATTGTCCTGACGGTTTCCTACTTCCAGCAATACATGATCCATACTGCCTTGGCTTAACTCTTTTACCAGTTCACGGATGCGCGCAAGATATTTGTCGGCAATATGGCGGACAAAGAAAGGATTAGGCGCCAGCAAACGCAGGGCACCAGCCTGTTCTTCGGCCTGAAGCGGCCGTATCCACATATTAAAGAGGTTCTGAGGTAACTCGTCCTGCAGACGCTCTAGACAAACGGGCCAAATCGCCACTAAATCATCCTAAAACAACAAAACCAACAAGGGGCGCGATTTTATCCACAAGTCAGGGCAGCCGCCAGCACCAGGAGAAAATTCGACCTTTTAAGCCAATTTTCGAGACTGTCAGAGAGTTGTGGAAAACCGGGAGGGTAACACCGGTACAAACCCGGGGATAAATCCTGAGGGCTAAGTTATCCACAACTGACCACAGCTTATCAAGTACCTAAGGGCTCACCTTGCCACAGTTTTTACCATCATCTAACTTACTGATATTAAATACCAAAAAGTACTTATCCCCAGAAAAGATCTTCCCCTATCACTAACAACTACTACCTTTAAGATCTATTAGTTCTTTTTTAGGACAGGAAGGGTAAACCGGCCTCGCGGCACGCCGCTCGACCAAAACCAAACAGGTCTGTTTTCGTTTGACACGCCTACGGTCGTTACATAGAATAGCCGGCCTTTTCCGACCCTCTTGGGTCATGTTCATTTTTGAGCGATCATCATGAAACGTACATTCCAGCCCAGCACCCTGAAGCGCGCCCGTACACACGGTTTCCGCGCCCGTATGGCCACCAAGAACGGTCGTAACGTTCTGGCTCGCCGTCGTGCCAAGGGTCGCAAGAACCTGACCGTCTGAACAGCGCAACGTTCGATGTGACTGCGTGCTATCGCTTTCCCCGGACGCATCGTTTGCTGCGTCCAGAGGACTTTAAGACCGTATTCGATAGCACAGCATTCAAGGTTGGTGAGCAGCATTTTCTGTTGCTGATTCGTCCTAACGGTTTAGATCACCCCCGGCTTGGGTTGGTGATTGCGAAAAAAAAAGTCCGGCTTTCTGTTGAACGAAACCGGCTCAAGCGCACTGTCAGAGACAGTTTCCGCAGGCATCAAGCAACATTGCCAGCGGTAGATATAATTTTCATGGCGCGCAACGATCTTGGTAGTCTGGTTTCCGCCGATCTGGCCATGCAGCTGGAAAAAAGCTGGAAGCGTTTGATCCGCAAGACCGAAGCACCTGTGGTAATTCCACCCACAGACGTGGCAGAGCTCAAGGCATGAAAATTCTTTTCATTTTGCCGATACGCTTCTACCGTATCGCCATCAGTCCAATGATGGCGCCGCATTGCCGTTTTTATCCCTCTTGCTCTGCCTATGCTGAAGAAGCCATCCGCCATCATGGTGCGATGAAAGGTATGGTGCTGACCGTGAATCGTATCCTTCGCTGTCATCCCTGGGCAGAGGGCGGGCTCGATCCCGTCCCTGAAAAATTTTCTTTTCGTCACGTTACTCCGGTAACTGATACCACTGAATCCCAACGCATTTCCAAGGCGCCCTGATCTATGGAACTCCGACGCACGTTGCTCATTGTGGCCATGGCAGTAATTGGCTATATGCTCATCCTGAACTGGCAAAAGGATTATGGCGCTCAGCCAGCCGCTGATGCGGTTGCTGAAGCAGAGGCCCCTGTCGCTGGTAACAGTGACATGCCAACGGTACCGGCCGCAGCGGTTAACGCGGATATACCGGTTGCACCAACAGCAACAGCCAATTCTGCGGAAACACCCCTTGCAGTTGAAGGCCAGTCCAATGGACGGGTCAGCGTCAAAACGGATGTTCTCGATATCCAAATAGACACGCGTGGCGGCGATATCGTGCGCATTGCGCTGCCTAAGTACACTGAAAGTATCGATAGCAAAAAAGCCTTTGTATTTCTCGACCACTCTGCCGCCCGCACTTATGTAGCACAGAGTGGATTGATTGGTACGGATGGCCCGGATGCAGCAGCCTCTGGCCGTCCACAATACCAGACCAGTGCCCGTGAATATGTATTGGCAGATGGCCAAGATGCACTTGCCGTTACCTTGGTATTGCAACAAGAAAACGGTGTCGAGATTCGCAAGGTGTTTGAGTTCACCCGCAATAATTATCAGGTGAAGATGCACTACGACATCATCAACCGCGGTACGGCGCCGTGGAGCGGTTTGATGTATGCGCAGTTGAAGCGTGACAGCAGCAAAGACCCAAGTGCCAGCAATCAAGGCTTTGGCATGTCGACGTTCTTGGGCGGCGCATGGTGGACGAAAGACAAGCCCTACAACAAACTCAAACTGGAAAAATTTGCTGAAGAGCCAGTGAAAGAGTCAGTTACCGGTGGCTGGGCCGCGATGGTCCAACATTATTTTGTAGCGGCATGGGTACCTGATGCAAAAAGCTCTAATGTTTTTGTCACCCGTAAAAGTGGCGATGACAATATCATCGGCTATACCGGCGCCCCTATTTTTATAGCGCCAGGCGCACAGCAATCAATTAATGCCACATTGTATGCCGGACCTAAAATTCAAAAGGTACTGGAATCAGTATCCCCTGGTTTGGAACTGACGGTTGATTACGGTTGGCTGTGGCCGGTGTCACAATTTCTGTACTGGTTGCTCAGCACCATTCACGGCTGGATCGGCAACTGGGGTTGGTCCATTGTGTTCCTAACAATTCTAGTTAAGGCGGCTTTCTTTCAGCTTTCTGCGACTAGCTATAAGTCGATGGCCAAGATGCGCACCGCAATGCCGGAAATGCAGCGTATCAAAGAGCAGCATACTGGTGATCGCGCCAAACAGTCACAAGCGATGATGGAGTTGTACAAGAAGGAAAAGATCAATCCACTCGGTGGCTGCTTGCCAATTCTGGTTCAGATGCCGGTGTTTATTGCACTTTACTATTGTTTGATGGAATCAGTAGAACTGCGTCATGCGCCGTGGTTGGGCTGGATTCACGATCTTGCAGTAATGGATCCTTTCTTTGTGCTGCCCCTGATCATGGGCGCCACTATGTTTATTCAGCAGCAGCTTAACCCGGCTCCGCCAGATCCTATGCAGGCCAAAGTGATGAAGATCATGCCGGTAGTATTCACCGTGATGTTCTTGTGGTTCCCTGCTGGTTTGGTGTTGTATTGGGTGGTGAATAATTCACTATCGATTCTGCAGCAGTGGATAATTACCCGCCAGATTGAAAAGGCCAGCGCGGCTAAGGCGTAAGTAGTTTTGCTTATGTGAAATGACAAAAAGGCTCCTAACGGAGCCTTTTTGCTACCATGGATAACATGATGAAAAGTACAGACACCATTGCAGCTATTGCCACACCACCAGGGCGTGGTGGTGTGGGTATCGTGCGTGTGTCGGGGTCGAAGGCGCAGAACATCGGGCAAGCAATTTTGTTACGCGAGCAGGCCTTACCCGTTCGACATGTTCTGTTTGGCCATTTCCATGCGGCCGACGGCGGAGACATTGACGAAGGCTTGGTATTGTTTTTTCAGGGGCCACACTCATTCACGGGCGAAGACGTTCTTGAGTTGCAGGGGCATGGGGGCCCTGTTGTCATGGATATGCTGCTGCAGCGCGTGCTCGCGCTAGGCGCTCGCATGGCGAGACCCGGTGAGTTTTCCGAGCGCGCATTCCTCAACGACAAACTGGATCTGGCCCAAGCCGAAGCCATTGCAGATCTTATTGATGCAGGCTCTGCCGAGGCAGCGCGCTCTGCCGTGCGTTCGCTGGCCGGTGTGTTTTCGCAAAAAATTCATGCGTTAGTAGAGGCTCTGATACAGCTTCGTCTGTATGTAGAAGCCGCCATTGATTTTCCAGAAGAAGAAATAGATTTCCTCAGTGATGGACGTGTCGAAGGTGAGTTATGTGCCGTACAGGCACACTTGGCAGAAGTGATGGCCGAAGCCAGACAAGGAGCACTGCTGAGAGAAGGGATGCGCGTCGTGATTGCGGGCAAACCTAATGCCGGCAAGTCCAGCTTACTCAATGCGCTGGCCGGTTTTGATGCGGCCATTGTGACCGACGTTGCCGGTACCACGCGCGATGTGCTGCGTGAGCAAATTCAGATCGACGGAATGCCGCTGCACATCATCGACACTGCAGGTCTGCGTGAGACAACCGATATTGTTGAGCAGGAAGGGGTACGCCGTGCCCTGAAGGAAGTTGAGCAAGCAGACCGTGTCTTATTCGTATTTGATGCCGCCAGTGACACCGATCCGTTGGCCTTGGCAACAGCGTTCTTCCGTCCACTACCAACACCTGACAAGCTGCTACTCATTGCCAACAAGTGTGATCTGCACGCGGGGTTGATGGCAGGCCGTCGTGAGCGAAGCGATGACGCTGGTAGGGCCTACACCGAGGTCGTGCTGTCGGCACGGCAAGGGCAGGGCCTTGATGTGCTGCGCCAGACTCTTAAGGAAGCCATGGGTTTTCAGACCGAAGGTGCGGGCCTCTTCACCGCTCGCCGTCGTCATCTTGATGCTCTGGAACAGGCCCGTCTGTCACTCGCCACTGGGCTGGCCCAATTACAAGGCACTGGAGCTGGGGAATTGCTGGCAGAAGACCTACGACAGGCACAGGAGGCGCTGTCAGAAATTACCGGTGAGTTCACCCCGGATGACTTGCT
>DDBN01000013.1:0-8297 GCA_002333145.1 Moraxellaceae bacterium UBA2031
AGCATCACATCCAGCTCGCCATGAATGGCGCCTGGGCCGAACATATGCTCACGACCGCCCAGCGTAAAACTGAGGGCCGCTTTCTTGCCTTTCAATCCGCCTTGGTCGTAGATACGACGGCCGCCATAACACACACCGGAAATCAGCACGCGATCAATCCAGCCTTTCAGCATGGCCGGTACCGAAAACCAGTACATCGGAAAATTAAACAAAACGAGATCAGCTTTTTGCAGCTTTTTAACTTCCGCCACAATATCAGGCGCCAGCGTACCGGCCTCCCACGCTTGGCGCTGCTCTAGTGCATACACCAAATAATCCGGGCTCTTGCGTGAACCAAAATCATCCGCAGTGGCAACCGGGTTCCAGCCCATGGCATAAAGGTCCGACACCTCTACGCTATGCCCTGCGCGAGACAACTCCTCAACCGCGGTTCGCTGCATCGAGGCAGTAAAAGACTGAGGCTCAGGATGGGCGTGGATAATCAAGACATTCATGCGGCAAACCTCGGGCAATCAAAGCGAGAGCCAGACTGTAACAAGCTCAAAGTTCAATTACACTGACTGAAAAAATCAATAGACTTACATAAAATACCTGCTAATCCGCGAATTTATAGCATTCCTTGCTTGCCGTGACAGTGCTACAAAGGAGTCACTTTTTTTCGGGAGACCACCATGACTTACTCCACCCTCGATTACCGCGTTGACGACGGGATTCTGACACTGACGCTTAATCGCCCTGAGCAACTCAATGCGTTTACTGTGGAAATGGCAGATGAACTGGAAGCCGCCTTTCATCGCGCCAGCGAGGAGGATGCTGTTAAAGCCATCGTAGTCACCGGCGCAGGCCGTGCTTTCTGCGCAGGAATGGATCTTTCGGTCCCCGGCAATGTNNGATACCGGCGGGCGCGTAGCCCTGAGTATTTTTGAATGTAAAAAGCCCGTAATCGGCGCGATCAATGGCGCGGCCGTCGGCATCGGCGCCACCATGACCTTGGCCATGGATGTTCGTATCGCATCCGAAAAAGCCCGCATCGGTTTTGTATTCGGCAAAATTGCGGTCGCTCCAGAAGCGTGCTCAACATGGTTTCTTCCCCGCATCGTTGGCATTCAGCAGGCATTAGAGTGGGTTTACAGCGCTGATATTCTAAGCGCAGAAGAAGCGTTGCGCGGAAGACTGGTAAAGGCCGTTGTTCCGCCAGAAAAACTAATGGAAGAAGCCTACGCATTAGCACGTAAATTTGTAGAGAATCGTTCGCCGGTCTCTACCGCACTTATTCGCCAGATGATGTACCGCAATAGCGCACAGCCCCACCCGCGTGAAGCACACAAAGTGGAGTCGTTAGCGATGTTTTACACCTCCATCGGTGACGGCAAGGAAGGCGTGAGCTCATTTCTGGAAAAGCGCGACCCTGACTATCAAGGCAAGGCCAGCTCTATGCCGTCTTTTTATCCATGGTGGGAATGATACGCACGGTAGTTTTTTATGAAAGTGAGAAGAGCAATAGAGGCCATTTACATCGCCCTCCAGTTACGAAAGGCATCGCCCTTCCTTCCGCTAGCGCTCTACGCCCCAATTAACACCTGAATATTGGAATACTTTATTATGCCTACACATCAGCCCGGCATTCTTGCGCCGCAATCCCCCATTGCACGCTCCCTTTTCTTTTTATTGCACGCGAATGCCGATCCACGGCCAGCGCTCAAAGCACTGGCCGCCATCACCGATGGCAATCGTTTGGTTGTAGGCATCGGCCCTGCAGTGATCAGTGCGCTTAATGTTGATATTCCTGGCCTGCATCCCTTGTCGCCGTTTTCCGCTCATGGGGTTAACGTGCCATCCACACCACGGGCACTCTGGTGCTGGCTGCGTGGCACCGATCATGGCGAACTGATGAATCATGCCCATGAGATAGAGGCGCTGCTAAAGCCTGCATTTTATCTGGATCAAGTGCTCGACACTTTTATGCATCGCCACAATCGCGACCTGACAGGCTACGAAGATGGCACGGAAAATCCGAAAGGTGACGACGCACTGACTGCTGCACTTTCTGCCGATGGCAGCAGCTTGGTGGCCATGCAGCAATGGCGACATAATTTCACGGCAATTGAACAGCTCTCACGCAGCGAAATGGATGATGTTATCGGTCGTCGTCGTGACGATAACGAAGAGCTAGATGAAGCCCCAGAATCTTCGCATGTAAAGCGCACCGAGCAAGAAAGCTTTACTCCAGAAGCCTTTGTTATGCGCCGCTCCATGCCATGGGTTGATGGCCAAGAAGGCGGCCTACTGTTTATTGCCTTTGGCAGTTCCTTGCGTGCGTTTGAAGTGCAAATGCAACGTATGGCAGGCATCGACGATGGCATTACCGATAGCCTCTTCCGAATCAGCCAACCCATCACTGGCGATAGTTACTGGTGCCCACCTTTGCAGCAACGCACACTTGATCTTTCTGCATTAGGACTCTAATCACTTACCTAACCAGCCTCCAAAAAAATGCGCCGATCAAAGTCGGCGCATTTCTTCTAAATTATCTTTATATTTTAGTGCTTATAGTATCGTGCTTTGCGATGCATCTCGCTTCAACTGACGCGCCTTCCTAAAACCTCGCAACTTCCAGTAAACGCTTCCCGTCACCAACAACAGAAACGCCACCAACACAATATTAAACACAGGCCACGGGGTTTCCGTGCGATCCCATGCTTCAATATTAACCGCATTCGGATACAGCTTCAGCACAGGAACACGCCAGCCATAATACGTCACCAGCGCCATCTGTTCCGGCTGTTGCTTCAACAGCTCAGCGCGCCCTTGTACCTCAGATGAATCAAACTTGAAGTACCACGGAAATCCAAAGCCCGTATCTTCATTTCGAAAAACAAACACATCCGTGCGCTTTAGATTGGAAGTATGCAGGTAATACACGTCTGCCCCACCGATTGATGTCACCGGCGTTACATTCGACGTCATGACGGTCGTATCGCCTCGTCTCACCTCAGTGCCATCTACATACACCACGCGATGCTGAGGCAATATGCATGACAGGAGCCCGGCCACGGCAATCAGTATGATAATCATCAACGCCATAGCAGCCTTGCGCAGTGCGGCCATCCCCTTCTCCCAAGCAATAAGATAATGCGTCACTCTAACAAATTCTAACGACGGCGTTCACCTGCGTTATGACCGGATCATCTTCGTGCCGCTGGTAAGACGCATAGCCATACCTAAAGCCACACCTAAACAAAGAACGCCCCACAGTACCAAGCCTGCAGGGCGTTCTTTTCGGCCATTAACTGGCCGCTAACCCGTTTTAGCTGGCGTAGGTTGCCTCGAGGTAATCAATGATTGCCGCCGACTCGAGCATACGCACATCCGTATTTGGATCCTCCAGATAGGGCACCTGCATATGGCCAGTACGTGCAAAGTGCTCAGCTCGTTTGCTGCCCTCAATGGGCTTATAAGGGCCGGGCTTCAAGCGCAGCATAGCCGGGCCAACATCCTGCCAGCGCTCTTTGCCTACATTGTGCAGCACATACGGTATCTCCAGCTCTGTCAGACGCTCGCGAACCAAACGTGCATAAGGGCTGGCCTCAAAGCTCCAGAGGTGCAGTGGCTTTGCAGGGGCCTTAGATGCTCTAACCTTAAGTCCGCGCATGCCACGCACCCCGGTTGCCAGCGTGCTCATCCATGGCCGGGACTGATCCCCGCGTAGCTTGCTCGGCACATCGCTGCCATTGGCATAGGTCTTAAACAAATAGGCCAAGATATCGGCAGACTCATACATCAACGTATTGGTATTGCGATCATGCAGCAGCGGAAACTGTGCCTTACCGCCTAATTGCGTGGCTTCCGTGCGAAACCGGGTGCCGCCCTTAGGACAAGGCATTATTTCAGCATCCAAATGCAGAACAGTGAGCGCCTCACGCACCTTGCGGCAGAAGGGGCAGCCTTCCATTTCATACAAGCGCAGTGGCTGGGCCGGCTGTTGGCGGCTTACCATGGACGGCAGTACGGATGCACCACGCCACATGCTGAGCTGAGAGCTGACCACGGAACCAAGCACACTGAGTTGGTGCAGAACAGGATTAGGCATGAGTTAACACCATGGTTATTCAGAGAGGGGGATAGCCAAACAGGAAGTTAACCGACCTGCAATTGCTATTAGGGCCAGCAGCATGGCCCAATCAGACCAAATGCCACAAAAATGACCCTAAAGTCACTATGGGCCTTTCTCCTTTACCCCTGCTTCGGCGATAATGCGCCGGAATTTTTCGGCCATGATGTCCGGCATTACGGATATCGACCCTTGGCCACAGCCCCGCCGCCCACCCGGACGGACCGGGATTCGCGGACAGCGCCCACCCTGGCGCACGTTCGGCCACAAGCCATCGGGCACAGACCCACAGGTATTTAAGGACACTATGACTACGCTCACGATCTATAAGGACCTTACCCGTCCCCAGCTCGTTGAACTTGCTGTTCAGCGCAAAGAAGGCTCCTTGGCTGACAATGGTGCGCTTACCGTCAACACTGGTCACCGTACCGGTCGTTCGCCACCTGACCGCTTCATCGTTGACGAGCCAAGCACCAGCGCCCACATTCATTGGGGCCCGGTTAACAAAGCCTTTCCGGCCGATAAATTCGATGCGCTGTGGGATCGTGTACAGGCCTATATCAGCGAGCGCGACCAGTTTATTTCCCACCTGCATGTGGGCTCCGATCCGAAGCACTACCTGCCGGTAAAAGTGACGACTGAAACCGCATGGCATGCCCTGTTCGGTAAAAATCTGTTCATCACGCCAGAAGAATACAACCACGGCAAGAAAGACGAGTGGCAGGTCATCAATGCCCCTGGCTTTGAGTGCAACCCCAGTCGTGATGGCACCAACTCTGATGGCTGCGTGATTCTTAACTTCGCGGACCGTAAGGTGCTGCTCGCCGGTATGAACTACGCCGGTGAAATGAAGAAGGCCATGTTCTCCGTGCAGAACTTCCTGCTGCCAGGCAACGACGTGCTGTCCATGCACTGCTCCTCCAACGTTGGTGACGATGGCAGCGTGGCGCTGTTCTTTGGTCTGTCCGGCACTGGCAAAACCACGTTGTCTGCTGATCCAGAACGTTCCTTGATTGGTGATGACGAGCACGGCTGGGCACCTGGCTCCGTGTTTAATATCGAAGGCGGTTGCTACGCTAAGTGCATCAACCTCTCGAAAGAAAACGAGCCGGTTATCTGGGATGCCATCAAGTTTGGTGCTGTGCTTGAAAACGTCGTACTTGACGAAAACACTCGCAAGCCCGATTACGATGACACCAGCCGCACACAAAACACCCGTGCTGCCTATCCGCTGGAGCACATCGCCAAGCGTATCGAGATCAACCGTGCGGGCGAGCCCAAGCACGTTATTTTCTTGACCTGTGACCTGTACGGCGTAATGCCACCAGTGGCTGTGCTCAGCAACGAACAGGCAGCGTTCCACTTCCTGTCGGGCTACACCGCACTGGTCGGCTCCACAGAAATGGGCGCCGGCTCTGGCATCAAGACCACCTTCTCCACCTGCTTTGGCGCACCGTTCTTCCCGCGTCGCGCTGGTGAATACGCCAACCTGTTGATGAAGCGCATCAATGCCTTTGATTCCAAGGTATTCATCGTTTCTACCGGCTGGACTGGCGGCCCGCACGGTACTGGCAAGCGTTTCAGCATTCCAACCACGCGTGCCGTGATTCGTGCCATTCTGACCGGCAAGCTCGACAACGTGGCCACTCAGCACTTGGACATCCTGAACTTGGAAGTTCCAGTCGCTGTGGAAGGTGTCGACAGCAACCTGCTCGTGCCGCGCAACAACTGGGCCGACAAGGACCTGCACGATGCCAAGGCCCGCGAACTGGCCGGCCTTTTCCAGCAGAACTTTGCAGAGAAGTATCCTGAGGTTGATGCTGCCATTCGTGCAGCTGGCCCTAAGGGCTAAGCGCTCTGGCTAGCAACTGAGTCATAACAAGAAGGGCGCCGCAAGGCGCCCTTCTTGTTTGTGGGGTAATGGCATTCATGCATTTGATTCCGCTTGGCGCTATGCAAGGCTAAAATACACGTCTTAATCAAAATGCTTCGCTGTTCAGGACCTACGATCCTGTAATGACATGCCTGCTGCGGAGTTCAAAGTAAGACGCAGGCTTTCGTTAAACCAGAAGCAACTTTGCCGAAATACCAAAAGGAAGACTGCACGCATGAAGCGCTTGACCCACCTCCCTACGCCACTGGCGCTACTCCTAGCCGCGGTTATGTCCTCCGCTGCTTACGCCCAAGAAGACTGGTCTGCACTGAGCCAGCAAGCCGTGGCGCTCTACCAGCAGGGTGATCAGGATCAAGCATTGGTACTGGCGCGCAAAGCACTGGGGCTGGCCGAGGCGGGCAAGGCCCCACTCGATATAGCCACCAGCCTAAACAACTTGGCCTATATGTACCGTAACCGCGGCGAATACGACAAAGCCGAGCCCCTCTACGTGCGTGCGCTGACTTTGTGGGAGCAAGCGCGAGGCGCCAATCACCCGGACACCGCTACTGCACTTAATAACCTTGCCCAGCTGTATCGCCAGCAAGGCCAGGCAGACAAAGCGGAACCCCTGTACAAACGCGCACTGGCCATACGTGTAAAAGCGCTGGGCAGTGCTCATCCGGATGTGGCCATCAGCGTTGCCAACCTTGCCGCCCTGTATGCCGGCGCAAGCAAGCCCGCAGAAGCCGCTGCTATGTATCAGCGCCTGCTGGTACTTCGCGAAAAAAGCCTAGGCCTAAATCATGCCGACGTTGCAACCACGGCGGTTAGTTTAGCCACACAAGAAGCGGCACTCGGCCGACTCGCTCAGGCAGGGGCATTGCTAAAGCGGGCCGTGCTAATCCGGCAACAAACACTGGGGCGCGAGCACAACGATGTGGCCAGCACACTGCAGCAATTGGGCGGCGTTATGGTTGCTGCTAAGCAGCCCGCCAATGCGCTACCCCTCTATCAACGCGCCTTAGCGATTCGCGAAAAAAATCTAGAGCCCGGCCATCCTGACATTGCCACCGCAATGAGCGATGTTGCCGATACCCTGCAACAACTTAATCGTTTACCAGAAGCGCAGGCTTTGCAGGAAAAAGTACTGGCCATACGCGAAGACGCCCTTGGCCCTTACCACATTGACGTGGCCAGCAGCCTTTACCGGCTGGGTATTCTGCAGCAAGCACAAGGCAAAACAGACAAGGCAGAAAAGCTGTACCGTGATGCGCTTAGCATCCGTGAGAAACGCAACGATACTGGCGTTGAAACCATGGGCATCATGGCTCGCTTAGCCGCGCTATACGTTCAACAGGAAAAATCTTCCGAGGCTTTTGCGCTTTACCAAAAACTTCTGCCCTTGCAAGAAAAGTACCTCGGCGCCGAGCATATCGACTTGGTGCCAACGCTTAATCAAATCGGCACTCAACTGGAAATTCAGGGTAAGTTTGCCCGTGCAGAACCCTTGCTCCTGCGCGCCCTCGCCATTCAAGAAAAGCAGCAGAGCAAACCGGAAGAAAGTGCCCGTGCACGAATCAATCTCGGCTTTCTCTATCGAGGGCAAAAGCAATATGACCAAGCCGAAATCCAATTTCGCAAAGCACTTGCCACACTGGAAAAAGTGCATGGCCCGGATCACATCGAAGTAGCTGCCGCCCTGACTAATCTCGCCATGCTGATGGACACACAGAGCCGGCTTGATCAGGCAGAACCCCTCTATAAACGCGCGCAGGCCATTCTGGAAAAGCAGCTCGGGCCCAACCACCTCAATGTAGCGACCGGACTGGAAAACCTTGGGCAGCTGTACCGTACACAGGGCCGCTTCGAGCTGGCATTACCGCTATATGAGCGACACGAGCTCATCATGGAAAAGAACTACGGGCTTAACCACGCGGAGGTTGCTCGCAGCCTGATCAACCTCGCAGCTGTCCATCGCAGCATGAAACATCTGGATGAGGCTCATGCCATTGAAGTACGGGTGTCCCGCATGGTGGGTAACTCGCTCTAAGTGGAGGGGCTGATTATCCAAAATGTCAGGCCGATTGAAAATTACGGCCAGTGACCCTGAGAGCAGACGCCGTATAGTTTGCTGATGAGTTATTGAGGTCTGCCCCCCATGCCCGCATCCCCCGCTACTGCCCGCCAACGCCCCATCACCCATCGTGTGCGGCATGTGGCCCGTAATGCCCGTGATCGCTTCTTGCGCACAGGCTCTCTGGTTCAAGCAAACCAGCTGGCCTTTGATGTGGTCCATGACAACGGACTGGT
>DDBN01000013.1:8368-9063 GCA_002333145.1 Moraxellaceae bacterium UBA2031
CACAGTGGCCAGCAAGATCTGTCACTGCATGGCTGGAGCCTCGGGGGCATCATCTCCCTGTGCTATGCCGCGCTCACGCATGACACGCACATCCGTAATATGGTCATTCTTGGCGCCCCTATTAATACGCACGCTTCTGGCGCCATTGGTAAGTTCTACCAGAGCGTAAAACGCAAAGCGGATCGTGTAGAGCGACGGACTGGCTGGCGCATTCATGATGTGCCGTCTGCACTGCTGCACACGCCGGGCTGGTTCAATGTAGTGGGCTTTAAGATGACCAATCCGGTGGGCAGCCTTATGGGGTATTGGGAGCTGCTGCGCAAACTTGGTGACCGTGAATTTGTCAGCGATCATGCAACACAATCTGCCTTTCTCGACAACATGGTCTCCTACCCCGGCGGGGTGGTGAAAGACATGATCAGTCGGCTATGGATTGCGAATGAGTTCTCTACAGGCACGTTAAACATTGCCGGCACAGAAGCACGTCTTGCAGACATTAAGGCATCCTTGTTTGCCATCGGCGGCCAAGGCGACAATATGGTGACACGGCCCGCCATTGAGGCACTTCTGGGTCTGGTGGGCACGGAGGACAAAGTCTTTCTGCACGCACCCGGCGGCCACATGGGCATTCTCTCAGGCAGCAAGGCACCCTCTACTATTTGGGCTCCTCTCGCCGACTGGCTGGCCGAACGCTC
>DDBN01000013.1:9086-12120 GCA_002333145.1 Moraxellaceae bacterium UBA2031
ATGCCTGCCTCATCTCCCGGTTTTTTCATTAATCGTGATTTTGCTTTTTACTGGTGTGTGCGCATTTTCACCATGGCAGCTTTCCAAATGCTGGCCGTGGCCGTGGGCTGGCAGATTTATGATCTCTCCCGCAGCGCGATGGACTTGGGCATGGTGGGGCTGGCGGGGTTTCTTCCTGCACTTCTCTTTGTGCTGGTGGCCGGGCATGTTGCCGACCGCTACAACCGCCGCAGCATCGTGCAACTCTGCAATGTAGCGCAGTGCCTAATTGCCGTAGCGCTTGGCCTTGCCAGCTGGCAAGGCTGGATTTCACGCGAAGGCATTTTTGTGGCGGCCTTTCTGTTGGGCATCACCAAAACCTTTGGTTCACCCACGTTGGCGGCCATGCTGCCAGCCATCGTCCGTACTGATGATTTACCGCGCGCAGTCAGTGCATCAAGCGCCGCCATGCAGGCCGCTATCATCAGTGGCCCTGCATTAGGTGGACTGGCCTATATCGGAGGCGCAGAGGCGGTCTACAGCATTACTGCGCTGATGTATGCCCTGTCGGCTTTGCTGCTCGGCATGGTGGCGTATGTGCACACTCCTCCTGCACCGGTTAACAAGGAAGATACCTCCGTGTTTGCCGGTATCGCCTTTATTCGCCGCAATCCTGTGTTGCTAGGGGCCATTTCACTGGATCTTTTTGCTGTGCTGCTCGGCGGTGCCACTGCTTTGCTGCCTATCTTTGCCCGCGACATTTTGCAAACAGGCCCTTGGGGGCTCGGATTGCTGCGGGCCGCTCCTGCTGCGGGAGCCTTGCTAATGTCGGTGTGGCTGGCGCGTTTTCCGCTTAATCGCCAAGTCGGTCACATCATGTTTGCCGCCGTGGCCGTGTTCGGTTTCGCCACAATCGTATTTGCCCTATCGACCTCGCTGTTACTGTCCATGGCGGCACTGTCTGTGCTGGGCGCCTCCGACATGATCAGTGTGGTAGTGCGATCATCACTGGTGCAATTGGAAACACCCGATGCCATGCGCGGCCGTGTTAATGCCGTGAATTTTCTGTTCATTGGTGCATCAAATCAGCTAGGCGAGTTTGAGTCTGGTGCTACCGCGGCTCTGTTCGGCCTAATCCCGGCGGTAATCATCGGGGGCGCTGGCACATTACTCGTTGTTGTCTTGTGGATGCGCTGGTTCCCTGCACTCGCCGGTCGCGACAAGTTGGTGGCTTAATNNGCAAAAATGAATATGAATATTCCAATTCATTATTTTTTTATCTAACACAACTTCCCTACACTCGCGGTCCTGATCTCTACCGCCCCAATTAATACCGGGTGGCGGTCTGTTCCCTGCCCTCCGGAGCCATCATGTCCCGTATCACGCTTGCACACACCACCTTGGTTCGCGCTTCGCTAACTTTGGCTCTCGCCAGTAGCACACTCGCTCATGCCACCAACGGCTACTTGCCCCATGGCTACGGCACGCAGTCAAAAGGCTCTGCCGGTGCAGGCGTTGCTATGGCTCAGGACACACTGGCAGCAGCCACCAATCCGGCCGGCCTGATTGACCTAGGTAACCGTCTGGATGTCGGCATCGAGATTTTCTCGCCCGATCGCAGCAGCTCTATTGTCGGCAATGCCTTCGGCCCAGACCAAACTTTTGATGGCAACAGCACCCGTGTCTTTTACATTCCTGAGTTCGGTTACAGCCGCGTCGTCAGCCCCAATCTGTCTATTGGATTGTCCATTTATGGCAATGGCGGCATGAACACTGACTACAGCAGCAACCCTTACGCCCGCTTTGGCGCCACCGGCCCAGCAGGTATCGATTTAGCTCAAGTCTTCGTGACCCCCGCACTTGCTTGGCGCTTTGCCGAAGGTCAGTCACTCGGTGTTGCGGTGAACTTGGCTTACCAGCAATTTGAAGCGCGTGGCATCAGCCTCTTTAGTGGCTTTTCACAAGACCCCGCCCATGTCAGCGACAATGGTTATGACAGTTCGACCGGCGCAGGCTTTCGTGTGGGCTGGCAGGGTTCATTCGGCGACCACGTAACACTGGGTGCTAGCTGGCAGTCGAAGACTCAGATGAACGAGTTCGAAAAATACAGCGGCATGTTTGCCGATAATGGTGATTTTGACGTTCCCGAAAACTACAGCGTGGGCATCGCCATTAAGGCCACGCCAGCACTCACGCTGTTGATCGACCGCCAACGCATTCTGTACGGCAATGTCCCTGCTGTCGGAAACAGTGCTGCATTGCTGTTTGCCGGCCAGCCACTGGGTAGCAAGAATGGCCCTGGTTTTGGCTGGAAAGACACCACAGTAACCAAGATTGGCGTGGTGTATCAGGCGACTTCAGCGCTTACGCTGCGTGCCGGCTTTAGCGATGTAGACCAACCTATTCCTGCCGAAGAAACCTTCTTTAATATTCTGGCACCCGGTGTGGTTGAAAAGCACTACACGCTGGGCGCTACTTATGACGTGAGTGAAAAGAACGCATTCAGCGTGTATGTCGCGCACATGCCGGAAGTATCCGTTACGGGCAACAATTCAATTCCTCCAGGCATGCCGCCAGGTGGCTTTGGTGGCGGCAATGCCAACCTGCGCATGCAGGAAAACGCTATCGGCTTTGCGTGGCAACGTAAGCTATGATCTCAGCAAGCTCGTACTTAGTAACTGAGCTATGTTTCTGATCCAAATAACAAAGGGCACCTTTCGGTGCCCTTTGTTATTTTTATAAGCCAATTTTTAAAAAGATTTATACGCTCGCACTCGATTCACACTTCGACGCATTACTGTCAGAGCCGATCCCTAATCTGCAGCAGTGGGTCAGTCTTTTCGTCATCACTACGATGTCGACCCGGCACACTGCCATCCTTTTCCATCAGCACATTGAGCATCTGATTAGCTTCTTTATGCGTCATGCCCTGATCCAATAAGAGATCAAGCAGCATGGGCCGCTGCGCCCGTAGCCTTGCGCTTGTATAGCCTTGCGCACTTAGCTCCTCACGCAATGCAGCGGCTTCGGTTAGCGTTTTTTCGGCCACCAAACG
>DDBN01000007.1 GCA_002333145.1 Moraxellaceae bacterium UBA2031
CAGGGAGAAACCCTGTTTTCTTTCGGGGACTATCGGTTTGCGCTGTTTGCTCGCAAAGGCGGACAAGCCCCTGAGCCGGGTGACCTGAATCAGTTGCATCGCATCGGTATGCTAATGGGGCGGCTGCATGCCATTGGTGCCCGTCACCCTTTCGTGGAACGCCAGGCGCTTACCGTAGAGCGCTTTCTGGATGTGCCTGCAAGCGTGGTGCAGGGGGAGGGCTTTTTGCCCGGCTCGCTGCAGGATCGTTATCAGAGCGTGATTGCCTCGCTGCGCGAACGTCTTGCCCGCAGTGGTCTGGCACAGGCCAAGGCCATTCGCACTCAGGGCGATTGCCATCCCGGGAATATTATCTGGACCCGTGATGATGGCCCGTGGCTGCTGGACTTTGATGACTGTCAGCTGGCGCCTGCCGTACAGGATCTGTGGATGATGCTGGCCGGTAGCCGCCATGAGCGGGAACTGCAGATGGGCGAGCTTCTCGATGGCTATGAAACGTTCTGCGAGTTTGATAACCGCGAACTCGCCTTGATTGAGCCTTTGCGTGCGCTGCGCATGGTGCATTATGCGGGTTGGCTGGCGGTGCGCTGGCACGATCCGGCCTTCCCGCTACACTTTCCTTGGTTTAATACCGAGAACTACTGGCAGCAGCACGTGGCAGAGCTGGAAGAGCAGCGTCGATTACTGGATGAGGATGTCTTGCGTCGTCTATAGAGTTTCCGGAGATAGCTTTAGGCTATTAACTATATAGAAACAATATATTTCATATATAAAACGGCTTGCCCTATTATTCATTCATCGGGTGCAGCCACCCTGCGTAATTAACCCATTTTTTATCAACGTTTTTTATACCAACCCAAGGAGTGACTCATGTCCCTTATCAATACTCAAGTTCAGCCGTTCAAGGCACAGGCTTTCCACAACGGCAAGTTTATCGAAGTGACGGAACAGTCCCTGCAGGGCAAATGGTCGGTGCTGATTTTCATGCCAGCCGCCTTTACCTTCAACTGCCCAACTGAAATTGAAGATGCCGCCGAGCACTACGAAGAGTTCAAGAAGGCCGGTGCCGAAGTTTACATCGTCACCACCGACACGCACTTCTCGCACAAAGTGTGGCATGAAACTTCGCCAGCAGTGGGCAAGGCTCAGTTCCCGCTGGTAGGTGATCCTACGCATGCGCTGACCAATGCTTTTGGCGTGCACATTCCGGAAGAAGGCCTGGCCCTGCGCGGCACCTTCATTATCAATCCAGAAGGCACGATCAAGACATTGGAAGTGCATGACAATGCCATCGCTCGTGATGTGAAAGAAACAGTGCGCAAGCTGAAGGCTGCACAGTATGTGGCCAGCCATCCTGGTCAGGTTTGCCCAGCCAAGTGGAACGAAGGCGCTAAGACGCTGACGCCTTCACTGGATCTGGTTGGCAAGATCTGATTGTTCTTCTCTCTCCTTGCCTGTAACGGCAAGGAGAGAGGTTCTGAAAAAATCTACCCGGTTTTTTTAACTATCTTCGGCGCCACAAGTGCCGGGGTGCTCATGACTACTATTTATCGAAAGGTGATTGACCATGCTTGATGAAAACCTCAAAACCCAGTTGAAGGCTTACCTCGAACGCCTCGTCAACCCGATCGAGCTGGTTGCCAGCACAGACACTAGCAGTGCGTCGTTAGAAATGATGGCGTTGTTGAATGACATCATTGCGCAGAGCGACAAGATTTCTTTGCGTGAAGATAACGCAGCAAATGTGCGCAAGCCGTCGTTTGCAGTGAATCGTATTGGTGAAGATACCGGTGTGCGCTTTGCCGGTCTGCCCATGGGGCACGAATTTACCTCGCTGGTGCTGGCCTTGCTGCAGGTTGGCGGATACCCGCCCAAGGTAGAGCCCGAGGTGCTTGAGCAGATTGAAAACCTGCAGGGCAAGTTTGATTTTGAAGTGTATATCTCGCTTTTCTGCCACAACTGCCCCGATGTTGTGCAGGCGCTTAACCTGATGGCGGCTCGCAATCCAGGCGTGCGCTGCACGATGATTGATGGTGCATTATTTCAGGATGAAGTAAACGAACGCCAGATCATGGCGGTGCCAAGTGTGTTCGTGAATGGCGAATTGTTTGGCAATGGCCGCATGACGGTAGAAGAGATTCTGGCCAAGGTGGATACCGGCGCAGCAGAGCGTGATGCCGAGCGCTTGAATGCCAAAGATGTATTTGATGTGCTGGTTGTGGGCGGTGGCCCAGCCGGTGCCGCAGCCGCAATTTATGCCGCACGTAAGGGTATTCGTACTGGTGTGGTAGCGGACCGTTTTGGTGGTCAGGTGCTGGACACTATGGGAATCGAGAACTTCATTTCGGTGAAGGAAACGATGGGCCCAAAGCTGGCTGCTAGCTTGGAAGAGCACGTGAAGTCCTACGATGTGGATATCATGAATGCGCAAAGGGCAACGAAGCTAATTCCTGGCGCGGTGACGGAAGTGCAGTTGGAAAATGGAGCGATCTTACGCAGCAAGACCGTGCTGATTGCCACCGGTGCGCGCTGGCGCGAAATGAATGTGCCGGGCGAGCAGGAATACCGTGGCAAGGGTGTGGCCTACTGCCCGCACTGCGATGGTCCGCTGTTTAAGGGCAAGCGCGTGGCGGTGATTGGTGGTGGCAACTCCGGCGTAGAGGCGGCAATTGATTTGGCCGGCGTGGTCGAGCATGTCACCTTGATTGAGTTCGACAGCGTGCTACGTGCCGATGCCGTATTGCAAAAGAAGCTGTACAGCATGCCGAATGTGACGGTTATTGTTTCTGCCCTGACCACGGAAGTGCATGGTGATGGCCAGAAGATGAATGGGCTCACGTATAAAGATCGAAATAGCAACGAATTGATCCGTTTGGAGTTGGCGGGTGTGTTTGTGCAGATTGGCTTGCTTCCTAACACGGATTGGCTGAAAGACACGATCGCACTGTCACCCCGTGGTGAGATTGAGATTGATGCACGGGGGCAAACGAATGTAGCGGGTGTATTTGCGGCCGGCGACTGCACGACAGTGCCGTATAAGCAGATCATTATCTCGATGGGAGAAGGTGCCAAAGCGTCATTGGCAGCATTTGACCACCTAATTCGTAGCTCGGTTTGATCTAGCGGGTTGCATCGGCTTGAATGAGCCGGTAAAAACCGGAGGGCCTCATGATAGAGATGTCATGAGGCCTTTTTTTATGTCAGTCAGGATATCGGTATGCCAAAGCAACAATCAGCACGATGGAGTTCCAGTCTCGGTTTTTCGATGGCGGTACTGGGCTCTGCCGTTGGCTTGGGCAATATCTGGCGCTTTCCTTATGTGATGGGTGAGAACGG
>DDBN01000136.1:0-1322 GCA_002333145.1 Moraxellaceae bacterium UBA2031
GCACTCGAACTGCTGACCATGTCGGGCTACCCGCTGGCTCAGGCCGCCATGATGATGATCCCGGAGGCTTGGGAACAGCACAGCACCATGGACGAGCGTCGGCGCGCATTCTATGAGTATCACGCGGCCATGATGGAACCGTGGGACGGCCCTGCCGCCATGGTCTTTACCGATGGCCGCCAGATTGGCGCGACACTGGACCGTAATGGCTTGCGCCCTGCCCGCTTCATCATCACCGACGATGATCTGGTGATATTGGCTTCCGAATCCGGTGTACTGCCTATTTCCGATAGCAAAATCGTCAAGAAGTGGCGTTTGCAGCCAGGCAAGATGTTCCTGATCGATTTTGAGCAGGGCCGAATCATTGAAGATGAAGAACTGAAGGCTCAGTTTGCGTCGGCCAAGCCTTATCGTCAGTGGATTGAAAATGTTCGCATCAAGCTTGATCGTATTGAAGCGACTGCTGAAGAACTAATCTCACCCGAATCACTGCTAGATCGTCAGCAGGCGTTCGGTTTTACCCAGGAAGACATCAAATTTTTGATGGGCCCGATGGCCACCAATGGCGAAGAAGGCATTGGCTCCATGGGCAATGACTCACCCTTGGCCGTGCTCTCGGACAAAAATAAGCCGCTGTATAACTACTTTAAGCAGCTGTTCGCGCAGGTAACTAACCCGCCTATCGATCCCATCCGTGAAGCCGTGGTGATGTCGCTGGTGTCCTTTGTTGGACCAAAGCCAAACCTGCTCGACATCAATGCCGTGAACCCGCCGATGCGTCTTGAGTTATCGCAGCCTGTGCTCGACTTTAAAGGCATGGCCCGTCTGCGTAGCATCGAAAAACACACCGGTGGCAAATTCAAGCCGTATACCTTGGACATCACCTATCCCGCTGCATGGGGACGTGAAGGGGTGGAAGCACGGCTGGCCTCGCTCTGTGCTGAAGCAGTCGAAGCCATCCAGTCAGGCAACAACATCTTGATCGTCAGTGACCGTGGCATGAACCGCGATAACATCGCGATTCCCGCCCTGTTGGCGCTTTCAGCTGTTCACCATCATCTGGTTCGCAAAGGTCTGCGTACTTCTGCTGGCTTGATTGTAGAAACGGGAACTGCACGCGAGGTTCATCACTTCGCGGTACTGGCCGGCTATGGTGCGGAAGCCGTTCACCCTTATCTTGCCATGGAAACTCTGGCGGACATGTCTGCCGGGCTAAATCTGACCGCAGAAGAAGCGATCTACAACTACACCAAGGCGATCGGCAAGGGTCTGTCCAAGATCATGTCGAAAATGGGCATTAGCACCTATATGTCCTACTGCGG
>DDBN01000136.1:1331-3645 GCA_002333145.1 Moraxellaceae bacterium UBA2031
ATGTGGACACCGGATGCGATTGCCAAGCTGCAGCACGCTACCCGTTCCGGCAAGTTCGATACCTTTAAGGAATACGCGCAGATCATTAATGATCAGAGCAAGCGTCATCTAACTCTGCGTGGCCTGTTTGAGTTCAAAATCGATCCAGCCAAAGCCATTCCGGTGGAAGAAGTTGAATCGGCGGCTGACATCGTCAAGCGCTTTGCTACTGGCGCCATGTCGCTGGGTTCGATTTCAACCGAAGCACATACCACGCTAGCGCTGGCAATGAACCGTATTGGCGGCAAGAGCAATACCGGTGAAGGCGGTGAAGACTCTGCGCGTTACCGCGAGGAGCTCAAGGGCAACAAAATCAAAGCCGGCACCAAGGTTTCCAACATCATCGGCACCAAGGTGATCGAGGCCGACTATGAGATGCAAGAAGGTGACAGCTTGCGCTCGCGCATCAAACAAGTGGCCTCGGGTCGCTTCGGTGTGACTACTGAATACTTGGGCTCTGCTGATCAAATCCAGATCAAAATGGCACAGGGTGCTAAGCCGGGTGAAGGTGGTCAGCTTCCGGGTGGCAAAGTGTCCGAATACATCGGCAAGCTGCGTCACTCCGTGCCGGGTGTGGGCCTGATTTCGCCACCACCGCACCACGATATTTACTCGATCGAAGATTTAGCACAGTTGATCCACGATTTGAAAAACGTGAATCCTCGTGCCGATATTTCGGTAAAGCTGGTGTCGGAAGTGGGTGTCGGCACAGTGGCTGCGGGTGTTGCCAAAGCCAAGGCGGATCATGTCGTGATCGCTGGTCATGATGGCGGCACCGGTGCCTCACCGTGGTCCTCCATCAAACATTGCGGTACGCCATGGGAGCTCGGCTTGGCCGAAACGCAACAAACGCTGGTGCTAAACCGCCTGCGTGGTCGCGTTCGTGTACAGGCAGACGGCCAGATGAAAACGGGTCGTGATGTGGTGATCGGCGCGCTGCTGGGTGCTGACGAGTTTGGCTTTGCCACCGCACCACTGGTGGTTGAAGGCTGCATCATGATGCGCAAGTGTCATCTGAATACCTGCCCGGTAGGGGTGGCCACACAGGACCCGGTGCTGCGTAAAAAATTCACTGGCAAGCCTGAACATATCGTGAATTATTTCTTCTTCGTGGCGGAAGAAGCGCGTCAGATTATGGCGCAGTTGGGTATTCGTACCTTTAATGAACTGGTGGGCCGTGCTGATCTGCTTGATACCCGCAAAGGTATCTCGCACTGGAAGGCCAAGGGTCTGGATTTCAGTCGTGTATTTGCGCTGCCACCGGTGCCGGCTGACGTTCCCCGCATGCACACCAGCATGCAGGATCACGGCTTGGACAAAGCACTTGATGTACGCCTGATCGAGAAATCCCGTGCTGCCATTGAACGAGGCGAGAAAGTCCAGTTCATGGAAGAGGCCCGTAATGTTAATCGTACTGTTGGCGCCATGCTGTCGGGCGAACTGATTAAGCATCAGCCAGATGGCCTTCCTGACCAGACCATTTTCATCCAAATGGAAGGCACCGGTGGCCAGAGCTTTGGTGCATTCCTGGCTCGGGGNNTCGGCAATACCGTGCTCTACGGTGCGACTTCTGGTGAGGCATTCTTCCGTGGCGTTGCTGGCGAGCGTTTTGGCGTGCGTCTATCCGGCGCTACTGCAGTAGTCGAAGGTACCGGCGATCATGGCTGCGAATACATGACTGGCGGCACGGTGGCAGTCCTAGGCAAAACAGGCCGTAATTTTGCGGCAGGCATGTCTGGTGGCGTGGCCTTTGTGTTTGACGAAGATGGCAACTTTGCATCGCGCTGTAATACCGCTCAGGTTGCACTCGACAAAGTACTGTCAGGTGCTGAACAGAAAAANNATTCCGCTGCATGACAACACGACGGATGAAGCCCTGCTGAAAAAACTATTGGAAGATCATCACCGTTGGACTGGCTCGCTGCGTGCCCGCGAAATCCTGGACAACTGGGCTTCCATGCTCCCCCGCTTCATCAAGGTCTTCCCGATTGAATACCGTCGGGCGCTGACTGAAATGGGCGCAAAGACCACTGTGGCTGCGGCCTAATCCGGATAAAGAGGAGTTCACAAAAATGGGTAAAGTGACTGGCTTTCTGGAATTCGAGCGGCTGGAAGAGGGCTATGAGCCCGCTGAAAAGCGCCTGAAGAACTACAAAGAGTTTGTGATTGGGCTGACCCCTGAGCAATCAAAAATTCAGGGCGCGCGCTGCATGGACTGCGGCACACCGTTTTGCAGCAATGGCTATCCGGTTAATAACATCATTCCAGATTTCAC
>DDBN01000020.1 GCA_002333145.1 Moraxellaceae bacterium UBA2031
ACGGGGCCAATTACATTTGCCGGCCCAGTGACTACATTGATTACGCCAGCAGGAACGCCGGCCTCCTCTGCTAACGCGACAAGTGCAAGTGCAGAAAGCGGTGTTTCAGATGCGGGCTTTAGAATAACCGTACAGCCCGCCGCAAGTGCTGGGCCTACTTTTCGGGTGATCATGGAAATTGGAAAATTCCACGGCGTTATGGCCGCCACCACACCAATTCCTTGCTTAAAAACCAACAGGCGTCGGTCTGCAGTGAAGCCCGGAATTACGTCACCATAAATACGCTTTGCTTCTTCGCCAAACCATTCAAGAAATGCAGCGCCGTATAAAACTTCACCTTTTGCTTCTGGCAATGGCTTGCCCTGTTCGTATGTCAGGATCGTCGCCAGATCATTCTGGTTGGCGATCATCAGTTCGTACCAGCGTCGTAAAATTTGTGCACGTTCTTTTGCAGTTTTACACCGCCAGGTAGGCAATGCATTATCTGCAGCCGCAATGGCACGCTCCGTTTCTGCGGCTTGCAAGCG
This sequence comes from Moraxellaceae bacterium UBA2031, assembly GCA_002333145.1. Taxonomy (GTDB): domain Bacteria; phylum Pseudomonadota; class Gammaproteobacteria; order Pseudomonadales; family Moraxellaceae; genus UBA2031. The sequence goes on from DDBN01000020.1 coordinate 528, forward strand.
CGGTACGGTAGCAATAACGCTGCCATTAGCGGGATTGATTACGGGGAAGGTACTTCCGTCATCGGCACTGCACCAATCGCCATCAATCAGTACGTGAGACTTCAGTAGCTCGGGNNATTGGTATTTCGATCAACGTAGACATGAACGAAATATCCTTCGGCGGCTGCTTCATCTTCGCCTTTCCGAAAGATACCGATGCCATAACGCACACTGGAGTTACCCAGTTTCTCTACACGTAAACCGATATCTAGCGCATCCGGAAATGCCACGGATGCGTGATAAGTACATTTTGTTTCCACCACCAAACCGACTACCTTGCCATGATGAATATCCAGCCAACCGGACTTGATGAGGTAATGATTCACCGCCGTATCAAAGTAGCTGTAATACTGAACATTGTTAACATGGCCATAAACATCATTGTCCATCCAGCGCGTTGCCAGTGGCATAAAACTGGCAAAGGCATCGCGGCGGGAACGAATTGCGGGCATCAAGCATTTCCTCTGGTGTTATTCAGTAAACATAATCAGAGCTGACTGGCATAAATGCCACGCGCCGCTTCCAGTGTCATCAATCGTGGATTGTTGACCAGTAGCCGTTCAACTTTCATTGCATCTGCCGCCAGTAAATCCAGATCCTTTTCCGTTACCCCCACCTCTCGCAATGTTTGGGCAAACGGCATGGCAGACACCAGTCGAGACATGTCATCCACAAACCAACGGGCAGCCGCCGATGGGCTGGCAAAGCGCTGAGCCGGATTGATCACGGCTGCCAGTTCGGCATACAGCGCCTCCGCTGACGGCAAGTTGTATTCCAGCACCGGCACAAGGACTAAGGCATTACTTAATCCATGCGGCACATGGAAGTGCCCGCCTAAGGGATACGCCAAGGCATGCACTGCCGCCACAGGAGCATTGGCAAAAGCCATGCCCGCCATCATAGAGCCTACCAGCATGGCTGAGCGCGACTCTAGGTTTTGGCCATCGGTCAGCACGCGTGGCAAGTGTATATAGATCAATCGCAGGGCTTCCCGAGCCAAGCTATCAGCCAGCGAATTCTTTTTCAGTTTCGACGTGTAGGCCTCAATGGCATGCACCATGGCATCAATGCCTGTCATCGCTGTCACATCAGGCGGTAACCCTAAGGTCAGTTCTGCATCCAGAATAGCTAGGTCAGGATATAACAGGGGCGATACCACCCCCTTTTTCTCCTGGCTTGGCGTTGTAACAATGGCAATCGGCGTGACTTCTGAGCCGGTCCCTGCTGTCGTAGGTACCTGTACCAATGGCAGGCGCGGCCCCTTTGCCAGACCAATGCCGTAAATACTGGCCAGTGGCTGTTGAGTAGATGCCAACAGGGCGACTAACTTGGCTGTGTCCAGAGAGCTACCGCCACCTAGGCCCACCACTACCTCCGCCCCTGCCCCTTGAGCCGCCGCCACTGCCGCGAGAACGCGCGCCTCTGGTGGGTCGGCTTCTACGTCTGAATAGACCGTCACCGTTAGTCCCGCTTGCTCCAAAGCAGATACCACCGGCGCAACAACGCCAGCCCTCACCAGTCCTGGGTCTGTGATGACAAAAAGACGCTTTCCCGGCAGCCTCCCGACCCAGTCCGCTGGCTGCCGCATGGCTCCAGTACGGACGATCACCGTAGGTGTTGTGGCAAACTCGAACTGCATAATGACCCTCTTTCCGTGGCTTTCTGGTTGGCAAGAAGCAAGACTACCCTAGCTAAACGCTCGCCGGGAGTGGCCTCCAGAATGACTGTCTGTCATAAAGGTCAGTTAGTGCTTTGATTTAGGGCGAATTTCAGGCAAAATGCGGCGGTTTTTAAGGCCAGCAATCCAGTGAGGAAAACTGCTGCATGTCGAAAGAAGAATCGCTTGAGATGGACGGCGTCGTCGTAGACACGCTTCCCAATACCATGTTCCGTGTTCAGCTTGAGAACGGCCATATTGTTACGGCCCATATCTCTGGCAAGATGCGTAAGCATTACATCCGCATCCTGACCGGCGACAATGTGAAGGTTGAGATGACACCTTATGACCTGACTAAAGGTCGTATCACCTACCGCGTGCGCTAATTATTGCGGACATGAAAAAGCCACCTCACGGTGGCTTTTTCATGTCCGCTCCAAATGGAATCAGGCCGGTTCAGTCTCGCGCTCATCCACGTGCAGGGACAACTTGTTGTCCTCTACACCAACATGAACATGTCCGCCGTGATCCGCCAGTTCGCCGAATAGTATTTTCTCAGCCAGTGGCTTCTTGAGCTCCTCCTGAATTAGCCGAGCCATTGGGCGTGCGCCCATGTTCTTGTCATAGCCATGCTCAGCCAGCCATTCACGGGCCTCTTCGTCCACTTCCAGCACAACACGCTTATCGTCCAGTTGCGCCTGTAGGGCCACCAGAAACTTGTCGACCACACTGCCAAGCACCAGCGGGCTTAGTGGCGCAAACTGAATAATGGCGTCCAGACGATTACGGAACTCCGGTGTAAACATCTTTTTCATGACCTCCATACCATCCGTGGCGTGGTCCTGCTGGGTGAAGCCAATACTGGCGCGGCTGATCATCTCGGCGCCCGCATTGGTGGTCATCACCAAAATCACGTTACGGAAGTCCGCCTTTCGGCCGTTATTGTCGGTCAGCGTGCCATGATCCATCACCTGCAGCAGCAGGTTGAATACCTCTGGATGTGCCTTCTCGATTTCATCCAGCAACAGCACGCAGTGAGGATGCTTGCTGATGGCCTCCGTCATCAGGCCACCCTGATCAAAGCCGACATAGCCTGGCGGCGCACCGATCAGGCGCGAGACAGTATGCCGTTCCATGTACTCGGACATGTCAAAGCGGATCAGCTCAATACCCAGTGTCTTGGCTAGCTGCTTGGTCACTTCAGTTTTGCCCACCCCTGTCGGGCCAGCAAACATAAAGCAGCCAATCGGCTTTTCCGGGGCCTTGAGGCCAGCACGTGACAGCTTGATAGCGGAAGACAGTGCGGTGATCGCCTCATCCTGACCAAATACCGTCATGCGCAGATCGCGATCCAGATTGCGCAATGATTCCTTGTCATTGGCCGATACCGACTTTGGCGGAATTCGGGCAATCTTTGCCACGATTTCTTCAATCTCGGTAACACCAATGGTCTTCTTGCGTTTGCTAGGGGACTGCAGGCGCTGATAGGCACCCGCCTCATCAATTACGTCAATGGCTTTGTCCGGCAAAAAGCGTTCATTGATATAACGTTCAGACAGCTCCGCCGCCAACTGAAGGGCCTTGTCGGCATACTTAACGCCGTGATGTTCCTCGAAGCGGGACTTTAGTCCCTTGAGGATCTGGTACGTCTCTTCAACGGTTGGTTCTTTTACATCAATCTTCTGGAACCGACGCGCCAAGGCACGGTCTTTCTCGAAGATTCCTCGGTACTCTTGATAAGTGGTTGAACCCATGCACTTCAGGGAACCATTGGCCAGCACCGGCTTGATCAGGTTGGAGGCGTCCATCACCCCGCCACTGGCAGCACCTGCTCCGACGATGGTGTGAATCTCATCGATAAAGAGAATAGCCCCTTCATGCTTGTAGAGCTCATTGAGCAGTGCCTTAAAGCGCTTCTCAAAGTCGCCACGGTATTTGGTACCGGCCAGCAAGGCACCAAGGTCGAGTGAGTAGACAACACTATTTGAGATAGCGTCGGGCACCTTGTTCTCGATGATCAACCAAGCTAGGCCTTCAGCGATGGCAGTCTTCCCCACGCCAGGCTCACCCACCAACAGAGGGTTGTTCTTGCGGCGACGGCAAAGAATCTGCACGGCACGCTCAATTTCTTCTGAGCGGCCTATCAGGGGGTCAATTTTGCCCTGACGTGCCAATTCATTAAGGTTGCTGGTATAGGCCTCCAACGCACTGCGCGGAGCGGCCTCTCCCATAGACTCTTCGTCTTGAGATGCTTCTTGCGATGGCTCATTGGCTCCCGCACTGTCGTCATGCACCTTGGAAATGCCATGAGAGATAAAGTTCACCACATCAATTCGTGCGACGGACTGTTTTTTCAGGAAATAGACAGACTGAGACTCCTGCTCAGAGAAAATGGCCACCAACACATTGGCCCCCGTCACTTCCTTCTTGCCGGAGGATTGAACATGAAACACTGCACGCTGCAGTACGCGTTGGAAGCCCAACGTTGGCTGGGTTTCACGCTCTTCTTCATGCGTGGGAATAAGCGGCGTGGTTTCATCCACAAAATGATCCAAATCGCGACGTAAGCCACTAATATCGGCCCCGCACGCTCTCAGCACCTTGGCGGCTGACTCGTTATCGAGCAGAGCCAACAGAAGGTGTTCAACGGTCATGAATTCGTGGCGCTTTGCTCGCGCATCACGAAACGCCAGGTTAAGGGTTACTTCCAGATCTCGACTGAGCATGTCATTTCCCCTCGTCTATTGACCGTAATGGCCCTGCTACTTTACATCGTGCCGGATATCACTTAACTATTAACGCTTTATTCAGTTCTTTTCCATTCGACAGAGTAGTGGATGCTGATTCTGCTGAGCGTAGTCCACCACCTGTGCCGTCTTGGTTTCTGCTACATCACGAGTGAAGACACCGCAGGTAGCTTCACCTTCAGTGTGTATGGTTAGCATCACCCGAGTTGCCTTCTCGCGATCCATATTGAAGAAGCCCTCCAATATCTCCACTACAAAGTCCATGGGGGTGTAGTCATCATTCAAGATAATGACTTTGTACATGGGCGGGGGTGCTAGTTGCGGGCGGGCTTCCTGAATCGCCACACCTCCCTCAGGCCCCTCTTCCTCTTCAGGGTTCCTGCTATTCAATACTAGGTGAGAGTAATGCGTTTTTCTCATGGTAACTCTGTAACTTATGTATGGGTTTCCGGGGCGGGGAATGCAAGGTGACAAAGTGCCGTTTGGCCATGATAACCCCCCGTCTGTAGGAACAGTGAGTCTGTGATAGCGATCACCTTACAATACGCCGCCTGTCTGGCGGTCTTGACAGACATTAGATGATGGTTGAAATTTAGCCAATCAAGGATCGACGTATAAAAAATAACACTGGCGCATCATAACAACAATGCCGACAGCGCCACGGCTCAGAGGGATGACATCATGGCGAGCGGAACCGTGAAGTGGTTCAATAATGCCAAGGGTTACGGCTTTATCCGGCCAGATACCGGCGGCGATGACCTGTTTGTACACTACTCATACGTCAATATGGATGGTTATAAAAGCCTGAAAGCCGGCCAGTTTGTCCAATTTGACATACAAGCCTCTGGTAACGGGTTTCATGCCGTTAACCTTGTCCCGCTTCAAGAAAGCGAAGGCCAGATGCGGGCTAGCGATCGTGACGAGACGCCATCACGCTCCCCTGCTCTCCCTGTTTATAACTGACTTGAATTCAAGCCAAAAGAAAAGCCCGCATTGCGGGCTTTTCTTGTTCGCCGTATCGCGGTTATCAGCCCATGTGACTGATGATGGCGTCCCCGAACTCGGAGCAGCGCAGCAACGTAGCATCAGGCATTAGACGCTCAAAGTCATACGTAACGGTTTTGGCATTAATTGCACCTTCCACGCCCGTAATGATCAAGTCGGCCGCTTCAGACCAGCCCATATGACGCAGCATCATCTCGGCAGAAAGAATGATGGAGCCTGGGTTGACCTTGTCCTGACCCGCATATTTGGGCGCAGTACCGTGGGTAGCTTCAAACATGGCAACAGAGCCGCCGATGTTGGCGCCCGGTGCAATGCCGATACCGCCCACTTCTGCTGCCAGTGCATCAGAAATGTAGTCACCGTTCAGGTTCAGGGTGGCAATTACGGAGTATTCAGCCGGACGCATCAGAATCTGCTGAAGGAAAGCATCTGCAATAACGTCCTTGATGATGATTTCATTCCCAGTTTTTGGGTTTTTCATCTTCATCCAGGGGCCGTCATCAATCAGCTCAGCACCAAAACGCTCAGCAGCCAGTTCGTAGCCCCATTCCTTGAAGGCACCTTCGGTGTACTTCATGATGTTGCCCTTGTGCACTAAAGTGACGGAGGACTTGTCATTATCGATGGCAAACTGAATGGCTTTGCGTACCAAGCGCTGGGTACCTTCCTTTGAGACCGGCTTGATGCCGATGCCGCAGTTGTCGGTAAAACGAATCTTGGTAACACCCATCTCTTCGCGCAGAAATTTAATGATCTTGATGGCATCTGCGCTACCGGCTTTCCACTCGATGCCGGCGTAAATATCTTCAGAGTTCTCACGGAAGATCACCATGTCGGTGAGCTCGGGGTGATGAACCGGGCTGGGCACGCCTTTAAACCAGCGCACAGGGCGCTGGCAGACATACAAATCCAGTTCCTGGCGCAAGGCCACGTTCAGGGAGCGGATACCGCCGCCAACTGGCGTGGTGAGAGGCCCTTTAATGCTGACAACATATTCGCGGAGGGCTTCAAAGGTTTCTGGTGGTAACCAGACATCAGGTCCGTAAACCTTGGTGGCCTTCTCGCCGCAGTAGATTTCCATCCACGAAATGGCGCGTTTGGTGCCATAAGCATGAGCGATGGCGGCGTCAACCACTTTTATCATTACAGGGGTGATATCGACACCGATACCGTCGCCCATGATGTAAGGGATAATAGGGTGGTTGGGGACGTTCAGGGACAGGTCGGCATTGACGGTGATTTTGTCACCATCCGCCGGCACCGTGATCTTCTGGTAACCCATTATGCAGGTACTCCCGGGGTGCAGTTTGTGACTTTAAATAAGTGCAGGTTTGAGTATATCCCTAACCACCGTCACTCATAAGGCATAGACAACAATAAATCGCTGTTACCCGCATTTTTATTATGATTTATGCATAACTATGCAATATATCTTCACATTTGGCCTGTATAAAAAATGACCACGCCCCGAATTATCCTTTTTAACAAGCCTTATCTTGTCCTTTGTCAATTTCGTGACCAAGAAGGCCGCCCTGTATTGGCTGATTTTATCTCTCGACCTGGTGTTTATCCGGCTGGGCGTTTGGATCACGACTCAGAGGGCCTACTGTTATTAACGGACGATGGAGTGCTACAAGCCCGTATTGCCGACCCTCGCTGGAAACTACCAAAAACTTACTGGGTTCAAGTAGAGGGCGCGGTTAGCGAGTCGGCGCTTCAGGCGCTTCGTGAGGGGGTGGAGCTGAAGGATGGTCGTACACTTCCTGCGGAGGCACGCTGTCTGGATGATCCGTTGTTGTGGGAGCGAGTCCCGCCAATCCGTGTTCGAGCCAGTATTCCGACCACTTGGCTAGAGTTGATTATTCGTGAGGGGCGGAATCGTCAGGTAAGACGCATGACGGCGGCGGTCGGCCACCCTACTCTGCGCTTGATTCGTATGGCCATCGGGCCATGGAGCGTTGAAGGGTTGACCCCTGGGGAGTGGCGGGAAGTGGATGTTACTGATGAGTTGCCTGCCACTGAGGCACGACCTGCTATAAACCGCAGCGGCGGCCGACACTCATCCGTCGTGCCAAGCCCCCGCTCACCCGGTCGGGGTTTCACCCGCCGGTAACAGGTGGAAATACCGCCAGTTCATCTCCCTGACGGACGACGGTTTCACGGTTGGCCATCTCTTGATTGACGGCCACCAGCACCCCTCGATCACAGTCCAGCAACTCTTGCCAAAGCCCGCCACGGGATACCAAAAAATCAAGCACAGACTGAACCGTCAATGCGCCATCGTCCGGCAGTTCTACCGTTTCGCGGTCACGCCCAAGCCTCTCCCTGAATCGGGCAAAATACAGCACTGAAATCATGTTAGATAACATCCCGAATGTTCCATTTGCGGTGGCTAGCCTGCCACAATCAGGGCGCTATTGTCCCTTACATAAGCACGTCATGGCGTTGATCAAGGACAATATAGGCAGTAATTCCACCATGAACTAGGCTTGGGCCTCGTTGAGCCATGCGTTAGGATGGCCGCCTTTCCAGTGTTGTCGGGGATTTGGGATGAGTTGGGAGCCACATATTACGGTTGCGGTCGTGGTGGAACGCGAAGGACGCTTTTTGCTGGTTGAAGAACAATCGGAGCGTTCCGATATGGTCTTAAACCAGCCGGCGGGCCATGTAGAACAGGGTGAAACCCTGGAGCAAGCGGCTATTCGCGAAGCACTTGAGGAGACCGGCTGGGATGTTGCCCTGACAGCGTTTCTGGGTCTTTACGTCTACACGCCGCCGCATAAGCCTGACGTGACATATTACCGTGCCTGTTTTCTGGCAGACGCTGTTCTTCATCATCCGCAACGGGCGCTTGATACAGGCATTCTGCAGGCGGTATGGCTCTCACTAGAGGATATTGCGGCATCCGATCGGCTGCGCAGTCCCCTTGTGCTGAGGTGTGTGCAGGATGCCATTGCGGGTCAGCGCTTTCCTCTCCAGCTTATTCACGAACATCACGGCTAAATCATGAAGTTGCCTAGTCAAACCCGTGTCATCGTTGGCATGTCTGGTGGTGTGGACTCCTCGGTGTCAGCATATTTGCTAATGGAGCAAGGCTATCAGGTGGAAGGCCTCTTCATGAAAAATTGGGAAGAGGATGACGGCACCGAATACTGTACTGCTCGCGAAGACTTGGCGGATGCCGCGGCAGTTTGCCAGACCCTTGGTATTCCTCTGCACACGGCTAACTTTGCCACGGAATACTGGGACCGTGTCTTTGAGCACTTCTTGGCAGAGTACCGTGTTGGGCGCACGCCTAATCCCGATATTCTCTGTAATAAAGAAATAAAATTTCGGGCCTTTCTTGATTACGCCATCGTGCTGGGTGCCGACTATATTGCGACCGGCCACTATGTCCGGCGCAGCCAAGATACGGAGTGCGCACGCTTACTGAAGGGTCTTGATGCCAACAAAGACCAGAGCTATTTTCTGCACGCGGTCAGTGGACAGCAGATTGCTCGAACCCTGTTCCCGGTTGGGGATATGGAAAAGCCTGAGGTACGCCGGATAGCCACAGAGCAAGGCTTTATTAATCACGCTAAAAAAGACTCAACCGGCATTTGCTTTATTGGCGAGCGTCGCTTTCGCGACTTCCTGCAACAGTATCTACCCGCCCAACCCGGTAACATCGAAACGGATACGGGTGAGGTAATAGGCACTCATCAGGGGCTGATGTACTACACACTGGGCCAGCGTGAGGGCATTGGTATCGGCGGCCAGAAAAATGCAGCGGAAGCTCCGTGGTATGTTGTCACCAAAGATTTAGTGCGCAATGTGCTGATCATCGGCCAAGGGCATGAGCACCCGTTAATGATGAGCCGTTTCCTGCGTGTAGCACACGTTGACTGGGTAACAGCCGCGCCTGCCCTGCCCTTTACTTGTCATGCCAAAACACGCTATCGACAACCAGACCAAGCCTGTACCGTCAGCTCCGATGCCGACGGCTATGTGGTGCACTTTGATGAGCCGCAGCGTGCTGTTACGCCGGGTCAGTCCGTTGTGTTTTATCAGGGTGATGAATGTCTTGGTGGTGGCGTAATTGAATCAACATGGAATTGAGTCGTTATGAGTGATCTGCACCGCGACAAGACACTGGCGCTTGCCGCCTTATTTCAGGCAGCGACGCTCGCGGATGCCCTGGCCTGGCGGGGGCATTGCGATCCTGCTGCCTTAGAGGCCTCTTTGAACAGTGTTTTAGTCATGGATACTGATGATGTCGGCGTGATCTATGGCAACAACGTCCGTGGACTCCATGCGGGGCTACAAGCTCTGGAGCAAACCTTTCTCGAGCCCCTTCGTGGCGGGCATCCACGGCAGGTCGACATCATGCGATATGCCTTGGGTATCATTCAGGTTGAGCGCCAGTTGGCCAAATCGCCAGACTTGCTCGAGACCTTGCGCCAGCGTCTGGAAATGGCGGCTCAGCAACGCAAACACTTTGACAGTCTGACTGCTCCAGCTATGCTCAATAATCTTGGTGGCATTTATGTGGATACGGCCGGGCAACTGCGCTTTCGCATCCAGGTAAAGGGTGACCAAAAGCACCTGCAAGCAGCGGGCATGGCTGAGCAGGTACGAGCGGTACTGTTGTCGGGTATTCGTGCTGCCTGGCTCTGGCATCGACTGGGCGGAAGACGGTGGCACCTGATGATCACTCGGGGCCAGATATTAGCGGAAATTCGCAAGATTATTGCAGAGTCTCCCTGAATGGATTGGCTGTTATCCTTCTGCGTCACGCCATTTGTCGCGTTAGGATTTGCGCAAACATCAAGTCACAACGATGCTATGACCGCGTAGTTCTGCATGAGGGCGTCCTCCAGCCAATATCAGCAATAGAACGGCATGGCACCATTGAAAACCCTCCTGCTGAGATAAAAATATGCCAGTCAAATACTCCATTACCTGTTCTTTCTCAGATGAGCGTGAGGTTGCTCTCATCAAGTCGCTAGTCGGCATTGTTGGCAAGAGCAGCGACGTTGAGTGGGTTTATAGCGATAAGCCGGACGCCGATATTGTCATCATGGATGCCGATGCCCAGAACCGCCCTTCGGGACTCAAAGACCATAAGCCAAAAGCGATTGTGGCCTATGCCGAGCCTGACAAGACCCTAATCCCCAACACCTTCGCCCTGACCAAACCTGCCCGCGCCCGTGAACTTATGGAAGTGCTCGCAAGTATTGAGTCGCGTCTGGCGCAAGAGTCCGTCTAATCTGTAATTATTCAGTTCTTTAGGGCGCGTGGTCCACGCTGCCCTGCAGTGTACAATCGTGTAAACTTGTCGCCTTCCTTTTCTGCTCCTCCGGATACGACATGTCCCTCAGCGCACTCACTGCTCTTTCCCCTATTGACGGCCGCTATGCTGGCAAAGTTGACGCACTGCGTCCCATCTTCAGTGAATATGGACTGATCCGGGCTCGGGTTGAGGTGGAGGTTCGCTGGCTACAGTGTCTAGCAGCCCACTCTGGCATTCTTGAAGTGCCCGCCTTTTCGGCTGAAGCCAATGCCTTCTTGAACAGCATCGTGACCGATTTTTCTGAGACAGATGCGGGGTGGATTAAGACAACCGAGCGCACCACTAACCATGATGTGAAGGCCGTCGAATACTTCCTCAAGGATCGTGTAGCGGGTGTGCCTGAGCTCGCCAAAGTGAACGAATTCATCCACTTTGCCTGTACATCAGAAGACATCAACAATACGTCTCATGGCCTTATGCTGAGCGCAGGCCGCAAGGTGCTGGTCGCTGAGATGCGCAAGGTGCTGGAAGCCATCAAGACGTTAGCGCGTGCGCAGGCTGATATGCCCATGCTGTCGCGCACCCATGGACAAACGGCCTCCCCGACAACGCTCGGTAAGGAAATGGCCAATGTGGCCTACCGCCTAGAACGCCAAATAGTACAGCTTGAAAAGGTCGAGATTCTGGCCAAGATCAATGGCGCAGTGGGCAACTACAACGCACACCTGTCGGCTTATCCAGAGGTGGACTGGGAGGCAAATGCCAAGGCATTTGTAGAGTC
>DDBN01000154.1 GCA_002333145.1 Moraxellaceae bacterium UBA2031
TACAAGGCGGCGATCCGCGCCATGCTGGAGAACCAACCCAACCTCGATATTTTCCAGCAGGCGGTGGATGACCTAATCGTTGAGGGTGACACGGCCAAGGGCGTGGTCACTCAGACAGGTATTCATTTCGAAGCGAAGACCGTGGTCTTGACCACGGGTACCTTTCTTGGCGGCACCATTCATATCGGCTTGCAAAGCCATCGCGGTGGGCGCGCAGGTGATCCGCCTTCGATTGCGCTGGCCGACCGTCTGCGCGAATTGCTGCCAAATGTGGGACGCCTCAAAACAGGTACACCACCCCGTATAGATGCGCGCTCCGTTGACTTCTCCGTAATGAAGGCACAATCAGGAGATATGCCAATACCGGTCATGTCTTTTATGGGCTCGCGAGAGATGCATCCGCAGCAGGTGAACTGCTGGATCACGCAGACTAATTTGCAAACCCACGACATTATTCGTGGGGGTCTAGACCGCTCACCGATGTATACCGGTGTGATTGACGGAGTAGGCCCGCGCTACTGCCCATCCATTGAAGACAAGATCCATCGTTTTGCCGACAAGAATTCGCATCAGATATTCATCGAGCCCGAAGGCCTAACAACACACGAGCTGTATCCCAATGGCATTTCGACATCGCTGCCATTTGATGTGCAACTGAGTCTGGTTCGTTCTATTCGCGGTTTGGAAAATGCCCACATCACACGCCCAGGCTATGCCATTGAATACGACTACTTCGACCCGCGTGATCTCAAGCACACACTGGAAACCAAAGTTATCCATAATCTATTCTTTGCTGGCCAGATCAATGGGACAACAGGTTATGAAGAGGCGGGCGCACAGGGCTTGTTGGCTGGGTTAAATGCGGGGCTGCGTGCACAGGAAAAAGACGGCTGGTACCCGACCCGCGATGAAGCCTATCTCGGTGTATTGGTTGATGACTTGATTACGCTGGGCACAAAAGAGCCGTACCGTATGTTCACCTCGCGTGCAGAATATCGATTGATGCTGCGTGAAGACAATGCCGACCAGCGTTTAACTGCTAAGGGCCGTGAGCTTGGTCTTATAGATGACACACGCTGGGCTGCATACTGTGAAAAAATGGATGCGATCGCACGCGAAACGCAGCGCATGAAATCAACCTGGGTGCGTCCCGGAACGACCATGGCCGCAGAATTTATCGCTAGCACAGGGCAGGATCTTTCACGCGAATATACGTTGATGGATTTGCTACGTCGTCCGCAGGTGACCTATCCGCAGATTCAGGCATTAGGTGGCAGCGAAGAAAGCGAAGCGGTGGGCGAGCAGATTGAGATCATGGCGCGTTATGCCGGATATATCGATCGTCAGGCAGAGGAAATTGAGCGCATCAAGCGCCATGAAGAAACCCGGCTACCGGATAACTTTGATTATCAGCAAGTCAGTAGTCTGTCGAATGAAGTGCGGGCCAAGCTGATGCAAGTACGCCCTGAAACGCTGGCACAGGCCGCGCGTATTCCTGGCGTGACCAAGGCGGCAATATCGGTACTGATGGTCTGGTTGAAAAGGAACAGTGCCAGCGCTCGTATAACAGAGCAGGCCGTATCGTGAGTGTAGAAACTGAAAAACGGATTCGTACTGGCGTAGAAAAGTTGTCGCTGTCGCTGCCGGAAGGTGCGATAGAAAAACTGCAGTCCTATTTAGACCTACTGGTGAAGTGGAATGGCGCCTACAACCTGACGGCCATCCGTGATCCTGGCCAGATGGTGGTAAAGCATTTGCTCGACAGCTTAAGTATCGTGCCGTATGTACAAGGCGCGTCACTGATTGATGTAGGTACGGGGGCGGGATTGCCGGGGCTCGTATTAGCGATAGCGCTGCCTGAGTTAGAGGTCACCTTGCTTGACAGTAATGGCAAGAAAGTACGTTTCTTGCGTCAGGTGATTGCCGACCTCAAGATTACTAATGCCAGCGCAGTCCATGCGCGGGTGGAAGAGTTTGACCGTCAGTTTGATCTGGTCAGCAGCCGTGCCTTTGCTACGCTCGCCGACATGGTGAACGGTAGCCAGCAGTTGTTGGCGAGAAATGGTGAGTTTCTTGCCATGAAGGGCGTGAGCCCGACAGAAGAAAACGCGGCCTTGCCGGAAGGATTTTCGGTAAAGGACGTTGTGCCGCTCACGGTGCCGTTTCTGGATGAAGAACGGCATCTGGTGCGTATTGTGCGCAATTGATCCGTGTCCTGATTGCAGGACAACGGAAAACAAGACAGTGGGGAATACATGGACAAGATACTGGCCGTGACGAATCAGAAAGGTGGCGTGGGTAAAACCACTACCAGCGTCAATCTGGCCGCCTCACTGGCTGCGACCAAGCGTCGCGTGCTGTTGATTGATCTCGATCCGCAGGGCAATGCGACCATGGGATCGGGTGTCGATAAACATGAGATTGCACACAGCGCCTACGATGTACTGACTCGGCAGAGTACGGCTGAGCAAGCCATCATCACCGGTCTTGATGCAGGCTATCATCTCATCGGCGCAAACGGTGATCTGGTTGCAGCTGAAGTCGAGCTAATGAATGCCATTGGCCGTGAGCTACGTCTTAAGCAGGCACTGGATGTGGTGCGCGATCGCTATGACTACATCATTATTGATTGTGCACCATCGCTGAACATGCTGACGGTGAATGGACTTGTTGCGGCTGACGGCGTCATCATTCCCATGCAATGCGAATACTTTGCGCTGGAGGGCCTAGCGGCCCTGATGGACACGATTGATCAGGTGACGCAGACAGTAAATCCGAAACTGCATATTACCGGCATACTGCGCACGATGTTTGATCCCCGTAATACACTGGCAACCGATGTGTCCGCAGAGCTATTGACGCATTTCCCGGATAGCGTCTTTGAAACCATTATTCCGCGTAATGTGCGCCTGGCCGAAGCACCTGCCCATGGTATGCCGGCGCTGCTCTATGACAAGGCTTCTCGGGGTGCCATGTCTTATCTGGCGTTGGCCGCGGAATTACTGCGTCGACAAGACAGCCCGCGTGAAGTAGCTACTGAAACAGTTTAATTTTGATTCTTACCATTTCTGAAAAGAAGTGGAAAATGGTGATATGGAAATGACAACGACAAAAAAGCGCGGACTCGGCGGCGGCCGTGGATTGAATGCCCTGCTCTCGGGTGTGAAGCAGGTGCAGGAAACCGTGACAGCCGTTGAAGAAGGCAAGGTGCCGGTTGATGGTGAGCTGAAAAATTTGCCGGTGGAGTTTATGCATCGCGGGCGCTACCAGCCTCGTCGCGATATGGATCCAGGTGCGCTGCAAGAATTGGCGGATTCCATCAAGCTACAAGGAGTGATGCAGCCGATTGTTGTGCGCCCGGTAGGCGAGAATAAATACGAAATAATTGCGGGTGAGCGTCGTTGGCGCGCTACGCAGCTGGCTGGCATCGACACGATCCCTGTCATTATTCGTGATATTCCGGATGAAAC
>DDBN01000066.1:0-1990 GCA_002333145.1 Moraxellaceae bacterium UBA2031
ACCACTCCGGTAAAGCCCGGCGTGCCCTTCATCTGTCCTACTTCGCGCAAAATGGAATCGTGTGAGCGGCTTTGTATGATGCGGCCTTCGTGCTCAGTGATGGAGCAGAAAGTACAGCCACCAAAGCAGCCGCGCATGATATTGACCGAGAAGCGGATCATTTCATGTGCGGGAATACGTGCGCCACCATAGACTGGATGCGGCACGCGGGAATAAGGCAGGTCGTAAACAAAATCCATTTCTTCCGTTGATAGCGGAATGGGTGGCGGATTGATCCATACATCGCGATCGCCGTGACGCTGCACCAGTGCACGGGCATTGCCCGGATTGGTTTCCAGATGCAAAACACGGTTGGCATGCGCGTAGCGAACGGGGTCTTCTTTTACGCGCTCAAAAGAGGGCAGACGAATAACGGTTTTCTCGCGCGGCGGCATACGGTTTTTCATTGCCGTGCTGGGGCGCAGCGTAATGACTTGGGCGCCATCATCCAGCGCGACCGGGTCGGCTTCTGATGTCTTTTGCTTCTCAATTTCGCAAGCAGAAGGATCGGCCGTATTGATGTAAGGATTGATGTGCGAGTCAATGCGGCCGGGGGCATCCACCTGAGTGGAGTTAACTTCAAAGAAGCCTGCGGGCGTATCACGGCGCACAAATGCAGTGCCGCGTAAATCGGTGATGTCTTGGATTTTTTCGCCGCGATTCAGGCGATGAGCCAGATCGACAATGGCACGTTCAGCATTGCCGTACATCAACAGATCGGCTTTGGCATCCAGCAAAATTGAGCGCCGGACTTTGTCCTGCCAGTAGTCGTAATGTGCAATGCGGCGAAGCGAGGCCTCTATTCCTCCAATAACGACCGGCACATCTGGAAACGCTTCACGCACTCGCTGGGCGTAGACCACGCACGCACGATCAGGGCGCTTGCCGCCTTCGTCGTTGGGCGAATAGGCATCATCTGAGCGGATTTTTCGATCAGCCGTGTAGCGGTTAATCATGGAGTCCATGTTGCCCGCAGTAACGCCCCAGAACAGGCGCGGCTTGCCCAGCACCTTAAAGGCATCGGCGGACAGCCAGTCTGGTTGCGAGATAATACCAACGCGGTAGCCCTGCGATTCCAGCAAGCGGCCCATGATGGCCATGCCAAAGGTGGGCAGGTCGACGTAGGCATCGCCCGTGACGATGATAACGTCGCAAACATCCCAGCCGAGTGCGTCCATCTCTGCCCGCGACATGGGCAGGAAGGGAGCGGGCCCTAGGCACTCGGCCCAGAACTTTTCGTAGCTGAATAGGGACGATGCCTCAGGCAACGACCGGGAAGGAGCAGACATGGCAACCTCAAGGGGGTGCCGCGAGCGGGAGGCTGGCAGCATTTTAGAGCCCTCTAGTGTACCTCATGCGGAGTGACTTCCTGATATGACGATTCGTCGGATTGGTCGGCCATTCATTCTTGGCGTAAAGTACGCAAAGCTATCCGGCTGACTCGCCAGACAAGATGCGCATTGAAGACATCCACGCCTGTATCCCCACACGTTACTGATCTCTCCTCCCTGACTGAGGAGGCGATGATAGACATCCGCCGCTTGGTGAGCCGGCAAGCGCTGTGGTGCATCCTGCCTGCCCCGACGGACAGGCTATTCGCTCGCTATCGGGAACATTCGTTTGTCCGGATGGTGCTGGGCAGCTGGCCTTTACTTATTATGGCATTGGTGCTGGCGGGCTTGTCCGGGCCGCAGTTACTCGGCGCAGATATCGTAGGCCGTGACGCGCTGTACTGGTGGCGGGGGCTGGCGCTGTTGGGCGTTATTCTCTCGGCAGGTATTATGCTCCTGCATTTCCGGACCTGTCAGCGCCATTATCAGATCGTTATTGTGGTGACCGGCTGCCTGTCACTGGCCGTTATTTTGCTCGGTACGCTGGTCATGGAAAGCGAACGGCTCATGCGGGCCATCAGCTATGGCAGCGTGCTGACCGTTACCATTCAGGTACTGGC
>DDBN01000066.1:1998-2269 GCA_002333145.1 Moraxellaceae bacterium UBA2031
TGATCGTCAACCTGGTCATTGCTGCCGTGCAGGAGCGACAGGAGCGCATCAGCTTTTTGCGGGGGCTATTGCTGGAATATGAATCGGCTGAGCGGGAGCGCTTGAATACCATACTTGAGCGCCATGCCTCAGAAGACCAGCTGACAGGCTTGCCCAATCGGCGCGTACTCAATGATGTGCTGCTGCGGGAATGGGAGCGCGCTTCACGTTCACGCAAATCCATGGCGGTACTGTTCATGGATGTCGATTACTTCAAGCGCTATAACGATAG
>DDBN01000066.1:2303-2788 GCA_002333145.1 Moraxellaceae bacterium UBA2031
CACCCGGCGTCGGCAGCAGCACCGCATGTCACCATTAGTATCGGCGTGGCAGTGATGGTTCCCGAAGGCAAGCGTCCACAAATCCTGATTGATGCCGCCGATGCCGCGTTGTATGAGGCCAAAGGCCGAGGCCGCCATCAAATTGTATTGGCTCCTTGAACGAAACCAGAGCCATAAAAAACCGGCCATTTGGCCGGTTTTTTATGGCGCGAAGAAGCTTAGAGGCCCAGCAACGGCAGCAGCCCCAGCACAACATCACCAGGCAAGCCCACAGTGCTGCCTACCTTGGTGGCCAAGTTGCCCTTGAGGGAATTCAACGAATTGTTGCGCAGCGTGGCAGCCGCATTCACGGCCGTAGACTCAAAGCCACTTAACTGTTTGCCCAGTTTGCTTTCCAGTGCTTTCTGCACGATGGGTGCGCTGACCGGTTGCGCAGCATTTGGGAACAGTAAGCCGACGGTAGCGGCATCCAGTCCGATGGTGCC
>DDBN01000066.1:2867-13538 GCA_002333145.1 Moraxellaceae bacterium UBA2031
GCGGTACCACCAATGTGGTTACGGGCATTAACCGAGCCTTCTAGCGTCAGCACATTAAACACGTCGTCTGTAATGGTGTCCGAAAACTGGCGCAGTTCATCCAGTGACATCTCGGCCAGATCTTTTCCGGTTTGCACACCGTAGCCGACGGCCTTGCCGACGATTTCGTGCGCATCACGGAAGGCGACGCCTTTCTTAACTAAATAATCCGCCAAATCGGTGGCAGTGGCAAAGCCGCGTCGGGCGGCCTCACGCATGATGTCACGCTTAGGTTCGATGGCCGGCACCATATCGGCAAATGCACGCAACGAACCCATGACGGTATCAATAGTGTCGAACAGCGGTTCTTTGTCTTCCTGATTATCTTTGTTGTAAGCCAGTGGTTGGCCTTTCATCAAGGTAAGCAGGGACATCAGGTGGCCAAACGCACGACCGGCTTTGCCGCGAATCAGCTCCGGCACATCCGGATTTTTTTTCTGCGGCATGATGGAGGAGCCGGTGCAGAAACGATCAGGCAGATTGACGAACTGGAACTGGGCGCTGGCCCAGAGCACGAGCTCTTCAGAGAAGCGCGACAAATGCATCATGATGAGCGACGCAGCCGCACAAAACTCAATAGCAAAATCACGGTCGCTAACGGCATCAAGCGAATTTTCACTGACCGCATCAAAACCCAGTAGCTCGGCCGTATAAGCACGATCAATCGGGTAGGTGGTGCCGGCGAGGGCGGCCGATCCCAGTGGCATACGGTTAATGCGCTTGCGCAAATCCACCAAGCGTTCGTCGTCACGCTTGAGGTTTTCAAACCACGCCATCAGGTGATGACCAAAGGTCACTGGCTGCGCGGTTTGCAGATGCGTAAAGCCGGGCATGATGGTGGCGTGTTCTTTGTCGGCCAGTTCAACCAAGCCGGCGAGCAGGCGCTGCAGTTCTGCACGAATGGCGTCTACTTCGTCACGCAGGTACAGACGCACATCGGTGGCCACCTGATCATTACGTGAACGGCCGGTGTGCAGCTTCTTGCCGGCAATACCGATGCGATCCGTCAGGCGGTGTTCGATGTTCATGTGCACATCTTCAAGATCGACGCGCCACTCGAAGGTGCCCGCCTCAATTTCGCTGCGGATCTGGGTGAGCCCGTTAACGATCAGGTCGCGTTCGGCATCAGTCAGTACGCCGACTTTCGCCAGCATGGTGGCATGAGCAATAGAACCCATGATGTCATGACGATAAAGGCGCTTATCAAAGGTAACAGACGCCGTGAAGGCGGCTACGAAGGCGTCGGTGGCTTCACTGAAGCGGCCACCCCACATGGAAGAAGATTGTTGGCTCATCTCGGACTCGATGTGCAGGATTAATAAACAACCGGCCGGGATTCCGGCAGACGGCGGTAAACGAGGGACGGCGCGCAGTATACCGGCAAGTCAGTTGATTTGTCTGACTTGCCGCTCGTCGGATAACGCGGCACACTCTAGGCATGAGTGACAACAATAATAATAAGAACCCTGTCACGGAACCGGGCGCCGAAGATTTCTTCCTGCCAGACTTCTGTGCTACCCAGCCCCTACTGATGCTGATTCTGGCAGCAGAGCTGTTGGCTATCTTGCTGGTGCTGGCCGGCGTAAACCGTCTTTTACCTTTTCCTTGGGACAAACTGGTCCTGACCTCCTTTCTGGTGCAGTGGGTGGCGCTAACGGCGGCGGCCCTGCTGTGTAATCTGCGGCCACGGCTCATGCGCCTAAGCCGTGAAACGGCCGCTGGATTGTCCTTTGCGCTGGTGGTGCTGGTAGTGGTGTTTTATAGCCTACTGGTCAATCCCGTCATGGAGCTGTCTCGGCTCAACCTCTTTTTTCCCCGGTTTGGCCCTCAAGACGTGCTGCGTAACAGCCTGATCGGCGCCATTATTGCCGGCCTTATGCTGCGCTACTTCTACCTGCAGGGGCAGTTGCGCGCCAAGCAGCGCACGGAGCTCACTGCACGGTTGCAGGCGCTGCAGTCACGTATTCGCCCGCACTTCCTGTTTAACTGCATGAACATCATTGCCAGCCTGATCCATGTCGATCCAGACAAGGCGGAGACGGCGGTAGAAGACCTCTCCGAGCTATTTCGCGCTAGCCTTAAGGCTGAGGGCGAGGTGCCGCTGGATGAAGAGCTCATGCTCTGCCAGCGTTACGTGAATATCGAAAAGCTCCGTCTGGGCGATCGCCTGCAAGTGGAATGGAAGTTTGGGAACCTACCGGATGGTTTACGTATTCCGGCGTTAACCCTGCAGCCCTTGATGGAAAATGCCATTTACCACGGTGTAGAGCCCCGCTTTGAGCCCAGCGAAGTCCGTGTGGCTATCGACTACGACGGCAAAGAGGTCAGGGTGGTGATCACTAATCCGGTGGCTCCCCCTCTGCCGCATGCGCGCGGTAACCGCATGGCCGTGGACAATATTCGTCAGCGCCTGAATGCTCACTATGGCGAAAGTGCCAAACTGACCACCCATGCAGATGAACTGATTCATACCACTTATCTTTCTTATCCCTTGCAGATCGGTCAGCTGTGGGTGGATGCTCCGACAGGCAAACAAAGGAGTCTGACATGAAGGTGCTGATTTGTGATGACGAGGCGCTGGCGCGTGAACGTCTGGCGCGCTTTCTGAAAGACATGGACGGCTACCAAATCGTCGGTGAGGCAGAGAACGGCCAGGATGCTCTGGATCAGGCTGCGCTGACATCGCCTGATATTGTGCTGCTGGACCTGCGTATGCCGGTGATGGACGGTCTGGCCTGTGCCGAGAAGCTAGCGCAGCTACCGGAGCCGCCCGCCGTTATTTTCTGTACGGCCTATGACGAGCATGCGTTGGCCGCTTTTGAAGTGCAGGCGGTGGGGTATCTGCTTAAGCCCGTTCGCCGCGAGCAGTTAGCCGAGGCTTTGGCCCGCGCTACCCGCGTTAACCGGGCACAGCTGGAATCGGTCAGGCAGGGTGGCGATGCGGAAAGCCTCGGCGGACGCAGCCACATCACAGCCAAAACGCATCGGGGCATTGAACTGATCCCGATTGATGACGTTCGTTATTTTCTGGCGGATCAGAAGTATGTGACGGTTCGGCATGGCAAAGGTGAAGTGCTTGTCGACGAAACCCTCAAGGATCTTGAGAACGAATTTGGCGCCCGTTTTATCCGTATTCATCGTAATGCCCTGTTGGCGCTGTCCTTTTTGGATGGCCTTGAGTTGGTGTCGCCGGGGCAGTACCAAGTGCGCATGAAGGGCATTGAGGAGCGCTTGGTGGTCAGTCGCCGCCACCTGCCAGAGCTGCGCGAGACCATGATCAAGCTTTAATCAGGCAAATGGGTAGGGGTATTCCAGCGCTCCGGCCATTGCCAAGGCGCGGCCCTTCCCCTAAAGTCGTGCCCGAGCCAGCTGCCTTGATGAGAACGGCAGCGCCATATATAAAAACAAGGAGCTCTCCATGAAACGTATTCTTGCGGCCAGCGTTCTGGCCCTTTCCATGACTGGCTGTGCCACTGGCACCGCACCGGTCAATGGCATTATCTACTCCAATGTGAGTGCCCCCTTAATGGTCACCGGCTCCGCCGACAAGCCCAACAAGGTTGGTCGCTCGTATGCCCGCTCCTTCTTCGGCCTGTACGCCACTGGCGATGCCAGTATTGAATTGGCAGCCAAGAACGGCGGCATTACCAAGATTCACCACGTTGACCATAAAACTCAGGTCATCCTTGGTGTGGTCGCGGACTACACCACCATCGTTTACGGCAACTGATACCCGTTCCGCTAGCGACTGGCTAAAAGCACCGCCCTTGAACAAGGGCCGGTGCTTTTTTGCTTTTTACGGCGCCATGCCGCTCTCCATGCTCGTCCTCAAATTCAGTTAAACTCTCGGTTCGTCCAATCTGATCTTTGTAAATGCCATGACTCAGCTCCTTCGTATCGCCACCCGCAAGTCCCCCCTCGCCATGTGGCAGGCTGAGTACATTCGTGCTGAGCTGCAGCGCTTGCATGCAGGTCTTGAGGTGGAGCTGGTCACGTTTACCACGCAGGGCGACAAAATTCTCGACACCCCGCTTGCCAAGATCGGGGGCAAAGGCCTGTTTGTGAAAGAGTTGGAAGTGGCTCTGCTGGATGGCCGGGCCGACATTGCTGTGCACTCAATGAAAGATGTGCCGATGGAGTTTCCCGAAGGGCTGGGGCTGGTGGCGATTGGTGAGCGCGAGGACCCGCGTGATGCGTTTGTCTCTAATCACTATGCATCGATTGACGTTTTGCCGGTGGGTGCTGTGGTGGGAACGTCCAGCCTGCGCCGCCAGTGCCAGCTGCGTCACCATCGCCCGGATCTGGTTATCAAAGATCTGCGAGGCAATGTGAATACTCGACTGGCCAAGCTGGACGCCGGCGATTACGACGCTCTGATTCTTGCCAGTGCAGGGCTCAAGCGCCTTGGTTTTCACGAGCGCATTAAGAGCGATATTCCGCCCGAGTTTTCTTTGCCAGCAGTAGGGCAGGGGGCACTGGGTATTGAGGCACGTATTGGCGATACGCGCGTTGCTGCGCTGGTGGCGCCACTAAATCATGTGGAAACGTCGGCCCGTGTTCGTGCCGAGCGTGCGATGAACAGGCACCTGCAAGGAGGCTGTCAGGTGCCGATTGCCGGTTATGCCGAATTGCAGGGCAGCGAGCTGCACTTGCGCGCGTTGGTGGGCAGTGTGGATGGCCAAGAAATTATTACCGATGAAATTCGCGGCGATGCGACAGAGGCCGAAGCGCTAGGCGTTGCGTTGGCAGAACGTCTGCTCGCCGCCGGCGCGGGGCGCATCTTGCAGGCTGTGTACGGTTCTTGATGTGGCGGCATTAACGGGCCTGCATGTGCTGAATACACGCCCAGTGGGACAGGGCGAGGCGCTTGATGCAGCGCTGCGGGCTGCAGGTGCTCAGGTTAGCCGCCTGCCGCTTATTGCGATTGAACCCCTATCGCCAGCGTCAGCAGATGAACGACTGCTGCTGGATTTGGACCGTTATGACGGCGTTTTTTTTGTCAGCGCCAATGCCGCCCGCCTTGGTTTAAATGCGGTAGCAGGGTGCTGGCCTCAATGGCCGCACCGCTTGCCGGTTTATGCCGTGGGACAGGGCACTGCCAGTGTATTGGAGCAGGACGGGCTAACCGTCACGTTGCCGGAGCGAGCCGACAGTGAGGGCCTGATTGCGCTGCCGGCTCTGCAAGCGGTTTCTGGGCAACGTTTCCTGCTTTTTCGGGGGCAGGGTGGGCGCGAGCTTCTGCGAGAAACACTGCAAGCGCGGGGTGCCAGCGTGACGGTCATCGAGTTGTACCGGCGCGATCTGCCAGTCGCTGCCGCATCGCAATGGCAGGCCTTGTCGGCATCGGATGTTAGTGTCGTTATTCTTACCAGTCCTGATGCTTTGCGCCACTGGCAGCAGGTGGCAGGCGATGAGGCAGGACGATTGCACTGGGTAGTAGTTAGCCCGCGCATGCACGAAATGGCCGTACAGGCAGGCGCACGTGTCATGCTGGCCCCCGGTGCGGATACACAAAGTCTGCTACTTGCCGTACAGCAATTACGGGAAGCATTGGCCATTTGAGCCATTAACGATTATTTTTGCAGGTTGGCTCACCCTCAAGGATTTCTATGAGTCCGAGTGATACCCGTGTGCCGCTGGTTAGCGGTACATCCATGCTTCCCATCCGGCGTCGTCCGGCCATTCTTGCTACCGTGCTTGCGCTATCTGCGTTGGGCGCGGCGGTCTATCTCTGGAATAACAGCTTAGAGGCAGCCACTGCGTTACAAGCAGAGCATGACAAGCTGACGGCGATGGAGGCGAGACTCTCTGAGACACAGCGGCAACAACAGCGCCTGCTGGATGATCTCACCCTAAAAAGCCGTCAGATTGATGATGTCAGTGCGCGAGTCAGCAAGTGGGATGACACCCTAAATGCCGATCAACGCCGCAGCTGGTTATTGGCCGAGGCAGATCATTACCTGCGGCTGGCGGAGCAGCATTTGTTGCTGACCCGCGATGTTGTGGGGGCGCGCACCTTGCTGGATGTCGCCGACCGCCTGCTGGCGGCTCATGGCGATAATCGTCTGCTGCCCCTGCGCAAGGCGCTTGCTCAAGACCGCTTGGCATTGAATGCCGCCCTGCAGGTAGATGTGCCGGGTACCTATTTGCGCTTAGGTGCACTCAGCGAACGCTTAGCGGTGGTATCGATGCCCATGCAGGCCGATGAACGCGCCCAGGCTCGGGGAGCGGCTGAGCCTGCGGCCGCCATCAACACTAATGCGTCTGCGTTTGATCAGGGTTGGGCGCACTTGCGCCGACTGGTCACTGTGCGTCATTACGATGAGCCAGTTCGCCCACTGTTGTCCGATGCCGAGCGTGCGCTGGTGCGTGAGGCGCTGCGACTGGATTTGACGCAGGCTCAGTTGGCGCTAATGCGCGGCGATCCGGATATTTTCCGCCAGAGTCTGGTCACTGCCCGTAAACGGTTTTCCCGTTATTACATTCGTTTGGCCCAGGCCGAATATCAGGGTTTGCTGAAAGAAATGGACGGCCTAGCCGCCCTCGATATACGGCCAGCTCTGCCGGACCTGCATGCATCGCTTAGTGCCCTTGATGCACTGGCAGGCCTTCCGCCTCGGCGTGAAGCCACACCTGCCACGGTGTCACCATGAAGCGCTGGTTTTTCCTGACGTTATTGCTCGCAGTTCTGGGTGGCTTGCTCGGCCTTGTTGTCTTGCGCGACCCCGGCTATGTACTGCTGAGCTGGCAGCAAACATCGGTGGAGATGGGGCTCTGGTTGGGCGGGTTGATCTGGTTGCTGAGCTTGGCGGCTGCCATGGTGGCAATCGATCTGCTGTTTAAGCTGCTCGGCTTTAACAGTTGGTGGGCAAGCTTTATGAATGCGCGCCGCCAGCGCCGCAGCCAACAGTCTTTTGAAAGCGGCATTATTCGTCTGGAGCGAGGAGATTGGCGTCGGGCTGAGCGCCAGCTGTTCAACGCCGCGCGTCTGTCTACGCACCCGCTGCCCGCTTATTTGGCAGCAGCAAGGGCGGCGGCGCAGGGCCAGGCGTGGGAGCGCGCGGAGAATTATTTGGTGCTGGCAGACGAGCAGGGCAATCGCCTTGCCGTTGGCCTAGCCCGTGCCCGTTTGCAGCTGGTGGCCGGGCGTTGGGAGCAGGCGGCCGTGTTGCTGGGGCAACTGCAAGAAAAGCATCCCCGTGAAGATGCTGTGCGCCGTTTGCGCGTCGAGGTGCTGGCACGGCTTCAGCGTTGGGCTGATCTAGCGGATGTGCTGCCACAGCTGCAAAAAAGTGGACCCGATGACGAGGCCTTCTCTCGGCTGGAAAAGCGCGCAAATCGCGAGGTATTGGGTTGGGTCGGGCAGACAGCAGGCCGCGCTGACAAGGCCTATACGGTCCGTCGGCTGCAAGCCTACTGGCAGGCATTGCCCAAGCGCTTGCAAGCAGACGAAGACCTTCAGGCTGCCTATGCTGCTGAGCTGGTGCATTGCGGCGCAGATGACGAAGCTGAGGCGCTGCTGGCAGTGACATTAGACAAGCAGTGGAGTAATGCTGGCGCCGAGGTGTATGGCCGCGCTCGCAGCACACGCCCTGATCAGGCGCTGATGCGTGCAGAGGGCTGGCGTGAAGCGCATCCGAATAACCCGGTGCTAATGCTGGCCCTTGGCCGGCTCTGTCTGCAGAACCGTCGCTGGTTGGATGCACGGGCATATTTTGAGTCGGCACTGGCCTTGCACAAGACCCCTGAAGCCTATGCCGAGCTAATACGCCTGCTCAGTCAGATGGATGACCGTGCCGCACAGCGTTATGTGGTGGAAAGCCTGAGCCAGCTCAGTGCCCGGCTACCGGATCTGCCACTGCCCTGAATCGCCCTGCAAGTAAGCCTTCCGAGAGCAGCCCCGCGCCGACCAGCGGGCGTTGTTCCGGGCAGGCTGCGCCGATTTTCTGGATAAAAATGTCTACACTGTTTCCGCGACAGTAAGTTGTGCCCTTGCTTCTGGATGAAGCAGTGGGTGAAGCAGCGGATGTAGGTGTCGTCTAAAAATAATAATAAAAATGCCAAGGAGGCCGTCATGAGCGAGTCTGAGGTTCGCCCCCATGCCATTGAAGTTGAGCCCGGTAAAACCTACTGGTGGTGTCGCTGTGGTCGCAGCCAGTCACAGCCTTTTTGTGATGGCTCCCATAAAGGAACCGACATCACGCCAATGAAGTACGAAGCCACCGCCACGCGTATTATCTGGTTCTGTGGGTGCAAGCAGACCGCCAATGCACCTTTCTGCGATGGCACCCACAAGTCGCTTTAGGCAGTAAAAAAGCCATGCTTATGCCTTGACGCACCGGCGGGGCGCGGGTTTAATACTGCCCTCGTTGGCCCGATAGCTCAGTTGGTAGAGCAGCGGATTGAAAATCCGCGTGTCCCCAGTTCGATTCTGGGTTGGGCCACCACATTTTAGATTCAGGAAGTGCCAGTAAGTTCCTGAAACCCAACAAGAAAGCGCCTTCGGGCGTTTTTTTTGTGTCTGCAAGTGCCAGCGGGTGCAGTGACAACCCAGTAACTATGGGGCAACTTTGGGGGCAAGTCAGTATCGCGCCAAGGGAGTTGCCCCCAGATGCCCCTATCTGCTGTTGCTATCCGCACTGCAAATGGCAGCCGGCTGCAGGGGAAGTGACGCACACATTAAAAAACGTCTTCCCGATAACGTCCCTGCAGCTTGAGGGTTTCAACGCTCATGCCGAGGGGTGCGAGCGCTTCATTCAGNNTGGGTTAACCGACGATCAGTCAGATAGGTGTTGAGCTCAGGCTCATAGAGAAAATCTGAGGCGGGATCGCGCCCACCCCAATACAAATAGATAGGGTGCTTATCGGTGTTGTTGCGAATGAATCCTGCCAGCGGCCCTATGCCTGTGCCAGCACCAATAAGAATGACAGAGGACTTACCGGAGGCGGGACGAAAGTTTGGGTTAGGCTGAATGAATGCATCAATTTTCTCGCCGACATGCAGGCCATGAAGCATTTCTGAACACAAGCCACCCGATTGTTTGCGCACGCAGACTTCCAAAAAGCCATCCTTTGACCCGCTGGCCAAGGAGTAAAAGCGTGGTACAGGGCTGCCCGCTGGAATAATCCCAACAAGGTCGCCTGCCTCGAAGTGGGGCAGGCCATTGATTCCGATACGTCGCATCAATCGCTGAGTTCGATTTTTCGGGGCAACCGGCCCGAATCGAAGAATACTGGTAGGCGCTTGCACCTCTGCACCATAGTCGACACGGCTGATCAATTCTAAAGAATGAGCTGGCGGAAGTTTTGGGGTGTAATTCAGCGTCACATCGCCATCAAATACAGGGCCTAGGTTTTCACCCCAGCGTGCAAACTCCTGCGCAGACTGCCGATCAATCGTGGCAAGCTCAAGAAACGGTTGCCACCCGTGCTGGAGCAGGGCGCTCTGTGTATCCTTTGCAAATTGACAGAATTTTGAAAACTGGCTGTCGCCAAAGCCCAAAATGGCAAAATCTGGTTTATGCGAACCGGAATATTCTTGCAGACGCGCCATAAATTGATTGGCTGAGCTAGGCGCATCGCCATCGCCGTAAGTTGCCGTCAGAATGAATAACTTTTTTGCGTTGGGATAGTTAGTGGCTAACTGGTTCATGGGAGCCGTATGCACTCGCTGACCACGTTGACGCAAGGTGTTGTGTAACGCGGCTGCAAATCCCCACGTAGTGTTATTTTCGCTGCCTACCAAAATGATCGTTTCTGCGGACTGCAGGCTACTATTGTTGGCGAGCCGTGGTGTAGAACGACGGCGCTGCCACCAGATCACAATTCCTGTGATGCTCATTACCGGAATGGGTAGTACGCACAACCCCAGTATCAAGCCGAGCCACCACAAGCCTTCACCGGTATGCAGTTTATAGATGAACTCATAGACATCACGAATAGTGGAGTGTGCTTGGTACGATATGAGCACGCCGGTAGTCTGGTCTACGTAGCCATCACCCTGGGAAGTGCTTAAGGAATAAAAACCTTCGGTGCTATCGGGAATCGGAAAAACGAGTTCCCTGAAATCATTTAGGTCTGTGGTCAGCAGGGCAGGCACTGTCCCTATTGGCATAAGTGAGCCCGTCGCCACTTCGGCAGGAAAATCGGGTTCGTCTTGCGTGCCATCGGAGATCAGGCTAAATGTTGCTGCCGACATATAAAGCCCGGTAAGGGCCGATAGCAGTAAGCCGAATACAATGATGCGGCCAATTTCAGCATGCCAGCGCTGATTGAAATTACCGCGCAATGGGCGTGCAAGTTGCCGCCAGCCACCTTGACGCTTGACCAGTAATAATACGCCCGAGCAACTCAGGACTAGCAAGATCAGTGCAGACGCCCCTGCTACCGCACGGCCCGGTGTACCTGCCAGAAAAGAGCGATGCAGATTTTTCACCCAGCGCATGAATGTGGAGGGGGTGTAAGCGCCAATGCTCAGGCCGCTATTTGGGTCAACACGAACTGCATTTGTCTGCCCATTCCCGCTGTAATACACGATGACAGAGCCTGACGGAGAGCGCTGGATTTGCTCCACGCCAGGGTAGTGTTGTGCCACCCGTTCAGCCATTAACGCTACGCTGATCTGGTTATTGG
>DDBN01000061.1:0-1994 GCA_002333145.1 Moraxellaceae bacterium UBA2031
CTCATTCGTCACGCTTCATCCAAGCCCATCAGCCGAAACTGACTTTCAAACATCATGGCAGCGCCACTGATCGGGTCCACAAATTCAAGCGTCCGTGCCAATAACTGTAAAGGGTAATTGTAGTCATCTGGTGCCCGCCTGCATTCCTGCGGATACAGCACATCATTGCGAATTGGCATGCCCAGCGCGGCCATATGGACACGCAATTGATGTGTCTTTCCTGTGATCGGCCGCAGATGATAACGAGCCCACTCACCCTGCCTTTCGATCAGATCAATGACCGAGCTTGCATTTGGTACTCCCTCCACTTCTTCGCGCCGGTAAAATAGTTCTGCCCTTCCGATGCGACTCTGGCGTGTCACTGGATATTCATGCTCGGGATTAAAACGCGCCACGGCCTCGTAAGCTTTGGTGATGCCATCTCCACGAAACAACGCATGATACGCATCGCGTGTCGCCACTTGTTTTGACAGCAAGACAAGGCCTGCAGTATCTCGATCAAGCCGATGCAGCGGCACTAGATGCTCTAAATTAAGTCTCTGCTTGAGACGCACCAGTAACGTTTCTTTTAAGTAGCGGCCAACCGGTACCGTGGACATAAAATGTGGCTTATCGGCGACGATGAGATGGTCATTTTCAAAGAGGATAACTTCATCAAAAGGAATTTGTAGCTCATCCTCCAGCTCACGATAATAGAAAATACGCGTCAGTGGTCGGTAAAGTGCTGTGGGCGCTATAGCATCACCCTCCGCATCAACCACACTGCCACTCTCCATACGCGCCACCCAACGCGCCTCTCCCACACTTGGAAAGTAGTACGTCAAAAAAGCGAGCACAGTCCGCCATTCGCCTTCCGGCAAGAAGACGGCACTGGCGCTGACACCATCACGAATGGGTAACGGGCGCTGCATTTCAAATCCTAGCCATGGTTAATGCCCTGGATTATCCACTGTATTCGGGCGATTGCGCAGGGCTTTACAGCCCCAAAGGGGCATGAATGGCCGGCAACAGGTACAATGGCTTATATCCCCTTTTCGGTATGTATCACCCATGAGCATCAATTGGTTCCCCGGCCACATGAACAAGGCCATCCGCGAGATTCGTGAGACCTTGCCCAAGGTGGACCTAATTATCGAAATTGTGGACGCCCGTATCCCTTATTCCAGCTCCAATCCTGTGATCGCCGAGTTCCATACGCGCAAGCCCTGCATCACTTTGCTGAGCAAGAGCGATCTGGCTGACCCGGAAACAACCCAGCAATGGATAGAGCATCTGGAAAAGAAAGAAAACGTTAAAGCGATTGCGGTAACCACTGAGCAGCCGGACCAAATTCGCCAGCTGATCAGCATATGCAAATCCATGACCCGCAAAGATGTGATGGGCAATGTCACGGCATTGATTACCGGCATTCCTAACGTCGGCAAATCCACCATTATCAATATTCTTGCTGGCAGGACCGTGGCCAGAACAGGTAACGAACCCGCAATCACCAAAGCTCAGCAGCGTATCGACCTGCATAATGGCCTAGTACTGATTGATTCCCCCGGGATTCTTTGGCCCAAGATTGAGAATCCGGACAGCGGCTATCGTCTGGCGGTGACCGGTGCAATCAAAGAAACTGCCATCAACAATGATGAAGTGGGCTGCTATGTGGCAGCATTTCTTCTTAAACACTATCCCGACATGCTGAAAGAGCGCTTCAAGCTAGAAACGCTACCAGAGAGCGATATCGAGTTTATGGAGATCATTGGCCGGCAGCGTGGTTGCTTGGGCAGTGGCGGTCATGTCGACTTTCACCGTATCGCCACTATCCTAATAAATGAATACCGCACGGCAACACTGGGGCGCATCACCCTGGAAACGCCGGAAATGACCATGCTCGAAGAAATCGAAGTGGCACGCCTGCAGGAACAAAAAGCGATAGAAAAAGCGGCCTCAGAAAGAAAGCGCAAGATGGCCTACAAGTTACGGGGAAAATAGGCTCTGTCCATACT
>DDBN01000061.1:2075-10696 GCA_002333145.1 Moraxellaceae bacterium UBA2031
TCGCGGGGGTCGTCTTTTAGGTAGGTCACTAGGCCGATCTGCTGCGCCTCAGGGGCATCGACAATACGCCCGGTGAACGCCAGATCCTTGGCCACATCCAAGCGCACTAAATCACGCAGCGTCTGTGTGCCACTCATGTCAGGAATCAGCCCCCATTTAATCTCCATCAGGGACAGACGGGTTTCCGGATGGGCAATACGAATATCCGCACCAAGCGCAATCTGCAGCCCCCCGCCAAAAACCACCCCATGCAACGCACAGATTACCGGTACGGGCACATCTTTCCAGAGGTAGCCTGGTTTCTGGTAAAAGTTGGGCCAATCGCCCCCTCGACCACCACCAAACGGATCACCGCCGCCGAACGAGTTGGGGTCAGTGAAGTTTGCAAGGTCTAGCCCGGCACAGAAGGCCCTGCCTTCGCCGGAGATCACCACTGCCCGCACCGTGCGGTCTGCCATAATCTGTTCGGCGGCCGCATTAATCGCCTCAAGCATGGCAAGGCTAAGCGCATTCATCTTTTCAGGGCGATTAAGCCTGACATCAGCAATATGATCGACAACGCGTATGGTGACCAACTCGGTCATGACAACCCCAGAAATAAGACAATAGAAGTGCCTCAACAATAGCGCGACCCCACGCCTAATGCTTCCCCCCTCGCCATCGTTATTATTGACCGCAAAGGACAATTGGCTGTCATTACGGTACAACCGGACTGGCAACAGCCATTGGAATCAGCAAAACTATAAGATTAGCTGTAATAGCTGCGCCATGCGCGCACTCCATCGCGACAAGTGAAGGAACACAGGAAAATGAATCAGTGGCGACAGCGCCTCACCTCTATCTTAGAGTGGAGTGAAACTGACAAGGGCATGATCCCGGTCATCTTCCTCATTCCTACTTATCTTCAGTATCTGGCTTGGGGACACTATGCGCTGGGGCGGCCCGACCGTGACCAGCTGATTAATGTTCCCATCATGATCGAACTGATATCGATGGAAAAATGGATGACAGCAGGGGCCGTTGCTTTATTACTGCTGGGGCTGGGTATTCGTCGAAAGCTTCCTTCATTTCTGCCCTATCAATACTTAACGACGCTGTACTTTGCCGTTACATTGGCAATTAGCAGCCACTATATTGGCTCCATGGAGATTGCTGCTGGCGTGGTACTACTGGGTGCTGTTGTTTTTGGTTTCATTTTTCTTAAGCGCGGCGTGGTGTGGCTTTCCTTTACGGTAGCGATGCTGCTCATGCTGATACAAAGCTACCTGTCTGCGCTGGGCACACTAACCTATGCGCCGGTGATGGTTTCTCCCTCGGATACGTCAAGTAATTTATTCTGGGTCACCAGTAACTGGCTGTTTGCCTCACCATTCCTTGTGATCATCGTGCTGCTTGCTGACCATATGCTGAACTGGTGGCGGCAGCGTGAAAATACCATTCGCATCATGAGCCTTACCGATGCCCTGACAGGCATCAACAACCGCCGCAGCATCATCGATATGCTGGAAAAAGAAATAGCGCGCACCCATCGGCACGGCCCTCCCTTGTGCACAGTCTTGCTCGATCTTGATCACTTCAAGCACGTTAATGACACGTGGGGACATCCAATGGGAGATCGTGTTCTAAATGAAACGGCGACTGTGCTGCAGCAAACCGTTCGCCAGTGCGATGCAGTCGGCCGTTATGGTGGCGAAGAATTCATGCTTCTGCTGCCGGACACCACTCTTCAAGGTGCCGAGGCACTGGTAGAGCGCTGCCGCGCCAGGCTAGCAAGCATGGAAATCACCAGTGATTCTGGCGAGCGAATTCCAATCAGCGGAAGTTTTGGCATGGTTTGCAACCAATACTTTTTGGCTGCCAGCACCGAGGCTT
The DNA here is from genome assembly GCA_002333145.1 of Moraxellaceae bacterium UBA2031. Classification (GTDB taxonomy): domain Bacteria; phylum Pseudomonadota; class Gammaproteobacteria; order Pseudomonadales; family Moraxellaceae; genus UBA2031. Next base: position 3,948 of record DDBN01000061.1, read on the forward strand.
TAATCAAAGAAGCCGATGATGCACTTTATCAGGCTAAAGAAGGCGGACGTAATCGTGTGATTGCAGTCAATCTGATGCCCCCAACAAAGTAAGCCGCCCCTTGGTGCCGCCAGAAAAACGATACCCACTGTTGTAGTAAGGAACGATCACCATGTTTGAGTCTGCAGAAGTCGGTCATCGAATTTCACGAGAAGAATACAAACAGCGCGAACCTGAGCTTCGCCAAGCGTTGTTGCAAGCTCAATACCGACTTCTAGAACAAGGCAATTTCCCCGTCATCATCATTGTGGATGGTGTGGATGGCGCGGGCAAAGGCGAGACCGTTAATCTGCTCAATGAGTGGATGGACCCGCGTCATATTGTGACCCATGCCTTTGGCGACCCCACCGATGAAGAAGCGCAGCGCCCACCCATGTGGCGATTCTGGCGATCTCTTCCCCCGAAAGGCCGCATCGGGATTTTATTTGGTTCTTGGTACACCAATCCAATCGTCAATCAGGTTGCCGGAACCGCCAAGCGCATTGCACTAATACAGTCCATTGAGGAGATCCGTCACTTTGAGCAAATGCTGGTGACGGAAGGAGCACTGGTTATCAAGCTTTGGTTTCACCTTTCCAAGGATGCTCAGCGAAAACGCTTAAAGGAACTGGAGAAAGATCCAAAAACACAGTGGCGTGTCACTGATACCGATTGGGATCGTTTTCGCGCCTATGACAAGTTTCGCAAAGTATCCGAGTACACCCTGCGCGAAACCAGTACCGGCGATGCGCCATGGCATGTAATCGAGGGCTCCGACCCACACTATCGTTACCTCACCGCAGGCACACTGTTACTAGAGGCCCTAGAGCGTCGCCTGAGTATCCGGCAAGAACGTCGCTCATCGCACGGTACACCATTACTGCCTTCGCTAGACAGCCGCAACATCTTGAACACCCTCGACTACAGCGCATCAATGGGTAAAAAGGAATACGAGAGTGAACTGGAGAAATTACAGGGGCGCCTTAATCTACTCACCCGAGATCCGCGCTTTGCCAAAAAATCACTGGTCGTTGTTTTTGAGGGGCAGGACGCTGCCGGCAAAGGGGGAAGTATTCGCCGCGTGACAACCGCACTGGATGCGCGTCAGTTCAATATCGTTCCTATTGCTGCGCCAACTGATGAAGAGCGAGCCCACCCTTATCTTTGGCGATTCTGGCGCCATCTCCCACGCCATAATCATGTGACTATTTTTGACCGCTCTTGGTATGGCCGCGTATTGGTTGAGCGTGTAGAAAAGTTCTGCACAACGGCGGACTGGATGCGTGCCTACATCGAGATCAATGACTTTGAAGAGCAACTGGTTCGCAATAATGTGATCGTGGTGAAGTTCTGGTTAGCTATTACCAAGGATGAACAACTAAAGCGTTTTCGTGAGCGCGAAGAAGTTGCCTACAAAAACCACAAGATTACGCCGGATGACTGGCGCAATCGCCGCAAGTGGACAAGCTACGAACGTGCTGTCTGTGACATGGTAGAACGCACCAGCACCGAAATAGCCCCTTGGACGTTGATACCCGCCAATGATGTGGAATATGCGCGCATCATGATCCTGCGCACTTTATGTGAGCAGGTAGAAGGCGCACTGCGGTCTCGAAAAAAGAAATAACGCTGACCGTGAAAATGCTATGGCATCAGAAATAATGGTAGCTTTTTCTTCACTGCAATTTTTTTCAGCATTGCTGGTTTTGGCAAGCCCTGATGATAGGGAGGGTAGTCCTCACCTTGAATAAGCGGCAGCAAATAGTTGCGGCAGGCATCAGTAATACCAAAGCCATCACGTCGTATAAAATTCCGGGGTAAACACACTTCCTTGCCGATAACTTTCGGCAGCGGCACAGGCACTACACCCCAAGATACCTTACGCACGCCTTTACGCTGCAAAGAGACCATCACTTGATCTGCACCGGCCAGGGCCATATCAATCGCCGTCTCACCCACGCGCCATGCCGCCTCTACATCGACTGCAGAGGCAATATGCCGCGCTGAACGCTGCAGATAATCGCTGACGGCAAAATGGCAACGAAACCCCAGCCGCTGACCTACCAGTGCCGCCAGATACGGCGCCGCCTTACCTGTGTGTACATTTAACTTGTCCTTGCCATGGCCCGTTGTCGCGATGACCGATTCTGTATCGACCATAGGATTGTTCACGGCCAGTCCTTCTGCCGTCACCACAACACAATAACCATCGCTCGCAACGGCGCGTTCCACTGCGGCTAAAAAACGGGCCTCATTAAAGGCAATTTCAGGAAACAGAATGATATGCGGTGCACCCGTACCATCCTGCTGCGCCAGCGCACTAGAGGCCGCAATCCACCCCGCATGACGACCCATCACCTCCATTACAAACACTTGTGTCGATGTTCGGCACATAGAAGCCACATCCAGTGCCGCCTCCTGTGTACTGACAGCGGTATATTTCGCCACAGAACCAAAGCCCGGTGAAAAATCTGTCTGTGCCAAATCGTTATCAACCGTTTTTGGCAGATGAATAACCGCAAGCGGATACCCTGCCTGCCGCGCGGCGTTGGCGATGTGCATACTGGTGCCTGCCGAGCCGCCACCGCCGTTGTACAGAAACCAGCGAATATTATGCGCACGAAATACATCAATGATACGAGCATAGTGCTGCGGATGACTGGCTGGCGTTCCTAATGCAAACCGGCTGGAACCAAATGCTCCACCCGGGGTGTAACGCAGGGCATTGAGCGCCGCATCACTTTCACGCGAAAGATCTACCATGGCCTCTTCTAATGCCCCCATGATGCCGTTCTCGCCCGCATATACCTTGCCAATACGCTCAGGGTGATTGCGCGCGGTCAGCGCAACAGCCGCTGCAGTGGCATTGATGACCGCCGTCATTCCACCTGACTGGGCATAAAAAATATTGGGCAAGCGGGACATGATTTAACTCGTGTGGCTATCGGCAAATTAGCCCCTATCCTAGCAAGCTTCTCCATTAACTGCCCATCTACCTGCCACTAATGCTGTCTCGCCACTCTGCACACCAGAATGAGCCCTGAAGTCACTGACATTCATCTCGACAAGCCACCATGATGCGCCTCATACGAGCCAGACAACTGTCCTCTCGATAATCAAAAGAACACGGGGCACACCCATGACACAGAAAATTCACGCGTTCACCAACGATGCCTTGGGCGATCTGGATGCCGTTGGCATTGCCGAACGCATCCGCAACAAAGATGTTAGTGCTCGTGAAGTAGCAGAGGCCGCCATTGCGCGTGCCAAATGCGTGGAAGACAAGATCAATGCCATCGAACTAGCAACTTTCGAGCAGGCTGTTCAAGCAGCAGACCGGCCTCACACTGGCATTTTTGCCGGCGTTCCTACGTTTGTAAAAGACAACACTGACCTTGTTGGCCTGCCCACTAACCACGGTTCACTCGCGGTAAATGCACGGCCTGCTAAAGCTGATAATGCCTTTGCACAGCAATACTTAAGCTTGGGTTTAATTTCACTCGGCAAGAGCAGCTTGCCGGAGTTTGGCTTTAACGCGTCCACCGAATACATGCATGCTGAACCTACCCGCAATCCTTGGCACACGGAGTATTCGTCAGGGGCATCATCGGGTGGCTCTGCGGCACTGGTCGCGGCGGGTGTTGTACCCATTGCTCATGCCAATGACGGCGGCGGTTCAATCCGTATTCCTGCCTCTGCGTGCGGCTTGATCGGCCTGAAACCTACTCGTGGTCGCCTGGTGGATGCAGAGGCGGCTCGCTCACTGCCCGTGAATATTGTTTCGGAAGGTGTGGTCACACGCAGTGTGCGTGATACCGCACATTTCTATGCCGGTGCCGAGCAGTTCTATCGCAACCCCAAGTTACCGCCTGTTGGACTGGTGAAAGGCCCCGGTAGCCGCCCCCTGCGTATCGGCTTGGTGCATGACTCCATCACGGGTCACGCCACCGATGCGCAAACGCGTGCCACGGTCGAGGCCACGGCACGCTTACTGGAAATCATGGGCCATCGCGTTGAAGAAATGCCGCTTCCGGTGAAACAGTCCTTTGCGAATGATTTCAGTATTTACTGGGGTATGCTGTCTTTTCTGGTCAGCGTTTTCGGCAAGCGAATCATGAGCCCAGACTTTGATGCATCAAAGATGGACAATCTGAGTCAGGGGCTGGCATCCCTGTACAAGCGCAATATGTTCAAAACCCCTATGGTGCTCTACCGCTTGAAGAAAACTTTGAATGACTACGCACTTGTTTTCAAGCAGTACGATTTGGTGCTGAGCCCGGTAGCAGCCCATACCACGCCAAAACTGGGCTGGCTGTCGCCCTCCCAAGACTTTGACGTGCTGTTTGATCGTCTACTGCGATACGTGAGCTTTACCCCCCTGAATAACGCCAGTGGTAGCCCCGCAATTTCGCTACCCATGGGCGTCACAACAGAAGGCCTACCGATAGCGGTGCAATTCTCTGCTGCTCACGGGGATGAGCGTAGTTTGCTGGAAATTTCCTACGCGTTGGAACAAGCTCATCCTTGGCGTCGCATTCAGGATTGAACTTGGTTTAATCATAAAAGCTTGGCTTAATAATAAATAAGGCGGCTATTTAGCCGCCTTATTTATACTTCACTACACATCAAACTCATGTGGCTTTGTGCTTGCCGCTATCACGCAATTACGACCAGCCGCTTTAGCTTCATACAGTCGATTATCCGCTATTTTCAGCAACTCACGACCATAGTCCATTTCCAGCGGCACCATGGCTACCACGCCAATACTTGCGGTAACAGGAACCCGCCTACCATCAACCTTGAAGTCCATGTCCTCGATAGCTTTGCGAATACGCTCGGCCACAATACGGGCACCTTCAAGATCCGTCTCTGGCATCACAACACAAAATTCCTCGCCACCGTACCGTGCCACATGATCAATCGGCGTACGCATTTCTTTAGTTAGCACAGCCGCGACATGACGCAGACATTCATCACCAACATCATGCCCAAAGCTATCATTGAAACGCTTGAAATGATCAATATCGAGCATCAAAACAGCAAGAGAGTGTTGATAGCGATGGCAACGATGAGACTCTTTAATCAATAAACGATCTAGGTAGCGACGGTTGCGTAGCCCGGTGAGCTGATCCGAAATACTCAGCTCCTCCAGCTTTTGATTGGCCCCACGAAGCTCTTCTGTACGCTCGCTAACCCGCTGCTCAAGTAACTCATTGGCCTCTCGCTCTGCGACCAGTGCATTAAACTGAGCCTCACGAGTGCGTCGCTCGCCTGCCAGAATTTCCTTATGTGCCGAAATCTGCAGTCGTCGGTTTTCGTTGATACGATCGACAATGGCAATGGACAACAAAAATACTTCTATCGCCACCCCAATCTGCATGGCATTTTCTGTAAAGAAGTTCTGCGGCAATAGCTGAAACTTATTAAGCGCCAAAATCACGCCACCCAACAACATAAAGCCCCAAGCCAGCGTATAAAAACGCGCTGCATGATCCCCCTGATGCCAGCGCCAGGCGCCAACTATGAGCATAAACAAGCAGCTGACCGCCCCAAATACAACCAGTAACTGTATGAGCGTGCCGTAGCCCATAAAGAGTGACAGCACGACAAATACCGTCAATAGCATAATTAAAAATGATGCTATGCGCTGCAGCCTTCCGGATTGTGCGTTAAGGCCCAAGAATCGATAAGTGAATAATCCACCTGAAAGTAGCATCGCTGACAATGACACCATGAGTACGCGGTCATTCCATTCGGTTGCCTGGGGCCAAGCAAATTGAAATGCAAAACCCTTTAGCGCCCCCAAGAAAGCCAGAAGGCTGAGCACAAAAACCACATAATAAAAATACATGCGCTCGCGCAGGGCAATAAACACAAAAAAACTGTAGATCACCAACAGACCTATGCCGCCGAAGAACAAACCTTCCGCCAACAATACATGCTGATCCTGCTCGTAATAGGCGCGTTCCTTCCACAGCGTCAATGGTGCTTGCATGGAACTGGTGCTATGCAGACGCAGCATGACCGTACGGCGAGCATCACCCGCCAACTCCAGTGGAATCAGAAAGAAACGGTGTTGTACCAGGCGAGCACTAAAAGGCTGCTTGTCGCCCAAACGATAATGAGATTCCAGTGTGCCGTCCGGCGCCAGTATCCAAACCTCTATGTCATCCAGCACTGGATAAGACAATTCCAGCAAAAGATGGGCCGGGGTCTTTTGTGGATTACTAACGTCAAAACGCAACCACCAATGTGCATTACTGTACCCGTGACTAAAGGTCTGACTGCCATTTTGCTTCCAGTCCGTCGCGGGCCTTGAAAGCATATCTGCTAGGGCTTGGGAGCCATTGTCGTCACGGAAAAATGCTAACTCAGTCGTGATGCTCGCAGATACCTGCCCTTCGGCCAGCACGACATCGGCACGGGCCTGCATGGTCCATGAAAACAACAGAAACAGCACGAAAAGCATGCCTAAAAAGGCAGTCGGGCGGTTACTTTTTATCATCGGCGCAGACATTGCCTGTCGAATTAAATACTCATCGAATTTCGCAACTTGATGTCTCGACGACAAGCCCTCTCCGACAGAGGGCAGCACTGCCCGATACCGAATTGCTGCCACCAAAGGAATGTGCCCTCCTTGGTCAGTTAGTGACGCGCAAACGATCAATTAGGTCATCCTTGTCCAGCCATAGCTGATTCACCCATTGCTGAAACTCAGCACGATAAGCCTC